>JAAYVI010000041.1 GCA_012517235.1 Elusimicrobiota bacterium | reverse complement strand
AGACGTTTATGACGAAGCTAAAAATGAAATATACGCCAGATTTTTGGGATCGGTGAGAGTAGTAGGAAAAGTTTTGCCGGTAGATGTTTACGAACCTGTTTGTTTTATCGAAGACAAAAATGAAATATCGCCTATTTATGAAGATTATGAAAAAGCCGTAAAATATTTCTATAATAAGGAATATGAAAAAGCCGAAAAATTATTCGAGCAAGCTCTTAAATATGATTCTAAAGACGGCCCTTCGGCTTTTTATCTTGATCTTTGCCGTAAAATAAAAAAAGGAGAAGAAAGCTTCGACGGAGTATTTAATCTGACGAGCAAATAAAATGGAAATTTTTTGGCGTTTAATTCTGGCGCATCTTTTAGCCGATTTTACTTTTCAAACCGATTATATAAATAAAGCAAAGAGAAGCGCTTTGGCCGGAATGTTTTTGCATGTTTTTACTCATACCATATTTTCTTATATTTTAGTTCGGGAATATATATGGAAAACATGGTTTTATATTTTTTCGGTTCCGTTTTCCGGCTTGGCGGCTTTACTATTGCTTTCGGCGGTTCATTTTACCGTCGACGAGGTACGCGTTTATATGATAAAAAAACTGAAATATCCGGATAATACTTTCAGTTTTATTGCCGATCAATTCGCTCATTTATATTTTATATTTATGTTTTCTCCTTTCTCCTTTGCCTCTTCGGGTTTAATTGCGGAAAAATGGGTTTTCATGGTTTGCTGTTTGGTAATGGTAACTCATTTTGCAACGGTATTTTTTTATTTTTTGGAAAAAGATTTTTCAAATGCGGATTTCCCGGGATTTGATCAAAAGTATTTCATGATTTTTGAAAGAACGGTTATTTGGGCTTTTTTTATGATGCCGGGGATTTGGTGGATAGGTCTTCTTTTACTTTGGTTTATTCAGCTTTTTTATGTTAAGAAAAAGAGAATAATGGACGTTTCTCCGATTAATTTTTACGGTTCCATATTTTTTGCCTCTTTTTTCGGTATACTGTCTCGATTGGCGTATTATGGATTTTGATATAAATTCCCGCATAGACATATTTTTGGGAGATATAACTTCCGTTTCTTGCGACGCGGCGGTAAATGCCGCCAATTCCTCTCTGTCGGGAGGAGGAGGGGTAGACGGTGCCATACATAAAGCCGCAGGCCGCAAACTTTATGAAAAATGTTCGGAAATAATAAAAAAGATAGGAACATTAAAACCCGGAGAAGCCGTAATTACTCCGGCTTATGAAATGAAGACCGCTTCGAACATAATACATACCGTAGGTCCTTTTTGGAAAGGGGGAAACTTCAAAGAGAGGGAAGTCCTATCGTCTTGTTATGAAAATTCTTTGAAAATTGCCGCCGATAAAAAATTCGACCGCGTAGCTTTTCCCGCCATAAGCACGGGAGTTTATTTTTATCCTTATAAAGAAGCTTTTGACGCCGCTTACGAAACGGTAAGCCGATTTTTAAAAAAGAACGAATTTCCAAAAAAGGTTATTTTTGTTTTTTATGAAAAATCGGCTTTTGAATACGCAAAAAAGAAAACAGGATTATGAATCTTAAAAATTTATCTTTAGACGACGCTTTGTTTACCTTTTTGGATGTTGAAACTACCGGTCTGTCGAGCAAGAAAGACAGAATTTGCGAAATAGCGATGTCGGGATATAAAAATTTCAATAAGGTATATTTTTTTTCATCTCTGGTAAATCCTCAAATACCCATACCTCCCGACATAGTAAAGTTAAACGGCATAGACGATAATTTGGTGGCGGATAAACCCGTATTTTCTTCTCTTATTCCGGCGATAGTTTCAAGGATAGAGGATTCGGTCTTAGTGGGACACAATATAAATTTTGACGTGGCTTTTTTGGAAAACGAATTTCAAAGAGCGGGGTTTAATTTCCCAAAGCTTTTGACCGTAGATACTTGGAAAATGGCCGTTAAAATGGGTAAATTTAGAAGCAATAAATTGGGCGATATAGCCAAAAGATTGGGCATATCCTGCGAAAACTGGCATAGAGCGGCAAGCGATATAGAAATGACCAGACAGATTTTCGAGCATTTTACGGTTATGCTTAAAAAAGACGGGATTTCGACCGTAAAAGAACTGATAAAAGCGGCTCAATAAGGAGGATATTGTGAAAAAATTTAATATCGGAGATAAATTTCTTTTGGAGGAATTGCCGGAAATTCTCGGCAAACAAGTAAAATTCGAATTTCCCAAAAGCCGGGAAAAAAAACTTTTTTTTGCCAGAAAAGCTCTGGAAAATCTGCTTAAAAGCGGAAAAATAATATACGGAATAAATACCGGCTTCGGTCAATTGGCCAGCGAAGTCGTTTCTTCCGAAAATTTGGACAAGCTTCAGCTTAATCTGATAAGAAGCCATGCCTGCGGAGTGGGAGAGCCTTTAAGCGACTTAGAGTCGAGGGCTTTGCTTTTTATAAGAGCCGGAGAATTGGCCAGGGGCCATAGCGGGGTGAGACCCGTTTTGGTCAAAACAATGGTAGATTTTT
>JAAYVI010000040.1 GCA_012517235.1 Elusimicrobiota bacterium | reverse complement strand
TACCACCGGCTTATCCCTATCTTCCGGCGCTTATACGGTAAGGGTACGTCGTGATATTAATAATGCGACGGAAGAATCAAACACGGTTGTCTTTACATTAACGATACCGCAAGTTTACAGCCTTACGCCAAGCTCAGGCCCAATAGGAGTGCCGTTTACCATAACGGGTCAAAACTTTGGCAATTACGCAAGCGGCAAGACCAATGTGCTGTTCAATAACACCACAGCCTATTTAAGCCTTTGGACGGACACGAAGATACAGGGTACGGTCCCGTCTATGGACTATGCAAGCGGGATAACACTTAGCAGCGGCAACTATAGCGTAACAGTAAAGCGGTCATATCCAGCGGGCGGCGTATCCGGTGAAGTGAGCGCGGCGGCGGGGGAATGGACAATGAACGTCCCCTCTATAGAGAGCGCACCCTCCACGGCGGCCTACGGCGGTCAGTTCACATTAACGGGCGCAAACTTCGGCAATTACATAAGCGGCAAGACAAACGTGCTATTAGACGAAGCGACCTGTTACTTGAGCCTGTGGACAGATGGCAAGATACAGGGCAAGCTGCCCGGTGCGAGCGCCGGCGAACACGCGCTTAAAGTCCGCCGCGATATAAACGGCGGCTTAAGCGAAAGTATGGCATCCAATATAACCGTAATTTATCCTGAAATAAGCGCCATAAGTCCGCAATCCGGAAATGTCGGCGCCGTATTTACAATAAGCGGCGAAAGTTTTGGTAATTACGAAAACGGCAGAACTGAAGTATTGTTTGGCAATACTACCGCATATTTAACACTGTGGAATGATACGCAGATAAAAGGATTAACTCCTAATATTATAAGCGGCGGCTACAGGGTAAAAGCGAGGCGCAAGAGTTATGATGGACTTATGGTAAATAGCAATGAAGCGGATTATTTGGTAACCGGCGGATATAGCACGCAGGAGATAAAGGTAAAAGGAACAGAATTTGCTGCCGGGCGTATTTTCGTGGCGCCCAACCCCGCTCGCGGCGGCGATAATCCCATCTTCCACATAGAAACCGGCATAGCCGACAGTGTGGAAATAAGGATATACGGCGTGGGAGGCGAACTTGTGAAAAAGCATACAATAATAGGCAGCCCAAACATAAGCAGTCCTGACTATGCTTACCGGTGGGAATGGAGCGGAGCGAAAACCAGCGGAGTGTACTTTTATACGATAGAAAGCCGCAAAGGTTCCGGTAAGATAAAAAAACAAGGCAAGTTCGCGGTCATAAAATAGAGGTATTTATGATAGAAATAAAAAATCTGGTAAAGAATTATCCCGGCAAGAAAGTACTCGACGGACTTAATCTTAAGATAGAAACTGGCGAGATCTTTTCGGTTATGGGGCCGTCGGGAACCGGGAAAAGTACATTTCTGAAATGTCTTATAGGCCTTAATAGGCCGGATTCCGGCGATATCTTTATAGACGGTAAAAATATCGCTTTTGCCAAAGACGAAAAAGAAATTCAAAAAATAAGAAGTAAAATGGGATATCTTTTCCAGGAAGGAGCTTTATTCGATTCTCTTTGCGTTTGGGAGAATGTGGCTTTCGGTTTAAAGTATTTGACGGACATAAATCCCAGGGAATACTTGAAAATAGCCGGCGAAAAATTAAAACTTGTCGGACTTGAAAATAGCGAATATTTAAAAATAAACGAGCTTTCCGGCGGAATGAAAAAGAGAGCCGCTTTGGCCAGAGCCATAGCTCCGGGACCTTCTTACCTTTTATACGACGAGCCGACTACCGGTTTGGATCCGGTTACCGGCGAGACGGTGGCCAAGTTGATAAAAGAAATGTCCGAAAAACTTAAGGTTACTTCCGTGGTGGTAACTCACGATGTTAAATTGGCGATGGAGATATCGGATAGAATAGCTTTTTTTTACGGCGGAAAAATAATAGAAATAGGTTCTCCTTCGCAAATAAGAGAAAGTAAAAATGCCATGGTAAAAGAGTTTTTGGAAAATTGTTCTTGCGCAGACAAAAGATTATAATTTATATAATATATTCGGAGAACCAATGAAAGACGAAACTAAAGTCGGTCTTTTTGTTTTAAGCGGCTTGCTTTTTTTAGCCACAGGGATTTTTTTGCTCGGCGATTTTTCTTTCAAAAGCCATTACCTTTTTACCGTAAAATTTAAAGATATTTCCGGTCTGGCTGATAAATCGAATATAAAACTTAGCGGCGTGGAAGTGGGAAAGGTAAAAGAGATCTACATGGACAAAGATCAAGTCGCCGTGGTATTATCGGTTAGAAGAGGGGTAGAAATATATAGAAATTCCAAATTCATGATAGGGGCCACCAGTATAATAGGTTCCAAATTTCTGCAGATAGATCAAGGAGATCCGCAAAGCGGAACCATAAAAGAGGGGGAGACAGTTTACGGCGAAAATATAATATCTCTGGATAAAGCAATAATAAACGCGGTTTCCGATTTGCAGGATTTCATGAAAGGTTTAAATAATAAAGGCGAATTTACAAAAAATCTTAACGAAGCGGTTTCAAACTTAAGAGAAATTTCCGCCGATTTAAGCGAGATGATATCCGTTTCCAAACCTTCTTTGGAAAAAGCCGCTTCCAATATGGACGATATAACGGAAAAAATTAATTCGATACTTACTAAAACCGATGCTTTGGTAGCCAAAATAGAAAAAGGCGAAGGCCCTCTGGGGGCCATGATTTCGGATTCCGCTTCGAAAAACGATATAAAACAGACAATAAGCAATATCAAAGAAACCAGCGATTCGATTAAAAAAATGATGGGGAAAGCTTCCAGAATAAAGACATATTGGCATTGGGACACAAGATATGAGCCCCTGTCTCAATATAATATGAATTCTTTCGGAGTAAGAATTTATACGAGCGAAAGTAAATACTATTACGGAGGGATGTCCAATTTCTTTAACATAAAAAATAAAGACAGAAAAGTCAACTACGAAGAGAAAAATCTCGTAGACGCTTATATGGGATGGGAAAGAAAACAAGCCGATATCTATGTCGGCGCCATAAGAGGAAATGCCGGCGCGGGAATAAGATATAGATTATTTTACAGAGATCCTTTATGGGGAAGATTTTCCGTTTTTGCGGAAGGCAACGATTTTTCAAGAAACAGAATAATCAAAGGAAGAAAGTTTAATACCCCCAGATATGACGCGGGATTGGATTTTAAGATAAATACCAACGCTCAGGTCGGAGTCAGAATAGCCGATATGCTCGAGACGAAAAGAATAAATTATACGGCAAAAATACTTTTCGAAGATAAGGATTTGGCATATCTTTTCGGCCTGGCTTCGGGATCGTCTTTGGCTCTAAAATGAAATTAAAGAAAATTTATATTTGTTCTTCCTGCGGCGCGTCTTATCCGAAATGGCAGGGTCAATGTTCTTCCTGCGGACAATGGAACAGTTTGCAGGAAGACGCCGTAGCGGAAGTCTCGGCAAAAGAGAGAAAAACTTTTACGGAGTTTAGTTCTCCGGCCGTTACTCTGGATAAGGCAAAAGAAATAAAAATAGAAAAGAAAAAAACGGGAATAAGCGAATTTGACAGAGCCTTGGGCGGCGGATTTATAAACGGTCAAATTACTCTTTTGGCCGGACCTCCTGGAATAGGCAAAAGCACTCTTATGCTCGAAGCCGCAGGCGCCATATCCAAAAGCGGAGATATTTGTCTTTATGTTTCGGGAGAAGAGTCCTGTCAGCAGGTCTCTTCGAGAGCGGCCAGATTAGGCATAGCCGATAAGAAAATATATCTGTTATCGGAGACAAATCTTTTAAAAATATCGGAAGAAATCAAAAAACTAAAACCGTCGGCGGTAGTAATAGATTCAATACAGACGGTTTATCATCCGGAAATAGGAGCCTCTTCGGGAGGGATTTCTCAAATACGAGAATGCGCGGCCGAACTTTTAAGATTGGCCAAACAAAATTCGGTTTCTCTTTTTATTTTGGGACATATAACGAAAGAAGGAGATCTGGCCGGGCCCAAACTTTTGGAGCATATGGTCGATACGGTTCTTTATTTTGAAAGCGAAAAAAACGGAGCTTATAGAATAATAAGAACTCAAAAAAACCGCTTCGGTCCGGCTGACGAAATAGGTATTTTTGAAATGACCGCGGAAGGATTGATATCGGCCGAAGACGGTTTTTCTTTTTCGCCGGAACAAAAAGAAGCGGTATCGGGAAGAGCGAGAACGGTTTTCTTCGAAGGCACCAGGCCGATGACCGGGGAAATAGAAGCTTTGGTAAACAGAACTTTTTATCCTTATCCGAGAAGAGTTTTTAACGGAATAGAAAATTCAAGAGCGCAAATGCTTGTGGCGGCCGTGGAAAAAAATACCGGTTTAAGATTCGATTCGCAAGATATTTTTGCCGGAGTAAAAGGCGGGCTTAAAACCAAAGATACGGCCGCCGATTTGGCTTTTTGCGCGGCGATTATTTCTTCTCTGACCGATACGCCGATAAGAGGCGATTGGGCTTTTTTGGGAGAGGTCGGAATTCTGGCCGGAGTATCGTCTTGCCCTTACTTGGCTCAAAGAATATCGGAGCTTGAAAGGCGCGGATTTAAAAAAGTTTTCATACCTTATTCTTTCAAAGAAAAACAGAAGTTTTCCATAGAAATAGTAAGAGTAAAAGACATAAAAGAACTTTACTCTTTGATGAAATAAGAAAAACATAAAGAAGCTTAAACGAATAGAATATTTGAAGATTGGTAAAAGCGAGCTTGCGTGTTCGAGCCGCATATAATGCGGATATTCGGTAAAGTTTCAAGTTAAAAATCTAAAATTATTGTAAAATATAATATTATCGTTCCATAATGAGGTATATATGATAATATGGATATTCAGAATATTGGCTCTGGCCGGAACTCCCATAGTAAGTTATTTCCAAATTTCCCAGGATTTTAAAGGTTTATTCTTAGGTTTTTTTATAGGTCTTCTCATAGTGGCGGCGGAGTATGTCCTTGAAAATACGAAACTTTCGGTTTTAATAATAGGAATAATGGGTGCGGCCGTAGGTATAATAGTCGCCAAACTTTTTGATTATACCGTTTATCAAATAGGCAACGAATCGCTTAATGTTTTATGGTCAAAATTTAATTTTATACTCAAATATGTTCTGGCATTGCTGGGTATGGTAATAGGCGTAAAAAAGGTAAGCGAACTCGACGATCTGGACACCGATATTTCTCAGTTGGGCAAAAAAGTCGGAAGAACGATGAAGCTTTTGGATTTAAGCTGCGTCATAGACGGAAGAATACTCGACATATGCGAAACCGGATTTATATCCGGATCTTTAATCGTTCCGAGATTTATTCTGGATCATTTGCATAAACTTACGGAAGCAAGCGACCCTATGGAAAAAGCAAAGGGAAGACGAGGATTGGATATTTTGGCAAGACTTCAAGAAACGAAAGCTCTTCCTTTTAAAATAATAGACAGAGAGATAAAAGAAATAAACGATATTTCCGCTAAAACCGTAAGAATAGCCAAAGAACTTAAGTGTTCCATAATAACGGTAGATTTTAATATCAATAAGTTGGGAGCTCTGGAAAACGTTCCGGTTTTAAACGTCAACGATTTATCCGCGGCATTGAAACCGGTCGTTTTGCCCGGAGAAGATATGCAGATTTTTGTGATGAAGGAAGGTAAGGAAAAAACTCAAGGAGTAGGTTACTTGGACGACGGCACAATGGTAGTAGTGGAAGACGGCAGAGACTGCATAGGCAGAAAAATGGACGTCGTGGTTCAGTCGATATTGCAAACTTCTCAAGGAAGAATAATTTTTACAAAAGTTAAGAAAAACAATGGCAAATAGCTTTTCAGCCGCCGCTTTAATATTGGCGGCAGGTTCCGCCAAGCGATTCGGCCGGGACAAACAATTTGCTTTGATAAATAAAACCCCGGTAATAGAATTAACCGTAAAAAATTTTCTCAAATCAAAAAAAGTAAAAGAAATAATAGTATCTTTTTCCAAAGATAATTTTGAAAAAGGCAGACGGCTTTTTTTAAAAGAAAAAAAAGTAAAGACGGTAATAGGCGGAAAAACAAGGATGGAATCTCTTAAAAATGCTTTTGCCGCTTTATCGTATAAATCTGATATTATCTGCGTTCACGACGGAGCGAGACCTTTTGTAGATAAGCGGTTAATAGAAAATCTTATTGAAAATGCGTTCAAATACAAAGCAGCGGTTCCCGTCGTACCTTTGAAAGATACGGTAAAAAAAGTTTCAAAAAATAAAATATTGTCTACGATAGACAGAAAATCGCATGCCGCGGTTCAAACGCCTCAATGTTATAGAACGGAAATTTTTAAAAAAATAATATCTTTGCCGAAATCTTTTTCCGATTTGACGGACGATTCTCAACTTTTGGAAGAAATAAATATAAAAGCTTTTGCGGTAGTAAGTTCTTATGAAAATTTTAAAATAACAACGCCCGAAGATTTGATTTTGGCGGAGGCCGTTTATGAAAAAAAATATAAAAAAATCGGTTAAAAAAAATCCTTCGAAAAAAAATATGTTTGATTTTAGAATAGGATTCGGATACGACATACACCGAATGACCGAAGGCAGAGATCTTATTTTAGGCGGGTATAAAATAAATTATCCCAAAGGAATGCTCGGGCATTCCGACGGAGATCTTATAATACACAGCGTATGCGACGCCATATTGGGAGCTTTAAACGAAGGAGAAATAGGCGTTTATTTTCCTCCTACCGACTTGACTCTTATGGGTATCTCCAGCGGCGTGATAGCCGAAAGAGTTTTGGAAATCCTAAAGAAAAGAAGAGCCCATATAAATCAAATAGACGTCACTTTAGTGGCGGAAGAACCGAAAATAAAACCTTATTACGAACCGATAAAAAAATCTTTGGCCAAAGTTTTTAAAATAGACGAAAACAGAGTCAGCTTCAAAGCAAAAAGCATGGAAGGTCTTGGAGAAGTCGGACGCGGGGAAGCAATGATATGTTATGCCGTGGCGGGAGTGATTTTGAAATGAAGCGTTTACTTATATTATTTGCTTTGTTTTTTGCCTGCGCCGCGCCGGAATCTAAAAAATATTATGTTTACTCTTGGGAAAATTCGAAAAGAGAAGCGGTATCCAAAGAATTTTCAAGAGTTTACGAATTGTCCAGAACTCCCGACTACGAACTTGAAAAAAAATTCGAAGAGGCGCTTGAGGATTCTTCGTCCAAAGCTTTTTCAAACGTTTCCGGTCATTTCTCCTATTCTTTGACGCCTTTCGGCGCGGTTTATCCTTTTTCGAGCGTAAAGGTGGTTTGTTTTTATTCCGGCTCCACTTCTCAATCGGAGGCGGAAAAGACTTGCGGTAATTTCTTTAAAGAATTAGACATTAAATATTCGCTTCTTAAGTGAAGGAGATAAGATGTTTATTTACAATACTCTTAGCAAAAAAAACGAAGAATTTAAACCTATTAAAAATTCCGAGGTAGGCATTTATACCTGCGGACCTACGGTTTATCATTACGCTCATATAGGCAATATGAGAACTTATATAGCGGAAGATTTTTTAAGAAGATCTCTGGAATTTTTAGGTTATAAAGTAAATCATGTTATGAATATAACCGACGTGGGCCATCTTACTTCCGACGCCGACGAGGGCGAAGATAAAATAGAGCTTTCCGCCAAAAAACAAGGCAAAAGCGCTTATGAAATAGCGGATTTTTATACTTCGGCCTTCTTTAAGCATTTCGATTCTTTGAATTGTTTAAGACCTTCCGTATCCTGCAAAGCCACGGAACACATAAAAGAAATGATAGAGCTTATTTTAAAACTTGAGAAAAACGGTTATACTTATAAAACCTCCGACGGAATATATTACGATACTTCCAAATTCAAAGATTACGGCTCTCTTGTGGGAAAAGCTCACATAGAAGGACTTAAAGCGGGAGCGAGAGTGGAAATGAGCGCGGAGAAGAAAAACCCTTCCGATTTTTCTCTCTGGAAGTTTTCGCCCAAAAACGAAAAAAGGCAAATGGAATGGGATTCTCCCTGGGGAAAAGGTTTTCCGGGATGGCATATAGAATGCTCTGCTATGTCGATGAAATATTTGGGCGAAACTTTCGATATCCATTGCGGCGGCGTGGATCATATCCCCATACACCACAGCAATGAAATAGCCCAGGCGGAAGGAGCGACGGGGAAAAAATTTGTGAATTATTGGGTTCATATGGAATTTCTGGTTCTTAAAGCCGGAGATAAAATGTCAAAGTCGGCCGGTAATTTTTTGACTTTGGACTCCGTAACCGAGAAAGGATATTCTCCTTTGGCTTACAGATATTTTTGCTCTCAAGCGCACTATAGAAAGCAATTGGAATTTTCTTTCGAAGCGCTCGATTCCGCATCGAAAGGCCTTAAAAATCTGAAATCCGCCGTTTCGGATATTCAAGAGAAAACCGGCGGGGCTAAAAAGGAAAATAATTCTTCAAAACATTTGGATAATTTCAAAAAAGCCTTGCAGGACGACATAAATATTCCAAAAGCCGTAGCGGTTTTATGGGAAGCTTTAAAAGATAGTTCCGTAGAACCGGCCGAAAGATTATGGCTGGCGGGAGAATTTGATAAAGTATTGGCTTTCGGCTTATTCGATTTTAAAAAAGAGGAACTCCCGCCGGAAATAAAAAACTTGTGCGAAGAAAGAACTTTGGCCAAGAAAAATAAAGATTTTAAAAAAGCAGACGAATTAAGAGAAAAGATAAAATCTTTAGGATGGCTTGTCGAGGACACTCCGGCGGGGCCTAAGGTAAAAAAGATATGAGGGTATATGTTAAGAGATAAATTGCTTTCTTTTTTGGAGGGGGAACTTAAATCTTTTAATTTTGAAGATTCTTCCAAAAACGGGCTGCAGGTGGAAGGTAAAAAAAACATAAAAAGCGTTTTATTTTCGGTTTCCGCTTCGCTTTCTTTGATAAGGAAAGCGGCCGAACTTAAAGCCGACGCGATAATCGTTCATCACGGACTGCTTTGGGGGAAAGAAGAAAGAATAGAAGGAGTTTACGCTCAAAAAATAAAAATTCTTCTTGAAAACGAAATTAATTTCTTTGCCTGGCACCTGCCTTTGGACGCGAATAAAAAATATGGCAACAATATAAAGATAATAAATCTTTTCGGTCCTTCCAAAATTTATCCTTTCGGTATTTACGGAAAAAATAAAATAGGTTTTAAAGCGATATTGAAGAAAGAGCTTTCTTTAAGCGAGGCTTGTTCGATAATAAAAGAAAAAATAAATGACAAAGCTTTAATTCTGAAGTTCGGACCTAAAAAAATAAGAAAAATAGCGGCCGTAAGCGGAGGGGGACAAGGGTTGATTTCTCAAGCGGTTCAAGAAGGAGCCGATCTTTATATTACCGGAGAAGCTTCCGAATATTGCTACGAAACCTCAAGGGAAAACAATTTGAATTTTGCCGCCGCCGGACATTATGCCAGCGAAAAATTCGGCGTAAAAGCTTTGCAAGAACTTGTTTCAAAAAAGTTTAAATTAAAAACTTACTTTTACGATTCCCAAAATCCGATATAATCTTTTGATTAAATATCTTAGGTGACATTTATCCGACGGCCGTCCGATAACGATCACCGGTTTTTTAAAGTTAATATTTTCGGTACGAATGAAAGTATTATAACGGCGGATGCGTTATATATTATAGTATTTTCCACGGATATTTTTTCGGCTAAAAATCCGTTTACCGCAAAAGACAAAGGCATAATCGCGAAAGAAACGGCGGTTATCAAAGAAAAAAATCTGCCCTTAAATTCATCCGGCACTTTATTTTGAAAGTCGGCCAGAATAACAACATTACCCAAACTTAAAGCTCCGCCCAAAAGCGTCAATGACAAAAGCGAAAAATATTTATTTTGGGAGAATCCAAGAATTAAGAAAAAAATTCCGGCCGATAGTATCGATAAAGACAATACGGAAACCGGTTTTTCATACTTTTCTTTAAACCCCAGAATAAAAGACACGGCCGTAAGTCCGCCGGCGAAAAAAGCTTCGAATACGGCCAGCCATTTTACGTCCAAAGACAGAATAAATTTGACTATCATCGGTATTAAAACAAAAATAGGCGAAGCAAAAAAATTAAGAAAAGCAAAAAAAACGACCAAACTAAATATTTCTTTTTCTTTTTTAAGATAAGCAAAACCTTCTTTTAAAGATTTTAAGTGAGATTGAGACTCTTGCTTTTGAGGTTTTAGATCCGATTTTACGGATAAAATAAGAAAAAAAGAAATCATATATGCGGCGCAATTTGCCATAAAAGCGCCTTTAATGCCTATCGCTCCCAAAGCTACCGCTCCGGCCGCGGCTCCTATTACCGAAGATATTTGAGACGAAGAGGCATCTACCGCCGTGGCCGCCGACAATGTTTCGGGGGACGTAAGTCTTATAAGAGATCCCGCGGCGGAACTTTCAAATAAAGGCGCAAAAGAAGAAATTAAAAATACGCATAAAAGAGCCGTATAAAAATTAAGCATATTAAATTGGAAAAGAATAAAAAGAACAAAAGCGAAAAAAGCTCTGGCAAAATCGGCGGCAAGCATTGTTTTTTTTCTGTCATATTTGTCGGCCAAAGTTCCCATTAGAGGACCGAGCAAAACTATTGGGGCAAACACCGCGGCCATAAGAAGCCCGGCTTGAGATTTTCCCGAAGGAGATTCGCTTAATGCCCACCAGATAAGAGCTATCTGAAAAAATTTGTCCCCTATGGCCGAAACCATCCTTCCGGCAAAAAGCTTCCTAAAATCCGCAAACAAGTAAATGGGATGCTTTTTTATCATTTCTTTTTTCCTTTTAGAGATTCTTTTGTTTTATTTAGCCAGTCGAGCATTTCCAAAGCCATGGAATCTTTTTCTCCCGGAGTATTACTTAGAGAGTATTTTAATATTTCTTTTTCTATTTTTTTTAAAGAAATATCGTTCATATAAACGGGATAATCCAAATTATCCATGGCGAAAGGAGCTATTATTTCAAATTCGTTTTTTTTAAGCCAATTTGCGGAAACTTCTTTTCTTTTTACCGCCACTATATTTTTTTTATCGAAATAAACCAAAGCCCAATCTTCTTTGGGAAGTTGAAGAAGATATAAAGGCATATTTACGGCGTAGCGGGAACCGTCTTTTAGTTTCTTTACCACGGTAAACCTTTGAACGGCAGGGGGCGAAACTATAAGAGAAAAACCGTATTTTTTTAAAGTTTCTTTCCACATATTTAAAGAGTTTTTTGCCGCGACAAACTCCGAAAGCATAGGACTGAATATATATCTTCCGTCTATAAAAATTTTATAAGAAGGATATAGTTCTTTGCCGAGATATCCTCCCCATGCCCAGGAATTGTACATTTTAAGTCCGGAAAGCTCTTTTTCGTTTTCTTTTAAGAAAGAAATGAGTTTCGGGGAAGAAAAATAAAAATTTTCTATTTTAAAATCGGCATAGTCTTTTGCGGCGGCCGAAAAGAAATGCGCCGATAATGCGAATATAAAAACCGCGGAGAGAAAAGCGAAATAAACCGTTTTTTTAATTTCTTTGAGAAAAGAAGAAGACAAAATTATTAATACGTAAGAAGCAAAAACAAGATTTCTAAGATGAAAAAGAGCGGCAAAAGAAAAAAATACCGCAAGAAAGATTTCAAAAAAAACAACTTTTCTCTTTTTAAGAAAGTCTATAAGATAAACTATCGGGAAAGCCAAAAGTAAAAAAACAAAAGGCCGAAAATAAGGTATCGTTATATCCAGATCGCGCCATTCCAAAAGAAAGTCCGAATAAGACGAAGAATGAGCGAAATGCTGCGTCATTACCGAGTATATTTTGTAACCGTAAGGGTTTATTAAAGTTCCCGCCGCCGCGGCGACTAAAAAGAGCATGTTTTTTTTTGATTTTACGAAAGAAAAAGAAGCTTTTCCGGCGGCAAAAGGAAGGTTTTCGTCGAGCATGTCTCCGCAGAATTTGATAAAAAGAAGAATAAGGCCGTAAATAAATCCGCCGTGAATATTTGTCCAAAAAGAAAAAAATAGAAAATAAAATATCAAATCTTTTGGCAATATTTTTTCTTGCCGTTCTTTTTTTATAATCGTAAGCCAAAAAATTAAAAAAAATAAAACCGAAAAATTTTCCGGCCTAACGTCGCTCGATGTCAAATTACAAGCGGAAACCAAAGGTAAAATCCAGAAAAGATGAAAATCAGGGACTTCTTTTTCTTTTAAAATTAGGGAAAATATAAAAAGCGATGCGGATATAAGGAAAATTTTTAGAAAATATAGAGATTCCATCGAAAAATTTTTATATAAAGCGTAATAAATTATCTGAGTAAGCCATTCGAAATCGGCCCAATATTTCCCCGACATAGTCCAGGAAATAAAATCGGTTTTTGGAACCGATAAATTTTCAAAAATATATTTTCCGGAAGATAAATGCCAGAAAATATCGGGATTATTTATGCCTAAAAGAAAAAAAGGAAAAGATAGAATTAAGCCCGAAAAAAAGAAAAAATAAAAACTTCTTTTATTCGTCATTTATATTTGAGTATTTGACCGTCGGCGGAAAATATATGAGCGATTAAAGCGGCTCTCGCCCACATTCCGTTTCTTTCTTGACGCCAGTACATGGCTCTGGGGTCTTCGTCTACCGGAATGTCTATTTCCGTTCTTCTGGGCAAAGGATGCATTATTATCGCTTTTTGTTTTATTATTTTAAGATGTTTTGTTTTAAATTCGAAAGCCGATATGTCTACTTTTTTTGATTCTCCGCTTTTGTCGTGTTCGTCTTGTATTCTTGTCATATATATCGCGTCGGCTTGAGAAATCCCTTCTTCGAAGTTATCGGTTTCGTAAAAAGGCATATTATGCTTGTTTAGAAAATCCAGAATATCTTTTTCCATGGCAAATTCTTTGGGAGAAATAAAAATAAGTTTTATATTTTTATAGTTTTTCATCAAATAACTCAAAGAGCGGACTGTCCTTCCTCTTTTTAAATCGCCGACCATGGCAATTGTCTTTCCGTCTATATTTCCGTCAAAACTTCTGTGTAAAGTATATACGTCCAAAAGAGCCTGAGTCGGATGCTGATCTTTTCCGGAGCCGCCGTTTATTACGGGGACGGGCCTATTTGTTCTATTCATAAGCCAGGCGGTTTTTTCCACAAAATTCGGCGCGGGATGGCGCATTATTATCATATCCACATAGCTTGAGAATGTCCTTACGGTATCTTCCGGAGTTTCGCCTTTCAGTTCGGAAGAAGTGGAAGTGTCTCTTATCTCGCCGGTTTTTATTCCCAATATGTGACAGGCGTTTAAAAAAGACAGAAAAGTTCTGGTCGAAGGCTGTACGAAATATAGCATGGCTCTTTTATGGCTTAAAAGAGAAGAAGCGAAATCCATCCCCTCTTTTTTCTTTGTAAATTTTCTCAAAGTATCGGCTACGGAAAACAGATGAGAAAGAGATTGTCTGTCGAATTGCTGGGCGAAAAGACAATCGTATATGCGGTTTTCTTTCGAAAAGAAAGGAAGTTTTTGAGATATCGGCAAAGATAAAAATTTATCCCAGTCTTTTTCTATTCCGGTCATAAGATCGGTTCTTTCCATATATTCTCCTTTGAAGCTTTTTTAGGCAAGCGAACAAAACTACGAATAAATTATATTATTTTAAGAGAGGTTAAACCATAATTTTGTAAAATTATGATATGGGAAAAGTCAATTTTGACGAATATGTGCAAGAATACGAAAAACTTTTAAATAAAAATTTGTCTTTTTTTTCAAAAGACGATTCTTATTTTTGCAGGTATAAGGCCGAGCTTTTAAAAAAATATTCATACGTTAATCCCAAAAAAATACTCGAATTCGGCGCGGGCATAGGAAGAAATATACCTTATGTAAAAAATATTTATCCCGACGCCGAAATATACGCTTATGACGTTTCTCAAAAATCTTTGGATTATTTATCTTCCAAGTATCCTTATGCCAAGATAGTAAGAGATTTTTCCGGTTTTGAAGAAAGTTTCGATATGGTATTTTGTTCCGTAGTTTATCATCATGTCCCGGCGGAAGAAAGAGATAAAGCGACAAAGGATATTTATAAATCTCTTAAGAAAAACGGAGAATTATTCGTATTCGAACATAATCCTATAAATCCCGTAACAAGAAAACTGGTGGAAAGATGTCCTTATGACGAAGATGCGGTTTTAATTTCTCCCAAAGAGATGAAAAACATGGCTTCAAATGCAGGATTTTCCGATTTTTCGGTTAAATATTATCTCTATTTCCCGCCTGTTTTAAAGATTTCTTTTTTGGAAAAATTTCTTTATTGGCTGCCTCTGGGGGGACAATATATGCTTAAAGCTGT
>JAAYVI010000039.1 GCA_012517235.1 Elusimicrobiota bacterium | reverse complement strand
TTCGGCGGGCCGATAAGCATAAATTCTTCATTATGGGATTTGATGAGAGAGGGAACAAACTACGTATCTTTATCTGTTTACGACAAGGCGGGAAATAGTTATCAGATAGACGACGCTTTTTATATAAGAAAAGATACCACCGCCGCGACCATAATAGACAATCAAAACGGCGACGATATTTGGCATTCTTCGGATCCGGGAGCCGTATATGACGCAGATTTCTCAGATTATTCTTCCTCTATTTCAAGCGCATCTTATATCGTTTATTCTCAAACCGGACAAAGCGGAGATTTAATTAAAAGCGAAACTCAAATCTTTAACTATCCGTTTGGATCTTATTTGCATACGGCCAATTGGGGCTTGGATTTTGCTTCTTTAAGGGAAGGATTAAATTATGTATCCGTTAAGGCCTATGACAGAGCCGGCAATGTTTCCGTTTTAAACGATATTTTTTATGTTAAAAAAGACACTTCTGCTCCTATTATTTACGACTCCCAATCCGGCGACGATATTTGGAGAAATATAAATATAGCAACTTATGCGGTTTCTTTTGCGGATTACGGTATAGGTATTTCCACTTTGGCTATTAGCGCTTATACTTTGCCTTCTTCGGCCGGTCAGCAGCTAATAAACTATGCCACGTTTTATTTTGGCTCTCCTATACCTTCTTATTCTTCGGGGTGGGGATTGACAAATCAAATGTGGGACTTATTAAAACAAGGCACCAATTATATAAAAATTCATGCTGTCGACGGTCTTGGGAACGAAACGCAAGTTCAAGATGTTTTTTATGTAAGGAAGGATACCACTTCTCCTTCCGCTTTAACATTATCCGCTTTTACTCCTTCGTTCGCTTTAGACGAAGGAAAAATACTGCTTACTTGGAGCGCATCGGGAGACGACGCTTTAATCGGCGCCGCTTCTTATTATATGATAAGATATTCGCCGTCTGAAATTTTAGAGGGGGATTTCTCTTCGGCTTCAATTTTTATTTCTACTTTAACTCCGAAAAATTCGGGGCAGTCGGAAAGTGTTTTTATAGACGGATTAACGGCATCGGTTACTTATTACTTCGCGGTAAAAGTAGTAGACAAAGCGGGGAACATATCTCTTATTTCAAATTCGCCTTTCTCTTATGCCGGCTTGGATAAGACTCCTCCTTCGGCAATAAGCGATTTATCGGCTTCTCAAGGCGATTTTACCGGACAAATAAAATTGGATTGGACGGCCGTCGGTGAAGGTACGGCGGGCTTGGAAGGAAATTCTGCCGCTTATTCTTATCTGGTCAAATATACAAGTTCCGTTTGGAGCGGTTTCGATGCGGTTAATGTTTCCACATATACTCAAACTTGGGTGCCTTTGGCTAAGGGCTCGGCGGAAAGCAGAGTAATCGAAGGATTATTGCCGGGAACGACTTATACCATAGCTATAAAGGTAATAGACGAAGCGGGAAATATTTCGCCCGTATCTAATGTGGTAATAGCTACAGCGGCTCCCGCCGGGGCCGCCGACGGCTTGATAATTTATCCGCAAAGCGGAGCTTCCGATTTAAAATATAGAACATGGTCGCCGATAATATGGGGTTCCCAGTTAAATACTTCGCTAAATTCGGCTGCGTCGGCGAGATGGATAATAATTAAAGCGGTTCCTACCTTTGCCAATGCCAAAATAGCCGGGGTATTATATTCCGATAATTCGCTTAGATTTTATAAATATGACGGGTTAAGCGGATTATGGAGCGATATAACTCCGACTCCCGCGCCGATCCCCGCCGCTTCCAATTACAGAAAATTTGATATGGCAGTCGAAAACAATAGCGGAAGAATAATGGTAGCATACTACAATAATTCAGGGGGTTCAATATCTTATGCTATTTATTCCGCAACCGCATCCGCCTGGGTAGTAGGACCTTCTTCTTTAAGTTTGGCCTCTTTAACGGGAACGGTAAATTGGGTTAAATTAAAATCTCTCCCGGGTTCCGATAAAATAGCTTTGGCCGTTTTGGATTCTAATTCGGATATATCGGCGGCAATTTGGGACGGAATAGTTTGGGGAAATAATGTGAATCTTACAGCGGCCGCCTCTTTGGCTACCAAAGAAGTTTTTGATATATCTTGGGAAACATTGAGCGGAGATTTAATGGCAATGTGGGGTACCGGTACCACGACAAATTACAGAAAATATTATTCCACTTCGACGTGGTCCGCTTCTGCTTTAACCGGACCGAATCCCGCGGCCGCGGTTCAATGGTTGAGGCTGTCTTCGGATCCCCTTTCAAATAGAATAGGAGCTTCTTATCTTTACGGTACTACTTCTTGGAATGCCGCTATTTGGCGTGCCGCCGGTACGGAAAATTGGACGCCATCAACGGCCGATACTACCGTAAGCCAAGTGGCGGCGAGAATAACGGATTGCGCTTGGCAGAGCAAGACATCGAAGTTTATAGCCGTAGCCGCCGACGAAATAGGATCGATAGACAATAAATTTAAAACGGCGGTATGGTCCGGCGGGGCATGGAGCGCGACTCCGGCCGCGGGAACGTTAAATAATTATACGGTTTTTGCGGGAAGCATTAATTGGCTTTCATTATATCCCGACCCCAATACCGATAATATAACTTTACTTGGAATAGATACCGCTTTTGACTTAAGAAGCACTGTTTGGAGCGGAAGCACGTGGGCGGATTTATCTTCTTCGGCCAACTTTATGCATCAAAATAATTTGTCAGACTTTAATTATGAATCCGCTTCAGCGGATTTCGATAGGCACGACACTATTCCGCCTACGGCCATAGACAATCAAAGCGGAGACGATGTCTGGAGAAATTCTAATTCAGCTTACTATAATATTAACGCTACCGATAGCGGCGGCTCAAAACTTGCCGGTATACAAACCAAAATAAGAACGGCTTCTTCCGGCGGGGGAACTTTAATAGAGGATTGGACATATCAAGTAAGCGCAATCAATTCGGATTCTTATTCGTTATCATGGCCTTTTATAGACGATACTTTTAATAAAATTCCCCAGGGACAATCTTACGTATGGGTAAGAGCCGTAGACGGGGTGGGAAATATTTCCAATGAAATATCCGACGCTTTCTATGTCAGAAAAGATACTACGCCTCCTCAAATAATAAATAATATGCCGTCCGATTATTTCTCTTCATGGACTTCTACCGGAACCGGGCCTGTAAATATAGATTTTTCCGATTCGGGCGGTTCTCAGATTTCTTCGGCCGCATGGTCGGCTTATTCACAGAGCTCAATGGGCGGTTCTCTTATTGTTCAAAATGTTTTGATAGCTTCCGGTACGATGGGAAATTCTTACAATACGGGTTGGAGTCCCGATTTTTCGCTTATGGCGCCGGGAACAAATTATATATCGGTTACGGTTTGGGATAATGCCGGTTCTTCTCAAACTTTAATAGACGCATTTAAGATTCTTAAAGATACGATAGCCCCTTCGGCAGCTTCCGATTTTTCGGCTCAACCCGGACCTTTAAGCGGAAGCATTCTTATTACATGGACCGCTCCGGGAGACGACGGAAATTATAATAATAATTTCCAAGGCGGATATATTATCAAATATGCCACATATCCGATAGTTACGCAATCTCTTTTTGATTCGGCTTCTTCTTATTTATCTTCTCCTATTCCCGCTTCCGCGGGGGCTCAACAAAGCGCCGTAATATACGAACTTGAAAATGAGACTACATACTATTTCGCTTTGAGGACTTATGATAAGGCATATAATATTTCGTCTTTGTCTCCTTCGGTTTCTTCTTTACCCGGAAGAAACGGTATTTTTATAAACGAAATATATGCCGCAGGTAATTCTTCTTCGGATTGGATAGAGTTTTTCAATAATACTAATTCGCCCATAAGTCTTGACGGATGGAAAATAATCTATAAGCAAGGCGCTTTGGACTCGGCCGCCGCAGAGGTGCAAATTTGGGCGGGAGGCACTTCGGATATAGTTTCTTCGAGTTCGATTTATAAAATTAATCCGAACTATGACTTAAATTCGGCTCAAAGTTATTCCTTAATTCTCAAAAATCAACAGAATTATGTAATAGACAAAGTTCAATGGCCTTCAATGGGAATAGGGGAAAGTTTTGCGAGAGTTTATGACGGATACGAATTTTTTGAAATAGATCCCACTCCCACTCCGGGATATAAAAATTCTATTTCCACATCCGATATCAAAATAAACGAAATTTCTTACTCCGGATATGAATTTATCGAAATTTATAATCTGGGTAATTCCACTTTGACATTGACGGATTATTATTTGAGAAATTCAAATGAGGCGCCTTTTAGATTCGACAGAAAAATATACCCCGGATCCTATTCGGGAATAGACGATACTTCTTTCAGCAAAGATAATTTCGATTATTATTCTTCTTTCGGTTTGAACGGCCTTAAAGAAAACGGAGACTTTCTTGTTTTGGAAGACGCGTCGGGACAAACTTTGGACAGACTCGTATGGCAAAGCGCGGCAAATTATTCTTTTTACGATTATAAAGCCGTCAAGGTTTCGGCTAAAAATTACGCCGCGGCAAATTCTTTGGCTTTGGCGAGATTAAACGGCGAAGGATATGACAGCGACTTAGATTCCTACGATTTTTCAGTCCCCGCTTCGGCTACGCCTTTTTCAAGAAATTCGGGAGCGGGGCAGTCTTCTGCAAATACTTTAATTTTTCCGCAGGATAATTCGGTTTTGCCGGCAAATTTTCCGATTAAATTATCTTTTGGGGAAGATTATTCCGCGGGCGCCAACGACATAATCGTATTTATAAGAACTTCGGGAGCTCAGGACTATCAATCTCCTCATATATTTAGACTCTCCGATATCGGTTTTAATTTGTCTTCTCTTTCGCCTCAGACAAGCGCTTATCTAAGTTCTTATTTTTCGGATATTGACGGGAATAAACTTTCAGATAAGGCCTATTACAAAGTAATACTTGTTTCCGATAAAAATTCATATTCCTCGCCTCAAATAGTAAAGCAAAATATATATGCCGATTTTGCTTCTCATCCGTATTTGTCTTTTAAAAGTTCGGCCGCGTATCTTAATGAAAATTCAAAACAGGCGGTATTTTCTTTTGTCTTAAGAAATTCCGCGTCGTCTTACGATTTGACTCTGTCTTCTGCGATATTCTATTTATACGATAAAAATTCCGTTCCTTTGACTCAAACTCAAGCGGAAAATTTAATAAAATCGGCCGCGATATATTCCGATTCGTCTTTGGGCGAAAAAGGAAAATATGAGTCCGAAATAGACTCCGACTTGGCGGCCGAAAAACAAAATTACGAACTTTCCGTAGATGCTTCGGGTAAAGTTATAATAGAAATATCTTCTTCGGCCGCGGTTTCTTCTTTGTCTTTGGGATCTTCTTCCACTTATTACTTGGTTTTTAATTCTACCGATAATGCTTCTATTCAAAACCCGAAAGAAATATTGGTTAAGTTGAGCCAAATTTTAATAAGAGATAAAAACAATTTCTTATTTCAGCCTCTTTCCGGATTTTCTCCGCTTATAAGTTCCACCTTTACTTTTATAAGGCCGGCTTCGCCTCCGGCGGGCACAAATTGGCCTTATTCTGCGCCTTCTCCTCTTCTTGTGGAAACTATGGCCGATATTTATAACGGCGGTTTGCTGACAAATAGAGTATATGTTTCCGGTAAGGACGGGATAATAAGAACGGTAGATTATAACGGCAATGAAAAATGGACTTTTGCCGATAGCCCCTCGGCCGAAATAAAAACCGCTCCTCTGATAAGAGAAGAAGGTTCTTTCGTGTATTTGTACTTTGCCGATTCTTTGGGAAACATATATAAACTGAAAGATAACGGCGCAAGCGGTTCTCAAGAATGGAAAATTAATTTGTCCAATGCGGTTTCGGGAAATCTCATAGATACTCAGGATAAAATTTATACGGCAACTTCCGACGGTAAAATACATTGTATTAATAAAATAGACGGAAACACATGCTCGGGATGGACATACGATCTTGGTTTTAACGGCTCCATAAGCGGAACTCTTTCCATAGACGATAGACCGGAAATAAATACGGGCTGGATAGGCCTTGAAAACGGCAAGGTAATAGCATTTAGATTATCCGACGGCTTAATATTAAATCAATTTACCACGGGCGGGCCGGTTTACGCTTCTCCTTTCGTAGACAGCGCCTACGCTTATGCGAATAATAATCTTTATATAGCTTCCGCCGACGGAAAATTATATTCCAGAAATTCGGCGAATCTAACCGCCTTTCCGCCTTATTGGAACGATTTTAACGCGGGTTCGCCGATATATTCTTCGCCTTTTAAGGGTATAGGCGAAGATTATGTTTATATAGGCGACGATTCCGGAAAACTTTATAAAGTAAGCTCAACCAGCGGCACATTAACAGGAGGATGGGTATATCAAGCTCCGGAAAAAATAAGAACCATACCCGTCGCTTTGCCCGCGCCGCATAATAAGGTTTTCTTTTCTTCAGGAGAATTTTTATATTGCTTAAATACGGCGGATGCTTCTTTATGTTCCGGATACCCCATACATACCGGCGGCGAGATAAAGGGAGACATAATAATAGATTTTGATAATAGCGTTTTGGTTTTTTCTTCTTCCGGGGGAAAGACTTATATGATAGAGATTTAGCGGAGAATATATGAAGAAAATTGAAACCGTTTTAATTTTATGTTTACTTGCGGCTTGCGTTTCTTTATCGTATGCTTCGGATTGGCCCGTGTTCATGGGTAATATTCAAAGGACAGGATATTCTTCTCAGACAACTTTACCGCCTTTAAATCTTCTTTGGACTTATGAAATACCCGGCAATATAATTTCTTCTCCGGTAATTTATAAAAATATTTTATATGCGTCTTCGAGAAACGGAAGTATTTATGCCTTAAACGCTTCTAACGGCGAATTAATTTGGGACTATTCTACCGACGGTTTTATAGACGCTACGCCGGCCGTTTCATCCGAATCGGTAATAGTTTCGTCTCTGGACGGATATCTCTATTCTTTAAACAGAATCAACGGAGAACTTCTCTGGAAATCATATTTGGGAGCGCCTTCGGTTTCGAGCCCTTTGATATATCGCAATAAGGTTTATGTCGGAGCGGGTGAGCCGTCAAATTCTTTGAAAGCTTTCGATTTTAATACCGGAGCTCTTCTTTTTTCGAAAAATATTTCTCAGCCTGTCAGAAGCGCTCCTTCTTTTTGCGGCGGGGAAATAATATTTGCGGCAAATGACGGAAAGATATATGCCGTTAATGCCGAAACCGGAGACGATGTTTTTTCTTATCCTTTTACCGGCGGAGCTTTTGAAATGAATTCCTCGGCTTGCGGAGACGATTTGTTTTCTCTGCCGGGACACGACGAAAGAAAGATCTTTAAAAATTCGCCTTCCGACGGTTCTCTCATATCGTATTCGCCTTCTTTAACCGATAATCTGTATTTGGATTCCTGGAATTGGCAAATAGTTTCTTCTCCTTTAATATCTCCTTCGTCGGTTTATATTTCCGCCGGTACCGATAATGCCTATTTGATAGGCCTTAATAAAAACGATTTAAGCGAGGTAACAATGTCTTCCGTAACATTGGGATCGGCCGGCGGGGAAGGTTTTTTACCTTTTATGTCTATGGCGGGAGAGATAATATTTTCAGGTTCTGCCGACGGAATTTTTAATATTGTTTCTTCGACCGGCGGTATTTTGCAGAAAATATTTTTTTCAACATCCGTTTTTACGGCGCCTGCTTTATCGGACGGCAGAGTTTATTTTGCCGATTATTCCGGAAAAGTATACGCTTATTCTTCTTTAAAATACGCATCTTTCGATTCTTTAAACGATTCGGATATAATAAATTCATCTTACGGAGTAAAAATAAACGCCTTAAATACTTCCGCTTCTTCCTGGAAATTGGATTATGCTTTAGACGACGGAAATTTTTCTTATGTGATGCTTGCAAGTTCTTCTTATTCCGGTTCAATTATGTCTTCTTATCCTTTGTATATTTGGAATACTTCGCAAGTTCCAAACGGAAACTATTTACTTAAATTTTGTTTTTACGGAGATCCTTATATTTTCCAAACTTGCGCAGTTTCTAAGTTAAGAGTGAACCAAAAACCTCTGCCTCCGCCTTCTATATCGGCTTCGGATAATTTGGGAGATAACGGCAATAAAATACTTTTATCTTGGCCGCAATCTGCTTCTTCGATTACTAATTATAGAATATACCGTTCTCAAGGCGCGCAATATTCTCTTTTGGCGCAAGTATCCTCTTCCACTTTAACATATTTGGATACGACCGCTTTTACCGGAATTCTTTTTTCTTATAAAATTTCGTCTTGGGACGGATATTTGGAATCCGATTTTTCTCAAATAGTTTCCACGGTATCGGTTAACGATAATCCTTCGTCGGATTCTTATCCGCCTTCCGCCATATCGAATTTGTCTTGTTCTCCCGGAACTTACGGCGGTTCGATTAAAGTTTCTTTTACCGCTCCCGGAGACGACGGAAATATAGGCAGAGCTTCTCATTATTTCATAAAATACGCTACATATCCTTTTTCCTGGTCTTACGGAGATGTCTGGAAGTCAAGCAGACCTTCGGGCGGAGCGGTGGGATATGCGGAAACGGAAGATATAAGCGGGCTTTTGGCAAATATTACTTACTATTTTCTGATAAAATCTTACGACTCTATGTTAAACGAAAGTCCTTCTTCCAATCAAGCTTTTTGTTTGCCGGCTTACGACCCGATAGCTCCTTTGGGAATAAGCGGTTTTTACGCATACGATACTCCGGGAGATAAAGGCGGCAGAATTACTTTAACATGGAATTTGTCGGAAGACGACGGGAAAGGATATAACGATGTTTACGGGTATAAGATTTATCGTTCGATTAGAAGCGGAGTTTACGATTATTCAAATCCTTATGCCTCGGTAGGAAAAGCGATAAGGGGATATATGGATAATTCGGCTACGGTAAACGTAAGATATTTCTACAGAGTAGCGGCTTTCGACAGTTCAAATAATTCTCCTTTGAGCGAAGAAGTATCCGCGGTTTCGGCCGATAATTGGCGATATGTGGATTTTAGAAACGGCGGATCTTTGCTTTCCGACGACGGAGCGGAGATTCTAATTCCTCCAAACGGGCTAAATCAAAACGACAATATGATAATGGTAAAATTGAATCCTTCCACATTAACTCCTTTATCCAAAATAAATACGGCGGCTTCTCCTACGGGAATTGTTTACGAAGTAAAATTTGACAATGCCTCGACGAAACTAACAAATTTTGCGGAAATAAAAATTCCTTATACCGATCAGGATATAGCGGGCATGAAGGAAGATAATCTTAGAATTTATCAAAAAACAGGAGATTCCTGGCTAATGTTGGATTCTTCTTCGGTTTTATCTTCTCAAAAAAAAGTTTACGCAAAAATAAATTCTTTGGGCGTATACGCTTTGATGGAATATAAACCTTCGGGTTCTTTGATATCTTCCGATTCCGTTTATACATATCCCAATCCCGCAAAAGGAGATAAGGTTATTTTTAAATTTAGAGTATCCGATAAATCCGACGTTAAAATAAACGTTTATAATGCGGCGGGGGAAAAGGTAGCTTCTCTTAAAAAAGAAAATTGTCCGGCCGGAGTTTTTAGCGAAATAGAATGGAAGATTAAAAACATAGCTTCGGGCGTATATGTTTATACTTTGGAAGCCGTAACGTCTTCGGGCAAGAAAACATTAAAAGAGAAAATGGCGATAATACATTGATTTTTCGGAGTTTAGATATGAAAAAAAATAATAAACTAAACAGTGTTAAAAGAATCGCGGTAATATCGATTTTTTTGTCGCTATATTATTTTAACGCATACGCCGCAAAAATATATCCTTCCGCGGGAAGTACGGCGGCGGCTTTTTTGAAAATACCGGCGGGGGCGGGACCTTCCGGGAATGCGGGCGCCGTATCTTCTTATATAGACGACGGATACGCTTCTTATTATAATCCGGCGGGTTTGGCTTTTTTAAAAGGAAAAGGCTTTTCTATTACGCATAACGACTATTTTACGGATTTAAGTCAGATATATGCGGTTTATTCTTTAAAAAACGAACAATCTTCTTTTTTAAGCAAAATTTCTCCTTATAAAAACGGCGGCTGGGCTTTTTCTTTAAATTATTTTTATGTCCCCGGTAATCTTGAGAAAAGATCCGGCCTTTATGAAAACGATCCTTTGTATCCATTAAGTCCGGTAGAAGGGAAATTTTCGGCCAGAGACGCGGCATTATCCGTACATTACGGTTTTTCTTTATCCGAAAGGACATCTTTAGGCTACGGTTTGAAATTTATAAATCAAAAGATAGATTCTCAAAGCGCATCGTCATTTGCCGGCGATTTCGGATTGATAAGAAAAATGGAGATAGGATCCAAAAATATCTCCGCCGCTTTAGCGGTTCAGAATTTGGGGCCCAAAATAAAATTCGATTCCAAAGGTTACGATTTGCCGCTTTCTTTTAAAGCCGCGGCCTCTTGGGAACTTGAGGATAAAAAAACCGTTTTATCTTCGGAATTATTGAAATATATAGACAATTATCCTTATCTTATCGCCGGCGTAAGCAGAAAGGTATCCGAAAAGTTTTTTTTAAGAGCCGGGTATAAGTATAGAATAAACGGAAACGAATTGGGTGCTTGGTCGGGCGCCGCGGCCGGAATAGGATTTATAAACGGTAAATTTTCTTTCGATTACGCTTTAAATCCTTACGGGGATTTGGGATACGCTCATAAATTTTCAATTTCATATTTTTTCTCTTCTCCGGTCAAAACTCCGGATCTAAAAAAATCAAAATTTTCGGCGCGGGAATCTCTGGAATATCCTCTCAAATATAAACCTCTTAAAATTTCCGCCCGGGGTTCTTATTATGAAATGAGCGGAGAATACGAACAGGGAATAATTAAAAGCGTAATTTTCAAAGCGTATCATAGGGCTTCTCCTTACGATAAGTTGTTCTTATATAAAGGAAAGAGCGAAGATAATAAAAACGATTATTACTATATAGCAAGCGGGGGCCAAAAAGGCGAATTTAAAGTAGAATTTAGACTTTCTAAAAGTTTATATAAATCGGTTCCTAAAATAATATATGCTGGAAAAGAAAAACAATCCGAAATTAATTCGTCGGTATGTCAAGACGACGAAAATAATTTTTGTCTGGCGGCTTCTTTAAATTTTGAAGACGCTTTTTATTTTTCCGAACCTTGATTTTTGTTTTTTAGAATATCTTTTATTTTTTTAAGAAGTTTTTCTCTTGTGAAAGGTTTTTCCAGATAGTTTGTTTCTTTTTTGGCTTCGGCGATTCTCATGAAAAAGTTTTCGGTATATCCGGAAATATAGAGAGTATCAAAACATATGTTCCTTTTTTTAAATTCGTCCGAAAGATCTTTTCCGCTCATACCGGGCATTATCATATCCGTTATCAAGAGATCTATTTTTTTGGAATATTTTTCGGCTTTTATTAAGGCTTCGTAAGGATCCGAAGCCGAAATTACTTCATATCCGTTTTCTTTTAGAACTTTTTCCCATGTTTTTCTTACTATTTCTTCGTCTTCGGCAAAGAGTATGGTTTTCCCGCATTTTTCTTTTTGAATCTCGGTTTTATCGTTTTCTTTTTTTTCTGTTTCTTGCGAATAGTTACACGAAGGATCGTAAAAAGGCAGGTAGACAAAAAAAGAGGTACCTTCTCCCTGACGGCTTTCGACTTCTATGGCTCCTCCGCTTTGTTTTACTATCCCGTAAACGGTAGATAAACCGAGTCCCGTCCCTTTACCTTGTTCTTTTGTGGTAAAAAAAGGTTCGAAGATATGCTTTTTTACATCTTCGCTCATTCCTTTGCCTTTGTCGGAAATTTTTAAAATTACCGCTTTGCCTCTGGCAAAATCTTTATGTCTTGAAAAGAAATCTTTTTTAGGTTCTTCTGCTCTTAAAGAAATTTCTATTACTCCCTTTTCTTCGTAGGCGTCTTTTGCGTTTAAAGTAAGATTTAATATTACTTGTTCTATTTGATTTCTATCCGCATATATAAAACATGGATAATCCGGCATATCCGTTTTTATTTTTATGTTTTCTCCTACTATTCTTTTCATCATTTTAACCATAGAATCGGTTATTTCTTTTAAGTCTTCTTGTTTGGGATTTAGAATTTGCTTTCTTGCGAAAGCCAAAAGCTGTTTTGTCAAAGAGGCCGCTCTTTCGGAGGCTTCCAAAATATCCGAAGCCAATTCCAAAGATTCTTTATTATTTGCCGAATTTTCTTTTAAAGTTTCGGCCGAACATATTATTGCGGTTAATAAGTTATTAAAATCGTGGGCTATCCCTCCGGCTAATCTTCCTATGAATTCCATTTTTTGAGATTGATTAAGTTGTTCCTTCAATTTTTCTTTTTCTATATAATTTTTCTCCCTTTCTAACATCTCTTTTTCCAAAGTTCTATTGGCAAGTTCCAATTGCGCGGCTTTTTCTTCCAATTTTCTTATCAAAGTTTCATTGTAAGCTTTAAACTTTTCTTCGTTCATCCCCAAAAAAGCTTTTGCCGGCAAAGTTTTTTGATTCTTATATTTTTCTATTATTTCCTTGATCTTTAGAACAAATATTTCCGGCTCCATCGGTTTTATTAGAAATTCGTCCGCTCCCAAATCTTTGGCCAAAATCTCATCCTTGGGATCGGTATATGTCGCGGTATAAACCACAAAAGGAATTTCTTTCAATTTATCGTCGGCTTTCCATCTGCTTAAAAGCATATATCCGTCCATAACGGGCATCAAAAGATCCGAAATTATCAAATCCGGTTTATACATTCTCGCTTTGGTCAAAGCTTCGGCTCCGTGTTTGGCGGATATTGTCTCGTGATTTTCGCTTTTTAAAAGCTGCTCTAAGAGATAAATATTTTCTTCCTTATCGTCAACCAGAAGGATTTTGCTCATTTATTCTCCGTAAAATAAAATTTAATTTGGTCCAAAAAAGTATCGGTATTTATAGGTTTTTCCATATAACCGTCAAATCCCATTTCCAGAGCTTTTTCTTTGTCTCCCGGCATAGCGTAAGAAGTTACGGCTATTACCGGAATTTTTTTAACATTTTCGTTTGTTTTTAACCTTTCGAAAACTTTATACCCGTCCATCCCGGGCAATTGTATGTCCAAAAGTATGAGATCCGGACGAAATACATCGGCCTGGCGCAGTCCTTCTTCTCCGTTTACCGCTTCGAATATTTCGTATCCGGCTTGTTTTAATATGAAATAAGCAAGATACCTGTTTTTTTCATTGTCTTCTATTATCAATATTTTTTTCTTCATTTTTTCCTTTATAAGGCAAGGCTAAAGTAAAAACGCTGCCTTTGCCGTAAACGCTTTCGGCTTTAAGATTGCCCCCTAAAATCTTAGCCAATTTATAAGATATGGCCAGTCCCAATCCGGTTCCTTCGTGATTTCTGTCGGATCCGTTTTCTATTTGCGAAAAAGGCTTAAAAAGTTTTATTATGTCTTCTTCTTTTATTCCTATGCCGTTATCTTTTATCTTAAAAATTAATTCTTTCCCGTCAAATCCTGCCTCATATTCTATTTTTCCTTTCTCCGAAAATTTAACCGAATTGTTAAGCAAATTTATGAGTATTTGTTCCAATCTTCTCTTGTCGGTAAATACGGGATTAGGCAAAGATGAAAATTTTTTTTCAATTTTTAGATTCTTTTTAGAAGCCAAAGGTTCGATTAACAGAGAAGTCTTTTCCAAAATTTCTCTTAGATCCGCTTCCTCTTCGAAAATTTCTATTTGGTCGGCTTCTATTTTTGAAATATCCAAAACATCGTTTATTAAAGACAAAAGATGAGAAGAGCTCTCTTTAACCATAAATAGCTGTTTTTTTTGTTCTTCGTTAAGAGGTCCGGGAAGTTCTTTAAGCATAAGTCCCGTAAAACCGATTATGGAATTTAGAGGAGTCCTTAACTCGTGAGACATTACCGCCAGAAAAGCGGATTTAAGTTTGTCCGCTTCTTCGGCTCTTTTGAGAGCTTTTTCCAGATCTTCGGTTCTTTCTTTTACTTTGACTTCGAGTTCCTTATTGAGAGCTTCTAATTTTTCTTCCGCTTCTTTTTGTTTTTTTAATTCTACTTTAAGTTTTAAAGCCAGCAGTAAAGATGTTATGATTACGAAAAGCCAGCCTTTATATATGGATATTTTAAAATATATTTCTTCCTTTAATCGTAAAGACTGAAGGGCTTTGTCGGAAAATATTATCCATAGACCGGATATAAAAGCATAAAAGAATACGGTTCTTAATATTATGCCGAAAATAGGTTTTTTCATAGCCAAACCTTACGGAATTTTAGCAAAAAAATATTAAAAGTCAAACGATTTATGTCAATTCAGCGTATTTGAAAAAATACGAAGATTATAGGATCCCAAATCATATGCGATAAAGAGACGGCAAAGAAAGAGCCGGCAAAGGCGTAAAGTAGTCCCCAATACAATCCGCAAACGGCCGAAGCCGCTATTAAGATAGGATTTGCCGTCGGTATGTGAACTGCGGTATAAAAGGCGGAAGCAATTAATACCGCTTGAATTTTAGGATATGCGGTATAAAGCTTTTTTTGGATAAATCCGCGCCAGAAAAATTCTTCGGCAAATCCTATCGGGAAAAAAAGAAGCAAAGCTACGGCATATCTGGGAGTTTCGGGGCCGGCTTCATAAACGGAAGACAGCATATTCTCGTTTCCCGGAATAAATAAAACCGCTTTTCTGCCTATAAAAAATATTCCGTACAAGATCAAGGCGGAAAAAAAACCTATAAAAGCGTTTTTAAGATTGAAATCATCTTTAAATATTATCTTTTCTTTAGATAGAAAAGTCAGAAAAATAAGAATCGCCGCATTAAAAGACATCATCGCCCAAAAATTAAAAGGTTTTATTACAAAAGTAAGAAACCAGAGAGCGGCGGCCGCAGCCAAAGAAAAAATAAAAATTATCTTTTCTCTCATCGAAATATTTTGCCTAAAAATAATCCGGCCATTAGAAGAACGCTGAAAGCCGAATGAAGCTTTGCCGTCATTGCGTCGGCGTCGGGAGGAATTTTTTCTCCTTTAAGTTTTTCTATGTTAGATTTGGCCAAAGGCAAAGAAAAAAGAGCCAAAAGAGAATACGGATGTATCATTTTTACGGCGACAAAAAGAATTATGAAAACATAAGAACCGTATAGCAGTATTTCATACATCCCTATCGCCTTTTCTTTGCCCAAAATTCCGGCTACTGTTTTTATTTGACATCTTTTATCGTTTTCTATATCTCTGATATTGTTTGCGTGAAGTATGGCGTCAACTATCATTGCTACCGGGAAAGCGAGCAAAAAAGGCTTTATGGAATAAATTCCGGTTTGTACAAAATATCCGCCCAAAGTCATAAGAGGACCGAAGGCCATAAAGACGGCAAAATCTCCCCATGCTCTATATTTCAATATGAAAGGCGGGGTAGTATAGAAAAAACCTAAAAATCCGCCCGCCGCTACAAGCCATAAAAGAGAAAAACCGTTTGGAATCGAAATCATTATCGCCAAACCGATAATAGAAGCCGACAAAAAACAAAATAAGGCCAAATTTAGAACCTGGGACGGAGTCATTTCGGAGTTGACTAAAACTCCGCTGGAACCGTATGTCCCCGGCCTATCTATGCCTTTTTTATAATCGAAATAATCGGAAAGGATATTTGATCCCGCATGAGCCAAAAAACCGCCTAAAAAAGTCAAAACAAATAAGCTCCATTTAGGATAGAAATTCGGTATTTGAGCCCAGGCCAAAACCAAAGCCAGGGCGGGCGGAACAAAACTAACCGTAAAAGAAAAAGGCCTTGCGGCTTTTATATAGAGTTTTATATCCATATCGATATTTTAGCAAAATTGAAAATATGTCGATTAAAAGAGTAGGTCTAAAGTCCTTATTAAAAAAGTCCTAAAAACTAAAAAAACAGGGAATATGGGCACTTTAAAAAAGAGATTTTGAAGATTAAAATATAATTATGAAAAAAATAATATTAATTTCCTTATTCTTATCCCTTAACTTTAACTTGAATGCCGAAAATAACTTTAAAGCCGAAATGACAACTTCTCGCGAAATATTATCCGACTCCTCTTTGGATATGCCGGCTTTTTCTATGGAAAGAGTTGCTTCTTTCGATAGATCTCCGAATATCGCTCCGGCTTTGGATATAAGTCTGAAACTGCCTTTTTTGGAAATAAATAAAAGGTTAAAAGAGATAAATCCTTCTTTGCTTAGAGCATCTTCTTCTCTGCCCATACTTTATAAAAAAGGCAATTCTATCTTTTTTGAAAACGCCGTAATAAAATACGGCGGAGTAGACGTAGAACCTTCCATAGCCTTGAGACCTTATTTTATAGCCAAAAATAAACTTGCTATTAAAGTGGAAAAAGTGGAAGCCGACATATCTTTCGGACCTTCCAAATCTTTTAATCAGATAGATAAAAACTCTCTTATGGAAAAAGCCGCTTTGGGAATAATGGAAGCGGTTATAAAGGCTATGGACGACGCTTTGTTAAAAAATAAGGTCGGCCTTAAAGCGAAAGATTTGATTAGTTATTCGTATGACAGATCTTCCTGGACTTTGTATTTCAATATAAATCCTTCTTTTATATCTCCTTTGATGCCCGGCCTCGTTTCTTCTCTTAATTTGAATTCTTTCGGATTCGACGAAGAAGGTTTTTATCTTAAAGCGGGATTTAACAGCGAATTGATACCCGTAAACCCTTCTTTTAATTTGGCCGTGTCGGACGGTTTACTTACCGCTTTTGTAAAAAAATATTCCGAAGGTTCGGATATGGACTTGGCGCCGGTCGATTATGAAGGCGGATTTAAGTTTAGAGAGGACGGTTCGATAGAATTAAGAGCGAAAGCCAAGGTCGATTCCTTGCCTTTTAATCCGAATGTTTATTTCAAAGCTTTTTTTAGATTGAGTATGCCGGCCGATAATACCGTTAGAGTAAGAATAGAAAAGGTGGAAGTAGATAAGGTTTACGGCTCGGGCCTTCTTGCAGGCATAGCAAATTGGTTTGAAAAAAAGATAACTTCTTCCGCCGTCGAGGAAATAGTTTCAAATCCACAAATAAACAAAGCGGTTAAAGCTAAGAAAATAGACGACAAAACCATAGAGCTTAACTTTTCAAATGCCGCCTTTTTACCTTCTTTTGCGAAAGGCGCGGCTATAAAAGCGGTTTCGATAAATAAAGGGCTTTGCTATCTTTCTTTCGAATTTTAAGGAGATTAAAATGAAAAAAATAATTTTTATTCTTATGATAGCCGTTCAGGCCGGTTTCTCTTATGATTTTGAGAATATAACTATGGCCGAAATAAGAGCCGGCGCGGAAAATTTTAAAGCTCCGGTTCCTCAAAACCCGGTGACGGAAGACGACGAAATAACGGCCGACCTTTCCATGAGAGTACCCTTTGCCGCCGTGAAAAAATTGTTTGTTTCAATGTCCGCTTCCGACGGCAGGATAAAACTGATAGACGATGTTGCGCCTATTCTTTATAGCGACGGGAAGACTTTAACGGTGAAAAATCTAAAATTAAATATAAACGGAATTATGGCGGAACCGGTATTGTCTTTAAAACCTTATATGGAAGCCAAAAATAAAATGGCTTTGAAAATAGAAAAAGTAAAATTCCATGTTCTTATGCTTCCCGACAGATCGAGAGCGGCGTCAAATTCGCAGTTCCAAATAGAAGACGCTATGGATCAGGTCATGTCTATTTTAATATCGGAAATAAACAAAACTTTGGACGATAAATTTAAAAAAGACGGATTGCCTTTGAAGGCAAAAGACGTGGTTTCTATGAAATATTATAAAAACGAGTGGATTTTAAGAGCTTCTGTATCGGGTAAATTCGTAAACGCTTACCTTCCCGCTTCGATATTAAGCGAACCTTATTTGGCGGGTTTTTCTTTCGATTCCGGCGCTTTTTATGTCAAGATAAAAAGCGGCAAATAATTTGGTATAATAAAAATATCTGAATTGCGGAGGGTTAATGAAAAAAATCTTTATTACGGCGTTGGCTTTTACGGCCTTAAACGCTTATTCTCAAAATCTCAATACCGCCGATTTCGGCGTCTTAAATCTTAAGAATTCCGATATGGAAATTCCTTTGACTTCTTATGTTAAAACGGATTCTTTGGAATATTCGATGAACATAAACTCCAATGTTCATTTCCTGGCTCAAACCGGAAAGAGCGTTCTTTTTGCTTTTATCGACAAAGAAGAACAGTATAAGGAGTTCTACGCTTTTTGGAGCAAAATACTTTCGGAAAACGATTTTAAAATAGTATCTTCCGAATATAAAGACGGTTTTGCCAAAATAAATTACGAGTCGGATAAAGGTTTGGTAATAAGAAATTTTTGGGCCGATAAAATGGACTATGACGCGAAAAACGAAGTCGAAATATCCAAACTAAAAAACGAACTTGTCTCGGCTTTATCGCAAAAAGGTATGAAAACGGTTTCCGTTATGAGAGTAAATAACGACGCTTTCAGACCCACTTTTGTTTTGTATTATATAGCCAGATCGGCTTCCGCCCCGGAGAAAGAAAAAATATTAAGACAGCTTAAAAAAGGCGAAGACATAGATTTCGAACTTCTTGCCGACAAAGTCGATTTTGTCAAGAAAGATTCTTCTTTTTCTTTGGTTTATATAGGGAAAGAATTGGGCTTCGTATCCAAATTGGCTACCGACGAAACGGCCGCTTTGAAAAAAATAGAAGAATATAAAAAGTTTTTATCCGAGAATAAAAAGGAATTTATAGCTTCCAAGATAAAGCTTATGGACGAGCCTTTTGTTTCCGGAGAAAATACTTTTAATTATCTGGTAAACATATATTTCTTTCAATAAGACTTAAAATTTAATAAAAAAGGCCCCGAAAGGGGTCTTTTTTATTTGCTAAAATAAAAAAAGGCAAAAAAAACCGGGAGGAAAAATGCAAAGCACGGATTTTAAAAAAGAAATTCTCAAAAAAATAGAATCGTACAAAGATTATGCCGTATATCTCCAAAAAGAATTAACGGCAAGACCGGCCATATCTCCTTTAAGCGGCGGAGAAGGCGAATACGATAAAGCGATATGGCTCGAAAGCGAGCTTAAAAAGCTTCCTTTCGATTCCATAGAATGGATAAACGCTCCTCAGAAAGAAGCCAAAAACGGCGTAAGGCCGAACATAATAGCCAGATATAAAGGTAAAAAATCCGATAAAACAGTATGGTTTATGTCTCACTTAGATGTGGTCCCTCCCGGAGAAATGAAGATGTGGACTTCGGACCCTTATACGCTTAAAGTAGAAGGCGATAAATTGATAGGAAGAGGCGTCGAAGACAATCAACAGGCGGTAGTCGCTTCTATATTAGTAGTCAAAGCTATGACGGAACTCGGCTGGAAGCCCGATTTTGATACCGCTCTTTTATTTTGCGCGGACGAAGAAACGGGTTCCGGTTTCGGCGCGGATTTTATAGTTGAAAAAAGGCCTGATATATTCGGCAAAAACGATATGTTTTTTGTGCCCGATTCCGGAGTGGAAGACGGGTCCGCGATAGAAGTGGCGGAAAAATCCATACTTTGGCTTAAAGTTATAACCAAAGGCAAACAATGTCACGCTTCCAGACCGGCGCTCGGAGTTAACGCCTTTAAGGCGGCAAGCGAACTTGTGGTAAAGTTCGGAAAACTATATGAAATATATAACCATAAAGACGAGCTTTACGATCCGCCTATAAGCACATTCGAACCGACAAAAAAGGAAGCAAATGTTCCCAATGTCAATACTTTGCCGGGAGAGGATGTTTTTTATATGGATTGCCGGGTTATGCCTACTTATAAACTTACCGATGTTAAGGCTAAAATGAGAGAAATGGCCGACGAGGTAGAAAAAAAGTACGGCGTAAAAATTTCATTCGAATCTCAGCAGGAAGCTCAGGCCGCGCCTCCTACGGATCCCAAAAGCGCCATAGTAAAATCTTTGGAAAAATCGATTAGAGAAGTTTTAAAATTAGAACCGAAGGTGTACGGCATAGGAGGCGGAACGGTCGCGGCTTTTTTTAGAAGGTTGAATTTGCCGGTCGTGGTTTATTCCAAACTAAACGAAAGCGCTCATCAGCCTAACGAATATTGTTTAATGAGCAATCTGATTAGCGACGCCAAAGTTTTTGCCGCCACTCTTTGCGATTTAAACGGCTGAGCATGGAGCTTAAAGGCATAAGCAAATCTTTTAAGGCCCCGGTCATATCGGAACTTTCCGCTTCTTTTGACCGGGGCTTTCATGTTTTATTCGGTCTAAACGGCTGCGGAAAAACCACTTTGCTGAAGATAATATCCGGCCGAATTTTGCCCGATAAGGGGGAAATATCGGCGGATCCGAAAAATGTTTCTTCGATTTTTCCCAATTCGTGTTTTTATCCTCAGTTAACAATAAGGCAAAATTTGGAGTTTTTTTTGACTTTAAGAAATAAATTTCTCTTTGAAGAGGAAATGAAAAAAATTGCCGAAAAAATAGGAGCGGATATAAAGGAACTGGACAAAAAAACGGAAATAGTTTCTTCGGGAAATTTGGTCAAAGCGGGACTCATAAAAATGTTTATCGAAGATTGCGATGTTTTTCTCATAGACGAGGTTCTTTCTTCTTTGGACGAATCGAGTTTTTCAAAAACTATGGAAATGCTTTCGGAAAAATCTAAATATAAAACTATTATTTTGGTTTCCCATCAAAAAGACAAATATAGATTAAATAATGCGGTTTTTTGGGAGATGAAGGAAGGAAAAGTTTTCAAGTATGAATAAGATTTTCGCTTTTATAAAAAAAGATTTTATGCTTAAGAAAAGCTATAGATTCGCTTTTTTATGGGGCATATTTTCTTCTATTTTTTCCTTTCTTATTTTCTATTTCATAGATTTGCTTATGGATAAAAGGATAACCGCTTTTTTGGCTCCTTACGGTATAAACTATTTTTCTTATGTTTTTTTGGGAGTTATAATATTTAACTTTTCCGGCGCGGGACCAGGAAGCATATCTCAAAAAGTTTACGAAGAAAAAATTTGCGGATCTTTGGAGGAAATACTTATATTAAAAGAAAATTTATTTTTGTTTCTTTTATCGGCGTCTATTTACAATTTTATTTTATCTTTAGGTGAAGCTTTGGTTTATTTGTCGGCCGGATTTATATTTTTCAAAATAGATTTTTCTTCGGTAAATATTACTTCGATGATTATAATAATGTTTTTTTCTTTCTTTTCTTTTTCGGCATTGGGAATTCTTTCTTCGGTATTCGTGCTTCTTTTTAAGCGGGGAAATCCTTTGGCTTTTTTGTTAAGCAGCGCGGAAGGTTTTTTAGGGGGAGCCTATTTCCCGGCGGCCGTTCTTCCTTTCGGACTTTATAAATTATCTTATATTTTTCCCGTTTATTGGTCGATAAGGGCCTCTCAAAAAGCTTTTTACTCGGGAGCTTCGTTTTTGGATATATGGCCGGAACTTTCGATTTTATTTTTATTTTCGGTTTTTTTATTTCCCGCTTCGTTTTTTTTATTCGGCTTGGCTTTAAATAAAGCCAAAATAAAAGGCTCTTTGAATCAATATTAGTTTTTTATTTATTTTCCCGAGCATATTTTTTGCCATATGTCTACGCCTCTATGTATTCATACTTCTTTTTTGTCGCGCATCCATAGGTATAATGTCCTCAAAATTTAGCGCATAGCTTTCGGCAATTTCTCTCCGGCCCGATTATATCAAAAAACCTGTAATAACCTCAAACCTGTAATAACCTCGTAGGTTATACGCCTATTTCATAGATAAATTATGTTATAACCTCGTAGGTTATAACAATGGTTCGGATAAAAAACGCAAGCTCGCTTCCTTACTAATCATCTATTCTCCGATCATCTAAGTTCTCACACTTTTATTCCTTCATTTTTCTTAATTTAATATGATATAGATATGTTTTCAAAAAAAATGGCCGACATAGGTCTTTTTTATTGCGCTTTTATATGGGGTTCGACATTTGTAGTGACAAAATACGCTCTTAATTGCGTGGATTCTTCCGCTATGGTGGCTATAAGATTTTTTATTTCGGCCCTGGCTTTATTGCCTTTTGTCTTAAGAAAGAAAAATTTTTTTGCTCACATTAAAGAGGCTTTTGTTCTTTCTTTTTTTTTAGCTTCGCTATACCTTACTCAAACCGCCGGACTTCTTTATACCAGCGCGTCAAATAGCGGTTTTATAACCGGATTATTTATAATCTTCATACCCCTTTTTCTTTTTATTTTCAAAGGAGAAAAAACGGGTAAAACCGAGTTCTGGGCGAGTTTGACGGCCGTAGCCGGTATGTGGTTTTTAACCGGCGGAATTAAGGGAATAAACAAAGGCGATTTGTTAACTTTGGTTGCGGCTATGAGTTATTCCGCTCATCTGTTATTTACAGATAAGTACGTAAAAGGCGGATACGATATAACAAAACTGGCATTTCATCAATTCTGGATGGTTGGGTTGATTTCTTCCGGGGCAGTTTTTATGTCCGGTAATAGTTTTTATGTTTCCGGCCTAAACGGCTGGCTGATAATATTTTTTTTGGCTTTTTTCCCTACTCTTTCCGCTTTTTTTATACAGATGAACGCCCAGAAATATTCCGACCCTTTTAAGGTGGGTATAATATTTACTTTGGAACCGGTTTTTGCCGCTGCATTCGCTTGGACCGTCGGAGGAGAAGACTTTTTTGCAATAAAGGCTTTGGGCGGATTTTTAATTTTTTCCGCCATGATAATAAACGAAGTCGGAAAATTGAAAGGAAAAAATA
>JAAYVI010000038.1 GCA_012517235.1 Elusimicrobiota bacterium | reverse complement strand
TATGTTTGCCGCTTTGATAGTAGTAGAATCCACCGACCTGGTGTTTGCCGTAGATTCGATACCGGCAGTTTTGGCTATTTCTACCGACAAACTTATAGTTTATACTTCCAATGTTTTTGCGGTAGTCGGACTCAGATCTTTATATTTCCTTTTGGCTTATATTTCCGATTATTTCAGATATTTAAAAAAAGGAGTATCCGTAGTTCTTTTGTATGTGGGGATAAAAATGATTATATCCTCCTTCTATCATATACAACCGATAAAATCACTTATAGTCGTAATATCAATTTTAACGGCGTCAATACTTCTTTCGATAATTATTCCTAAAAAAGAACAAAAATAATAAAGCCCCGTTAAAGCGGGGCTTTATTTTAACTAAAAGCTTCTATCTTATTTTTTCTCTTCGGTCGGTTTTTGATTGTTTTCCTGCTTTTTATTATCAACCGGAGCTTTCTCTTCTTTTTTCTGTTCTTTCTTTATTACGTCGAGTAATTCGACTTCAAAAACTAAAGTGGCTCCGCCGGGAATTACGGGCGGTCTTCCCATATCTCCGTATGCTATGTCGGAAGGGCAAACAAGTTTTGCTTTTCCGCCTACTTTCATTTTCTGAACTCCTTCCGTCCAGCAAGATATGACGGCTCCCAAAGGAAATTGAGCCGGTTCTTTTCTATCATAAGAACTGTCAAAAGGTTTTCCGTCTATTAAATAACCTTTGTAATGTACTTTAACTTCGTCTTCGGCTTTTGGAGAAATACCTTTACCTTTGGTTATAGGAATATAGATGAGACCTGTTTTACTTTTCTGAGCGCCTTTTTCATTGGCGGCTTTTTTGGAATAAGCACTGCCTTTTTCTTTTTCCACTTTTGCATTTTCCTGCTGTTTTTTGCTTATATAAGGAGATATTTCGGCAAAATCATAATCCTCTTTTTTAGCTTTATTTTTCAATGAATCGGAAAAACCGGCAGTTATTTTATCCGCTTCAGATTCGTTAAAATTATATCCGATAAGATTTTGACTTAAAGCTACCCCCAAAGAATAAAGAGCCTTATCCGGATTTATCGGAGCCTCTTTTTCCGTTTGAGGCTGTTGAGCCGACAAAGCCAAAGGTAATGAAACAATTACCGCAAAAAAAACATTTTTCATCATAAACCTCCTTAACTTTTTTACTTTAACAAATATAGTATAGCAATTTGATAATTTTTTTGTCATCAAATTATAGCTTAGCCCCGGGCACCCCCTCCGCTCAAACTGATAGTCCCAAAGATTGCCATCATCCCAGTGGGGCACCGCAACGCGGTTCCCAGCTCGACTTCGTCTCGCCCCGGGCACCCCCTCCGCTCAAACTGATAGTCCCAAAGATTGCCATCATCCCAGTGGGGCACCGCAACGCGGTTCCCCCTACCCGCGTATAAATTAAAAACCCTCCTTTCGGAGGGTTTAAAATCTGGTTGCGGGGGCAGGGCTTCGCCGTTTTGGTCACAAGTAAATTCCCTGACGGGAATTTCTCGCGACCCCGGCTCGCGGGCTCAGCCTTTCGCTTCGCTCAAACTTCGCCATCGCTGCGCCTTTCAAATCCTGACGCAAGCCGAGCAGTCGGCTTGCTCCCCCGCGTATAAATTAAAAACCCTCCTTTCGGAGGGTTTAAAATCTGGTTGCGGGGGCAGGATTTGAACCTGCGACCTCAAGGTTATGGGCCTTGCGAGCTACCAGGCTGCTCTACCCCGCATCTATATTATAGCACAGTTGAGCGGACAATAGCAATGCTCCACATATGGGAAAATATTATTTTAGATAATCAAAGATTTCAGCGCGCAGTATTTAGTCCGTATTTGGCTCTAAGTGTTTCGGCTATATTCCTGGCGTCATAAGCGCCGGCGGCGGAAGCATTCATCCCTCTGATGGAATATTCCGCATAAGGTTTCTGTAAAAGCGGCGGGAAGGCGCCTCTTGTTTTGGATTTTTCAATAATAAAAAAACCATAACCGTTATTCATGGCTACCTCCGCACATCTAAGCAGAGCATAATCCTTGACCCTACCTATCCCGGTAAAACCATTGCCCGAAAATGATATAAGAAAAGTATCGCCCTGCAAATGCGAATCAGTAAACCCATGCGATAACCCGCCTCCTCTACCATAACCTGTAGCACAAGCCGACAGAGACAGAGATACGGCTATAAGCGGCAATATATTTTTCATAATTAAACCTCCTTTTTACATATTCTATCAAAACTCATCGACAAAGATCTTTTATACTACCGACTATTTATAAATTATTACAACG
>JAAYVI010000037.1 GCA_012517235.1 Elusimicrobiota bacterium | reverse complement strand
AGATTGCTTAAAAAATTTAATACGAATATTTTTTTGCTTAAAAAAGCGGTTTCAATAAAAAAAATAAACGGAATTTTTGAAATATTATGCGAGGATCAAGACTTTCCCGGTTCATTTAAAAAAACTAAGAAAGATATTTCGACAATAAAAGCAAAAAATATCATACTTGCCTGCGGAGGACCTTCTTATCCGAAAATAGGGGCTACCGACGAAGGTTTTTCATTGGTAAAATCTTTCGGACATAGCGTATTGCCTTTAAATCCGATTCTTACTTCTTTTTCCGTTAAATATCCTAATCTGTCTTCTTTGGATGGAGTAAGAGTAAGAGGAAAAATTTTATCAAATAAAGCCGAATATTCGGGAGAAATATTATTTACTTCTTATGGAATTTCCGGAGATGCGGCGATAGATTTTTCTTTCGACTATATTAAAAATAAAACAGATTCCTTAATTTTGGATCTAATGCCGGATAAAACGGTAAAAGATATATCCGAAAGATTTTCTAAAATAAAAGGACATATTTCGGATGTTTTGTCTTGCTCTTTGGATAAAAAACTTGCGGCTTTTATTTTAAGAAATGCGCAAATATCTTTATGCGCGGAAAATAATAGAAAAGTATGTATTAAAGCCGCGGAACATATTAAAAACTTGAAAATTTCCGGTATTTCTCCCATGGGATTTGATTATGCCATGTCTAAAACCGGGGGGGTTCCTTTAACCGAAATAACGGAAAATTTTAATTCTTTGAAGGAAAAAAACTTATATATAACCGGCGAGCTTTTAGATTGCGGCGGAAGAAGCGGAGGATATAATCTTCATTTCGCTTTTACAAGCGCCATAGCGGCCGCAAAGTCTTTTTTTAGGTTATCCTAATATCTTGGTTGTTATATAAAAAGTCAGAGCGGATATTAAAGCGGAACCGGGTATGGTTAGTACCCAAGCCCAAATTATTTCCTTGGATACTCCCCATCTTACGGAATGCAGACGTTTTACCGACCCTACTCCCAGTATTGCTCCGGTTATGGTATGAGTGGTGCTTACCGGTATTCCAAAAAATGTCGCCATGTATAAAGTGGCCGCCGCGCCGGTTTCTGCGGCAAAACCGTCGACCGGCCTGAGCTTGGCCAATCTGTTTCCCAAAGTGTTTACGACCTTCCATCCCCCTATAAGCGTGCCTAATGCTATCGCCCCCTGAGCGGATAATACTACCCATAGAGGTATATGAAATTCTCCTCCGAGATATCCGGCCGAATATAAAAGTCCGGCTATTATCCCCATGGTTTTTTGAGCGTCGTTTCCTCCGTGACCCAAAGAGTATAAAGCCGCGGAAAAAAGCTGTCCTTTGGCAAAAATATGTTCGACTTTTGACGGAGTGCTTTTTTTAAAAGCATTGTATAGTATTACCATAAATAAAGATCCCAAAAGCATTCCTAATATGGGAGATAAAACTATAAATAAAGCCGTCTTGTATATTCCGGACATTATAAGAGCCGAGTAGCCGGCTTTTATTAAGGCGGTACCTATTAAAGCCCCTATTAAAGAGTGTGAAACGCTTATGGGAAAACCCAAATAAGTAGATATGGCGGTCCATGAGGATGCGCCTATCAAAGCAGAGAATATTACTATATTGTCTACAATATTTATATCTATTATGCCTTTTCCCATAGTTTTTGCCACATGAGTTCCGAAAACCAAAAAGGCTATGAAATTAAAAAATGCGGCCCATACTACGGCTTGACCCGGTTTCAAGACTTTTGTGGCTACTATGGTGCATATGGAATTAGCGGCGTCGTTTGCTCCGTTTAAAAAATCAAATATAAGGGCAAGCGCTACGAGAAAAGAAACGGCAAGTAAAGTGCTATCCATTTTTTACAAGTATCTCCTCTATGGTTTTTGCGACATGTTCGCATGTGTCTAAAACCGTTTCCGCAACTTCGTAAATCTCCTTCCATTTTATTATTTTTATCGGATCTTTCTCTTTTTCAAATAATTCCATTATTGCTTTCTCTCTAAGAGAGTCTCCGGCGTTTTCCAGCCTGTTTATTTCTATGCAGTATTCCAATATCCTTCTCGTTCTTTTTATGTCTTTAAGGTTTTTAACCGCATTGTTTAAGGCGGTAGCCGATTCCACAATATTTAGTAAAAATTCTTCCAAATAGGGGTCTTTGACATTATCTATTTTATATATGTGTATTCTGTTGGATATAACGTTTATCAAGTCGCATATATCGTCTATTTCGCTTGCCAATTTATGTATGTCTTCCCTGTCTATCGGCGTTATAAACGTTTCGTTTAATTTGTCTATTATTTCGTGGGTTATGGTATCGCCTTCGTGCTCGAATTCTTTCATTTTCTTTACGCATATTTCGTCAAATTTATTTAGCTTTACGGCATCTTTTAAGAATTCGGCGGCTTTTATTGCATTTTGAGTTTGATTTTCAAAAAGTTCGAAGAATTTTGTTTCTTTAGGTATGAGACCCATTTTAAGCTCCTTTGATACGAGTTTTTGAGTCAAATAAATTATAGCAAAAAACTAAAATATATTCACTTAATCCTTGTTTATTTCGGTTCTTTTAAAGAATTTCCTATTTTCTAATTAGTCCACTCTTCGCATATATTGATAAGCGTTTTATAGGATAAATACATCGAGTCTAACGATATCCATTCGTAAGGACCGTGATAATTATATCCGCCGGTGAAAACATTCGGACAAGGAAGTCCCATGAAAGAAAGTCTTGCTCCGTCCGTTCCGCCTCTTATGGGCTTAATTACCGGTTCTATGCCGGATTTTTTTACGGCTTTAATCAGTTTGGACAAAACTTGAGGATTTTTGTCTATGACCGATTTCATATTTCGGTATTGTTCTTTTATATTGATGTTTATTTGAGATAGAGGATATTTTTGTTTTTTTTCTTCTATTATTTTTAAGAGAAGTTTTTCCATCTTTTTAAGCTTTTTTATGTCATGTTCTCTTATTATTCCGCTTAGAGAAGCGTTTTCTATATTGCCTTTTATTTCGTCAAACATTATAAATCCGTCGTATCCGTCTGTGTTTTCCGGAGTCATATTCTCCGGCCAAGACGAACATATTTCCGCCGCTATTCTTGCCGCATTTGCCATGGCGTTTTTGGCGGTACCCGGATGTACGCTTTTACCCTTAATATTTATTTCGACAAAATCTGCGTTAAAATTTTCCGCTTCGACCGCGCCTTTTAAGTCTCCGTCGAAGGTATATCCCGCATCCGCCGCGAACTTTTTTACGTCAAATTTTTCCGTGCCTCTGCCTATCTCTTCGTCCGGAGTAAAAGCTATTTTGATATTGGGTCTGGGGAGATTCGGATTTTTTATAAGATATTCCATTGCGGTCATTATTATCGATATCCCCGCTTTATTGTCGGCCCCGAGCAAAGTATCTCCCGAAGCGGTTACTATATCGTCTCCTATGTGTTCTTTAAGAGGAGGACAATTAGTCGGAGTTAATATAATTCCTTTTTTTGAATTTATATCTATGGGGCCGCCTTTGTAGTTTTTGTGAATTTTAGGTTTTACTCCTTTTCCGCAGGCCGCCGGAGATACGTCCATATGAGCCAAAAAAGCTATCGTTTTTTTAGTTTTTACGTTTCCGGGAAGGAATGCCGTTACATAACAATATTTGTCGGTACTTACATTTTTCATTCCTATTTCTTTTAATTCTTTATCCAAAACACGAGCCAAATCTTTTTGATTTTTCGAAGAAGGATAGGTTTCGGACCGAGGATCCGACGTGGTATGTATTCTGCAGTATTTATCGAGTCTTGAAAATAACTTATTCTTTATTTCTTGCTTTTCCATTTTTATCTCCGAATATTTTATTAATGAAGGCCTATTTTGCAATTATGTTCTTTGGAGAATTTATCCAAACTTTCTTTTTCCAGATCTTTATAAGCCGAGGTTCTCTTTATTAGAGTATCAAAATCGGTTTTATGCGCGTCAAACATCGGACCGTCCACGCAGGCAAACTTGGGTTTGCCGTCTATTTCCACTCTGCATCCTCCGCACATACCGGTGCCGTCTAACATTATCGGATTTAAACTTGCAAAAGCCGGGATGTTTTTCTCTTTTGCGGTTAAGGCGACAAATTTCATCATAGGCAGAGGTCCTATGGTAAAAACCGCGTCGATTTTTTCTTTTTCCGAAAGTTCTTTTAAGGCGTCCGTAACCAAGCCTTTTTTGCCTTTCGAACCGTCGTCGGTAGTTATAATTACCGAATCCGATATGTCGGCGGTTTCTTTTTCCAAAATAAGTAAATCTTTATTTCTGGCGCCTAATATGGAAATCACTTTATTGCCGGCCTGTTTAAAGGCTCTTGCTATGGGGTATAATTCTGCTATGCCTACTCCTCCTCCGACCCCGGCTACCGTGCCGTATTTTTTTATTTCAACCGGAGTCCCCAAAGGACCGGCTACTTCCGCAAAAAAATCTCCTGTTTTTAAGGAGTTCATTTGAGCCGTAGATTTGCCTATTGCTTGTATTATTACTTTTATCCATCCTTCTTTCGGCGACCAATCGACGAGAGTTACGGGTATCCTTTCTCCGTTTTCTTGCGCCATTAAAATGACAAAATGTCCGGCTTGAGCTTTTGCCGCTATCAGCGGAGCTTTTATGATATGTTGGGCTATGGAAGGGGAAAGGTCTTTCTTTTCTAAAATTTCATATTTTTCCTGAGGGCTATATTCCATGATTCCTCCGTTTATTTTTTACTTTTAAGATATTCGTCTATGGCTCTTGCGGCATTTTTCCCGTCTTTCATCGCCAAAAGTACGGTGGCACCGCCTCTTACCACATCGCCTCCGGCATAAATGCCTTCTACCGAAGTCTTTTGATTTTCGTCTACTACCAGGCAGTTCCATTTATTTGTTTGAAGTTCTTTGGCATTTTGCTGTATTAAAGGATTTGGACTTTGCCCTACCGCCACTATTAAACTGTCGGCTTCGACATAAAATTCCGAACCTTTTATCTCTACCGGTTTTCTTCTTCCCGATGCGTCCGGAGCGCCAAGTTCCATCCTTATGCATTTTATTCTTTTTAGTCTTCCTTTATCGTCGCCTTCGAGCGCTATGGGAGCCGTTAGAAATTCGAATTTAACGCCTTCTTCCATCGCATTTTCCACTTCTTCCGCTCTGGCAGGCATTTCGGTTCTTGTTCTCCTATATAGTACGGTTACGCTTTCCGGTCCGAGTCTCATGGCGCAGCGAGCCGAATCCATAGCGGTGTTTCCGCCTCCGGCTACGGCTACTTTTTTACCTATATAGTAAGGCGTATCGTATTTGGGAAACTCATAGGCTTTCATTAGATTTACTCTTGTTAAAAATTCATTGGAGCTATATACTCCTATTAAATGTTCTCCTGCGATATTTAAAGGAGAAGGAAGTCCCGCGCCTGATCCTATGTATATCGCGTCGAAATCTTTTTTTAGTTCGTCCAAAGAAATAGATTTGCCTATTAAAGCGTTTTTAATAAATTTGACTCCCAATTTTTTAAGATTTTCAACTTCAAAATCGACTGTTTCTCTCGGAAGTCTGAAAGAAGGTATGCCGTATCTAAGAACGCCTCCGTATTTATGAAGGGCTTCAAAAACGGTTACGGAATGGCCTTTTTTAGCCAATTCGGCCGCTACGGCCAAGGACCCGGGTCCCGAACCTACGCAGGCAACTTTTTTTCCGGTACTTTTTTCGGGAGAAGGCAGTCTTACCAAACCTTCTTTTCTCGCATAATCGGCCGCAAATCTTTCAAGTCTTCCTATGGAAACCGGTTTAAATTTGTCTTTTATTACGCATGCCGCTTCGCAATATGTTTCTTGAGGACAGACTCTTCCGCATATTGCGGGGAAAAGGCTCGTTTCGTATATTTTTGATACGGCTCCGGAAAAATCCTCTTTATAAATCAAATCTATAAATTCCGGAATTTTCACATTAACAGGACAAGCGGCTTCGCACGGTTTGGTTTTGCAGTTAAGGCATCTTGAGGCTTCGGTAAGAGCTTCTTCTTTGTCGAATCCCAAAGCCACTTCGTTAAAATGTTTTATTCTTTTATCCGAAGGTTCGTGTCTTCCTTCGTTTCTTTTTATCGCGGGACTTGGTTTTTTAGGCTTATTTTCCATATTTTCCCCTGTATAATTTTTTAAGGAATTTTAAATTAGTTAATTAATTATATCAAAATAATAAGAATTTATGGCCCGGTATGTTTACGATAATACTGCCGCAGATTTGAAGCGGTTTATAAAAATGCTATACTATTTTTAGATTTTTGTTCGTTTAAATCCCAAAGCCACAGGAGATAATATGCCAGAAAAAAATAAAATGGTCGCGATGGATGCCAATACTGCCGCGGCTTACGTAGCTCATGCAACAAACGAAGTTATCGCCATTTACCCGATAACTCCTTCAAGCGTAATGGGCGAATTGTCCGATATAAAATCCGCAAAAGGCGAAAAAAATATTTGGAATACCATTCCTAACGTAATAGAAATGCAATCCGAAGGCGGAGCAGCCGGTGCCGTTCACGGAGCTCTTACCGCGGGCGCTCTGACAACCACTTTTACGGCATCTCAAGGGCTTTTATTGATGATACCCAATATGTATAAAATAGCCGGAGAACTCACTCCTACCGTATTTCATGTGTCCGCCAGAGCCGTGGCTACTCACGCTCTTTCCATATTCGGAGATCACAGCGACGTGATGGCAACCAGACAAACCGGCTGGGCTATGCTTGCCTCCGCAAATCCTCAGGAAGCAATGGATTTCGCTTTAATAGCGCAGTCCGCCAGCTTAAGAAGCAGAATACCTTTCTTGCATTTTTTTGACGGTTTTAGATCCTCTCACGAACTTAATATGGTTGACGTTCTCTCAAAAGAGACAATGAAAGCCATGTTGGACGAAAATCTTATCGCCGAACATAAAAGAAGAGGACTTAATCCGGAACATCCGGTGATGAGAGGAACCGCGCAAAATCCGGATGTTTTTTTCCAGGGAAGAGAAGCATCGAATAAGTTTTATTTTGCCGCGCCTGAAATAGTAAAAGAGGAAATGGCAAAGTTTGAAAAACTAACCGGCAGAAAATACGGTTTATTCGAGTATGTCGGAGATCCGAAAGCGGAAAGAGTCATAGTGGTTATGGCTTCCGGTTCGGATATTTGCCATGAAACAGCCGAATACCTCTCAAAAGAAGGAGAAAAAGTCGGGGTTATAAAAGTAAGGCTTTACAGACCCTGGTTTGAGGAAGATTTTTTTGCCGTATTGCCTAAAACCGTAAAATCCTTAGCCGTTTTGGACAGGACGAAAGAACCCGGAGCGGTCGGCGAGCCTCTTTATCAAGACGTAGTAGCGTCGCTGTCAAAAGCTTTTAAAGAGGGGAAAATTTCTTCCATGCCTTTAATAATAGGAGGAAGATACGGATTAGGATCCAAAGAATTTACTCCCGCCATGGCAAAAGCGGTATTTGACAATCTTAAATCGAATAAACCTAAAAATAATTTTACGGTCGGCATAAAAGACGATGTCACAAATCTTAGTCTGGATTATGACCATAACTGGTCCATAGAAGATAAAGATGTGTTTAGAGCTCTTTTCTACGGATTGGGTTCCGACGGTACCGTAGGAGCGAATAAAAATACGATTAAGATAATCAGCGAAGAAACCGATAATTATGCCCAGGGATATTTCGTTTACGATTCCAAAAAAGCCGGTTCTCTTACCGTGTCTCATGTGCGATTCGGAAAGAAGTATATAAGATCTCCTTATTTGGTTTATAAAGCCAGATTTATAGGATGTCATCAATTCTCTTTCTTGGATAAATACGAGATGGCTGATAAAGCCGAAGAAAACGGAGTTTTTTTACTTAATAGCCCTTATTCGGCGGCGGAAGTTTGGGATAAAATACCGGCCGAGGTGCAAAAGCAGATAGTAGACAAAAAACTTAAGTTTTACGTAATTAACGCTTCCAAAATAGCAAAAGAAACCGGAATGGGCTCGAGAATAAACGTAATAATGCAGACCGCATTCTTCGGCATATCCGGAGTTTTGCCTAAAGAAGAAGCCATAGAAGCCATAAAAAATTCCATAAAAAAGACATACCAGAAGAAAGGAGAAGAGGTCGTAAAGAAAAACTGGGCGGCCGTAGACGCCGCGGTAGCCGCCATAGAAGAGGTCAAATATCCTTCTTCCGTTACTTCCAAAATACACTTCGAACCTTGCAGAATAGATCCCAAAATGCCTGATTTCGTAAAAAAAGTTACTTGCGAAATGACAGCTTATAGAGGCGACAATCTTCCTGTTTCCGCTTTCCCGGTAGACGGAACCTATCCTACCGCGACAACTCAATATGAAAAAAGAAACATTGCCCTGGAATGTCCTTCATGGGAACCGGATTTATGCATACAGTGCGGGATATGTTCTTTGGTTTGTCCTCATGCCGCGATAAGAATAAAGGCTTACGAAGCGTCGGAACTTAAAAATCCTCCGGCAACATTTAAATCGACCGAAGGAAGAACCGATCTTAAAGGCCTTAAATTTACGGTTCAGGTGGCCGTAGAAGACTGCACCGGATGCGGAGCTTGCGTATATAATTGTCCCGCGAAAGAAAGAAAAGACGGAAAAGAAACCGGTAAAAAAGCCATAAATATGAAAGATCAGCTTTCTCTGAGAGAAACAGAGAAGAAAAATTGGGAATATTTCATGGCTTTAAAAGAAAAAGGGTCTCAAATGGCAAACAGAAATACCGTTAAAGGCAGTCAGCTTGTAAGACCTTTATTCGAGTTTTCCGGAGCTTGCGCAGGATGCGGCGAAACGCCTTATGTAAAGCTCTTAACTCAAATGTTCGGCGATCATTTGTCCATAGCCAATGCCACAGGCTGCTCTTCCATTTACGGCGGCAATCTGCCTACTACGCCTTACTGCGTAAGAGACGACGGCAGAGGCCCCTCTTGGTCCAACTCTTTATTCGAAGATAATGCGGAATTCGGTTTGGGAATGAGATTGGCTTACGATAAAATGAAAGAAGAAGCAAAGGAAAAACTTGCCTTAATTAAGGGCAAACTTAAAAATCCTTCTCTCGCCGAAGAAATATTAAACAGCGCCCAAAGCGATTGGACCGAGATAGAAAAACAAAGAGGAAGAGTGGAGGATTTGAAAAAGGAATTATCTTCCATGAAAGGCGAAGAAGCACAAAGGATGCTTACTTTGGCAAATTATCTTGTGGAAAAGTCGGTCTGGATACTCGGCGGAGACGGCTGGGCTTACGATATCGGTTACGGCGGATTGGATCATGTATTGGCTTCCGGAAAGAAAGTAAGGATTCTGGTACTCGATACCGAAGTCTATTCCAATACCGGCGGACAGATGTCAAAGGCCACTCCTTTGGGCGCCATAGCCCAGTTTGCGGCCGGCGGAAAACCTTTGCCTAAAAAAGACCTTGGCATGATTTCTATGACTTACGGAAACATATATGTCGCTCAAATAGCCATGGGAGCGAATATGCAGCAGGCTATAAAAGCTTTTGCCGAAGCGGAAGCTTATGACGGTCCGGCTATAATAATAGCTTACAGCCATTGCATAGCTCACGGAATAAATATGAACGAAGGAATGAACGAGCAGAAAAAAGCCGTAAGCAGCGGCCGATGGGTTTTATACAGATTCAATCCTTCTTTGAGAAAAGAGGGAAAGAATCCGCTTGCGATAGACAGCCAGAACCCGACTACTTCCGTAGAGGAATATATGTTAGGCGAAAATAGATTCAGAGCCTTGCATACGTCCAATCCGGAAGTGGCCAAAAAAATGCTTAAGTTAGCCGAAGAAGAATATAAGTGGCGTTTAAGCGTTTATCGGCAAATAGCTTCGATGAGCTGCGATATTTCCGAAGAAAAAACTCCGGCGGCGGTAAAGTAAAGAAGACGTTCTTAAAAAGCCCCTTCTTGAAGGAGGGGCTTTTTTTTGGGACTTTGGGCCTATTTTTATATAGGCCTAAATATTTTTTTATTCTTACCCATTAAGAAACTTGACATTTGACCTCTGTCAAGCTATCCTTTACTTGTAAGATAAGGAGAGAATATGGAAAAACAAAATTTTCGCAAAATATTTTTGGCCGCCGTCTCCTGCTTAATTCTAATTTCCGCAAACGTCAAAGCTCAAACCGACGAAGAAATAGAAAAAGCTCTTACCGCTTCCATAGATAAATCGACAAGGTTTACGAACGACGAAAAAACCGTATCTCAAACTTATCCCGAATATTTTACAATAAACGAAAATTCGATAAAAATTACATTAAAAGAAGTAAAAGAAGATTCTGAAATTTATCAACCTCCTTTGATAACAGTCTCATCTCAGCCCTCGAAAGATTTGCAGACTGCTTTGGTTAATATAGAAAAAATAATAAATATAGCTTCGAAAATATGGGACATAATAAAGGACAATGCTCCGGTTTCGAATATAGATACGAAATATGCCGTCGCTTTGCCTCAAGGAATAACGGCGCCTTCTCAGCTTTCCGGATGGAGCAGACCTAAAGTTTACATATACGGTTTTTATGCGGAAAATCTTTACGGGATAAAAACGGTAGATGTCGAATATAGAGTTATATTTACCTACGGAGCTTCATATAACGGCAAAGGAAAATATCTTACCGGAGTATCGGTGGTGCCTACGAAAGTAGATGTCGCTTGGGGATATAGATTCGATATGCAGTCTTATGTCCCCGACAGCACGGTAGTCAATGTTGGCACATCCCAAAATCCTCTCGCCGCACTTCAGCTTAAGCTTACGTGGAATATCTCAACATTTTTAAAAGATTCTAAAAATACCAGCGTTTATTATATACAAGGAGACGGATATTTCAGCGAAATAGCCAGCCCTTTTAAAAATGCCGGTTCGTCTTCTTTAAACGCTCTTTTGAAGTCGGATCCTAAATCGATATTTTAAGATTTTCTAAGCCAAAATAAGAATAAAGATAAAAATATTCCGAAAAAATCCAAAACTGTTCTTTCAACTTGCCTTTCTTGAATATTAAGAACGGACGGAAGGAAAAAACTCGCCGCGGCTGTTAAGAATAAAAAAAACAAAAACACATACAGGTGTTTTTTATAATTCTTCGGAGATTCGTTTTTTAATTCTTCGTTCATGTCAGTTCCCAAAAGAAATATCTTGAAATATTATGTAGTATCCCAAAATTTTATTTTCGCTTTTTACCGGCATAGTACCGTATCCTATTTTAATAGGTATGTCGGCGTGCATTATTCTCATCTCCGCTCTTCTTGCCGTTTTTCCGGTAGACATGGTTTTATCTATCGCCGCTATTAGCTCCGGGAAAGAGGTAAAAGCGATTTTGAAATTTTTATATAAAAAGTTTTTCCCCTCTATTTTGAGTATTTTTTCGGCCATCGGATTTATATATATTATCAAACCCTCATGATCTATGCTTATCAGTCCGCCGGTGAGATTATCCAGTATGGCTTTATAAAAAAGTTCTTGTTTAACCATAATAATATTTTATCAAAATTTAAGTTTTCAAAATGGCTAAAACTCCGTCCGAAGTTATTTGAACGGCTATGGCCAAAAGAATAAAAGCGGAAATTTTTGTCAGTGCGTCTTTCATCTGTGTATCCATCTTTTTAATAATTTCCTGAGAAAATCTATAGAAAAAGAATATGGTAAAAGATGCGGCAAAAATTCCCAATACCGTTCCTAAGGATGAAAAAATTATTTGTACGGAATAAAGAGATTCTTTGGGAGCCAAACTTAATGTTACGGCTATTGAGCCAGGACCCGCGGTAACAGGCAGAGTAATAGGGTAGAAAGCATTTTTTATTTTTAAGTCGCCGTATGATTTCTTTTCTTTCTTTTCCGTTTCGGAAAGCATTTTCCATGCGGTATTAAAAAGTATTAAACCGCCCGAAATTCTTATTACCGGTATCGATATGCCCAAAATTTTCATAAGCCAAGAGCCGAAAAGGAAAACGGACGCCAAAAGATAAAAAGAATATTTGCCTACCAAAAAAGCCGTTTTTTTTCTGTCATGCTCCGAAAAAGAAGAAGTCATTTCCCAGAAAACAGGACTCATTGCCGGAGGATTGAGTATGGGAAAAAGAGCCAGAAAAGATATGGCCGCGGAATTGAAGGCTTCGTGCATAAATAAATTATATAAAATATGGGAAAGGAGAAATTATGCTTAAAATGAAATTTTGCGGCGCCGCGGGAGAAGTTACCGGTTCCAAACATATAATAGAATTCGAAAATATAAAAATAATGCTCGATTGCGGACTTTTTCAGGGCAGAAGAAGCGAAGCGCGCGAAAAAAATCTTAAATTTCCTTTTAAATACGAAGATATAAACGCCGTAATAATTTCCCACGCTCATATAGATCATACGGGCGCTTTGCCTATCCTGGCAAAGCAGGGATATTCCGGGCCTATTTACTGCAACTCTATAACGCGCGAATTGTCGGAAATAATGCTTAGAGACAGCGCGCGTTTACAGGAGACCGACGCCGAATTTTTTAATAAAATACACGAAGAGGAAAAAATAGAGCCTTTATACGGACAAGAAGACGCGCTTAAGGCTATTTCTCTTTTTAGAGACCGCGATTTGCCTTTTGAGATATCGAATAAGATTAAGGTTTCTTTTCTAAATGCGGGACATGTTTTAGGTTCGTCTCAAATATTATTGGAAATGGACGGTGTTAAAGTTTTATATAGCGGCGATTTAGGAAGGGAGAAACAGCTTCTTCTTAATCCTCCCGACTTTATGTCTCGGCCGGATTACTTGATATTGGAAACGACTTACGGCGACAGAGAGCATCCGGAAATATCCGACGCTCAAGAGGTTCTGGCTGCGATAATAGACACCGCATTTAAAAGAAAATCCAAAATAATAATTCCGGGTTTTTCTTTGGAAAGAACTCAGGAAATAATTTACATAATAGACAAACTTAAATCGGCCGGGAAAATACCGGCATTGCCGATATATGTGGACAGTCCTATGAGTTGCGAGATAACCAAGATTTTTAACGAAAGGATATTTTCCGATAATTTTTCAAATGAATTTCGTACTTATGCCGACAAAGACAAAGATCCTTTCGGTTACGAATATATACGTTATATTTCCGAAAAAAAAGATTCTCAAAAATTAAACGAAACCCGGGGACCGATGATAATAATATCGGCTTCCGGAATGTGCGAAGGCGGGAGAATACTTCACCATCTTAGAAACAGCATAGAAAACGAAAACGATATACTTCTTTTGGTAGGGTTTCAAGCTCAAAATACACTGGGAAGAAAACTCAAAGACGGCGAAAGGGAAGTTAAAATATTCGGACTTAAACACGAAGTTTATATGGAAATAAAAACATTGGATTTCTTTTCGGCTCACGCAGGTAAAAGCGATCTTCTTGCATATGTAAAAAAAGTTAATCCTAAGAAGGGAATTTTTTTGGTTCACGGCGAAGAGTCTCAAAGGGCCGGTTTCGCTCAAACACTTAAAAACGAAGGATTTTCGGATATATTTTTACCTTCTTACGCTCAGGAATACGAATTAAAAGATTAAACTTGATCCGCTACCAATTTCTGATTTGTGAAAGACAGCCTGGAAGTTTTATGTTTTACAAAATAAAAATATGCTTCGGATTTTTCTATGTCCACTAAAACCGGGAAAATAGTTCTTTTTCCCGGGAGAAGTTCTTTGTCGTCGTAAGCTTTATAGCTTAGTATAAGATCGCCGGACGGAGCGTAAAAAAGCAAATCTCCGGTAAATATCTTAATTTTATATTTTGTGGGATTATATATAGTAACATCCAATAAAAGACCTTTCTTTTTTTTCCCGCTTAAAGTTTTCAATGAGGATATTTTCGCTTTTAAAAGATTCTCTTTAATCAATAACTCTTCTCCGGTAGTCTCGGGAACCGAAGATTCGTATTCAAATGCCGTTTCTTGAGATCCTTTTTGGACCGATAGCGAATCTATTTTTTTCTCCAATTCCTCTATTCTTTTCTCTATTTTTTCCAGCCTTTTTTCGGTTTTGGAATCCAGAGAAAAAATAACGGAATACAATAAGAGAAAAAATAGAAAAATATAAAATCTCATAAATATATTATATCCTAAAATAATTTTCTTGCATAACTATGGAAATGAAACCAAAGACCTACTCTTTTATCCTTCTTAAGCCCGATGACTTCTAATAGTTTTTCTTATAAAATATTATTATGACTTCGAGTGTCCCCATAAAATTCGTTAAAATAAAAAGAATGACTCTTAAATGGGAAAAAGAGTTTCGAGAATTTTATAAAGACTGTCTCTCTCCGAGAATGATAAGAAATCCCGACGCAGCTTATTTCGCCGCTTATTGCGGAAAACTCTTGGTCGGGCATGCCGCTTTGGTAAAAGAAAACGGAAAATATCTTTTGGAAGGATTAAGAGTAAGGCCGGAATTTAGAGAAAAAGGCATAGGAAAAGAGCTTACGCGTTTAAGACTATCTTATGCTTTGGAAAAAGGAGCAAAAACCGTTTGGTACAGAGCGGCCGATAAAAATTTGGTATCTATTTGCTGTCATATGAAATTCGGTTTCAAAAAAGTATGCAAACCCGGAGAAAAGTGCGGAATAGGAAAAGTGGTTTGGTATAAACTGAATCTTTCCGACGAGCAATCGGCTAAAAAAATTCTTACCGCTCAGTTGAGATAAATTTCAAAAAAAACCGTTTTCCACGTTTTTTTAATTCCAAGTATGTCTTTTACGAATTTTTTTGCGGATTTGCCGGAGTGGCGCATATAAATTATTTGATTCATATTATGTCACCTTATATATATATTTTACAATTTTTGTAGAATAATATCATGGGATACGCCGATGTTTTTTCTTCTTTCTCTCATAAAAATTACAGATACTATTTTACCGGGCAAGGGATTTCTCTCATAGGGACCTGGATGCAAACCGTAGCCATGGGATGGCTGGTTTATTCTTTGACCGGATCTTCGGCCAAACTCGGAGCTTACGGTTTTCTCAATATGATTCCTTCGTTAATTTTCGGCTATCTTGCGGGAGCTCTTTCTGACAGAGTTGAAAAGAAAAAAGCTCTTTTTTGGACGCAAGGCGCGGCTATGCTTTCCGCGTTTTTTTTGGCTTATTTGACATCTTCCGGCAAGGCGACTTATTCCGCCGTTTTATTGATAGGTTTTATAAACGGAACCGCCGGAGCTTTCGATATGCCTTTGAGACAAAGTTTTACGGTGGAAATAGTCGGTAAGGACCTTTTACCTAACGCCATAGCTTTAAATTCTATTATGTTTAATTCTTCGAGAATGATAGGACCGGCTTTAGGCGGTTTTATAATAAAATATTGGGGGGAAAAAACTTGTTTTTGGCTTAATTTTGTTTCTTATTTTTTTATTATGGCCGCGCTTTATAAAATAAAACCCTATACCGTTAAAAAAAATAAGACATCTTCTTCTTTATTGGAAGATTTAAAGTCGGGAATAACTTATATGAAGAATTCTCAATATATAAGTTACCCTTTGATTTTTCTTTCTTTTATGAGTTTTGTGATAATGCCGGTAATAACTCTTTTGCCCGTTTATGTTTCTCGTCTTAACGGAGATGCGGGAACCATGGGAATTTTTATGTCTCTTATAGGATTGGGAGCGATAATATCGGGACTAAGAATGGCCGGGAAAAAAGAAAATAAAAATATGTCCAAGCAAATTTATTCATATTCTCTGCTTTATGCTTTTTCTTTGGCGGCTTTATCTTTTTCAAATCATATTTGGATATCCGCTTTATTTCTTTTTACCGCCGGAATGGGTACGGCCAGACAGGCGGTAGGCATAAATACTTTAATACAAAGTTTGGTCAGAGAAGATATGCGCGGCAGAGTAGTAAGCGTTTACGCTTTAAGTTTTACCGCTTTGGCGCCTTTCGGAAATATGTTTTGGGGTTGGATAGGGGAAAAATACGGAATAAATTATTCCCTTTTTGCCGCTTCTTTATGGGCGCTTTTTGCCAATATTTGGTTTATCCGCAAGATGTATTTATTTAAAAAGAAAAATTATTTGGCGGGATCCGATTCTAAATTTTATTCAAATCCGGAATTAACGGAAATCATTTGATATTTTTCTCTTCGTAAACGGACATAATATGCGGAATTCTTTTGATTTTGTTAGCGAAGGCTTTCAGTATTTTCTCATGCCTATTTTTAAGATCGAAAAAAAACGAAAGTTTCTTTTCGGCTTCTTCGCTTTTTTTGTTTTTTAAGCAAAGATATAAATATAATCCGGTTCCGCAATATAATTCGTTGCGAGATAGATTTTTTTGAGCGGAAAGAAAATTAAAAAACATCTCGGTTTTTTTTAATTCTTTTTGATTTGCCTCGCGCAGTAAAGAAGTTAAGTCGCAAAAATAAAAATTGCCGTCGTTCATTAATGTAAGAGACAAGGGCTGGTCGTCGCTATTTTTCTTAAACAGATATTTATATAAATTGGAGAGTTTGAAATTAGATTTTTTAAAACTTTCTTTTATGTAAGAAGATAAAATCTTTATTAACTCTTCGGAAAAAATATTTATTTTTTTCTTATCCCATTCTCCCGCATAGTTTATATCCCAATTTACGGATTCGAACCCCATCTTTTTTAAATGAGCGACATTGTCGGCCCAATATTCTACGTTATCCGGAGTTATTACCATGTTTGCCGTGAATCTATGAAAATTTTTAAAATTTTTAAGGTTTTTTAGTATTTTTTCATAAACGGAAGGATAAATAAATGTTTTTCTGTTAAAATCCGTAGTTTTTTTATCCCCGTCGATGCTTATTAAAAAATTTAAATTTTTTTCTTCGGCCAAATCTGCGGCTTTTTTATTTAAAAGCATTCCGTTTGTAAAAATATTTATCCTCGAATATGGAAATTTCGATCTTATTAAGGAAGAGTATTTTTTAAGTTTTTCGTAATAAATAAGAGGCTCTCCTCCGTAAAAGGTAAATTCCGGATACCGGCACGCTCTTTGGGCGAATTGTTTTAGCGCTTTTCGAAATCTGTCTTCTTGCAATATTGGATTTTTAATTAATTCGTTTATAAAGTGACATCCGCAGTATCGGCAGGATAAATTACACGAGGTGTTTATATAAATGAAAAGATGATTTAATTTTAATTTTTTGTCTATTTCCTCGGGATTTGCGGATAGTATTTTTTTAAAGGTTAAACCTTTCATATAGTTTAAATTATATGCTGTATAAGTATTTTAAATCCCAAAATTATCAAAATACATCCGGCTATTATTTCCATTTTGTTCTCAAAAAAATTTTTACCGGCATATCCTATTTTTACTCCGGACAAAGACATTAGAAATGTCACTATTCCTATTATTATAATCGGAGAAATTATTGAAATTTTAATCAGGGAAAATGTGATTCCTACCGCCAAAGCGTCTATGCTTGTCGCTAAAGAAAGTATTAAAAGAGTCATCGTATTAAAAGGACAAGAGCCTTTTTTTTCGCAATTCATATCCTCTATCTTAAATCCTTCGTAAATCATTTTGGCTCCTACGGCAAAAAGCAGGATAAATGCTACCCAATGATCTAATGAAGATATATATTTTAGCATCGATATTCCCGCCAGCCATCCTATCAAAGGCATCAAAGCCTGAAAAGCTCCGAAGAAAAAAGCCATTTTAAACCATTGGGAAATTCTCAGAAATTTCATAGTTCCGCCGGAAGATATGCTTACGGCGAATGCGTCCAAGGAAAGGCTTAAAGCGATTAAAAATATTTCCAAATAATTCATTTATTAAATTATCTAAAATTAAAAATCAAACGGCAAGAGAATACGGAATCGGAGTTTGTTGCTCCTCCTTCGGAATAGGAAAGAGATATGACGGAATCTTTTTTATTAAATCCGGGCGTTTTTATATTAAGAAAAGCCGAATAATTTAATAAGGTTTGCGAATTATATGATAAGGATAAAAAAATCGGTGACTCCCATCTGGAAGAATATGATAAACCTTTTTTGTCAAAAAGAGATAAAGAAATTCCCGTTTCAGAAAAATTCTCCGGCAAGATTCTAAAATTATAATAAGAATAAATTTTATTTATGGAATAATTTTGACTCCATTTATCGGATGAAAAATTTCCTATTTTTCCATATACTTTAGTATTATAATGAGGCAAAAGAATATATATCTCATTTTCTTTTCCTTTTCCGAGAAACATGCCTTTTTGATCTTTATAATTTGAAAAAGAATTTACAAAGCCCAATTTTAATTTTTTTCCTAAAGAATTAGAAAAGTCTTGTAAAAAAACATCTTTTTTAGAGGTGTTTTCCAAAATAACACTTTCCGAAGAAGGAACATTATGTCTTGCCGATAGTAAAAAAGAGGCGTTTTTATAAAGAAATCTTTTTTCCGCCGAAAAAGAAAGTATATTTTCTATTTTTTTAAATAAAGAAATATCTAAACTCCAGTCTTTTTCCTCTATGGCAAGAGAAAAAGTCATATTATCTTTTGTGTTTTTAACAAAACCTTTACCGGGATAAAAATTTATATTTTCCGATTCCGCGGTACCGTTAATTTTGACAGTATCGTAAGAATATATATTAGAATTAAACCCGATTTTTTTATAATAAGCATAATTTTTTTCTTGATACTCGGAATAAATCGAATTTTCAAAGCTTTTTTTCAAAAATAAAGATTTCCAGTATAGATGATTTTTGGGATTGTCTTGAGCTTTTGTTAGAGCTTCGTTAATTTTATCTTTCCCTTCGTTTATTTTGCCTTCGGATATTAAAAGAGAAGCCAAATCTCTCAAGGGAGGGGAATAGGAAGATTTTAAAAAACGGGATTGATCTCCTCCGTTTCTAACGATATAAGAAAAGAGCGCCCATTGAGGAGAATCTTGAGACTTTTTAATTGTAATATCGTCGGCCGCTTCTTTTAAGTCTTTTAGTTCCAAATAAGACAATTTAAGCTCTAATTTTTCTTTAACGCTCAAATCGGATTCTCTTAAGTTTTTCTTAAAAAAAGATGAATTTTCAAAAATAAGTTTAAGCCTCATGCCGTCCGAGTTTTTTAATTGTCCGTCTTCTTTTGCCGAATATGCTTTTCTGATGAAAAAATCGGCCTCGCTTTCAAGACCCGCGTTTCTTAAAAAATCGGAATATGAAAGCCAAAGAAGAGACGACGGGGCATTTTTTAAATAATACTTTTCGAAACAATATAGAGCTTGGGAGTAATCGCCGTGAGACGATTTTAAATATGCCAAAGGTAACGCATAATTTGAAGATTCGGAAGAAAAACAAGAGAATTTGTTCGATACTGCGACTCTCTCATCATGCGTCGCGTTTTGATATGTCAGCCAAAAATAGTCCGATAATAAGTTCCAGTCTTTAATAGATAATATTTTTTTTAACATAGACTTTCTTTGGGAGTAAGAAAGATTATTATAATTTTGAAGATTATAATATGCGATTATGTCTTTTTCTATAAGAGATTCTCTATTTAAAAAATAAAGTTTTTCTTCGATGGTATCCAAAGAAGAAAGGTAATAATATAGAAAATATTTTTTATTAAATTTTTTGTAGGCCGCCAAAGATGTTTCTGACGCTTTCTTTTTATCTTTGATCATATAAAAATTAAAAACTCTTTCCGCGTCTATTTCTCTATAGTTTCCTAAAGATAAGAGTTTTTGAGAAGCTTTTGCGGCTTCTTCGTATTTTGAAAGTAAAAAAGACAAATCGCTTAAGAAAAAATAATATTCCGGGATATTAGAACATTGTTCGGTGTATTTTTTAAGAATATCTAAGGCTTTATCAAATTTTTTAGACGAAAATTTTAATTTTGCATATTTAAGTCTTACGGCGCAGCTGTCTTTTAAAGCAGAAGATATAATATGTTCGGCTTTCGAACCGTAGCCGTTATCCAAGTAAAATAAAGCCAATTCTTCTTTTGTCTTTTTATCTTTTATTTTATCGAGATATGCTTGGCTCAGTAAATAAGCTTTTTCTTTTTCTCCCAAAGAAGAGTAAAATAGAAATAAATCTTCGAAAGATTTTTCGGAAAATTCTTTTTTGAGAAAATATTCCGTCGCCTTGGCATAAAAAAACGGATTCGTATTTTTGAAAATTTTCAAATTTTCTTTTAGTGTCGAAGGATATATTCCAATTAAGCTCATTTTTTCATATATTTGAGCCGCTTCCTCGGTGCGTCCCGTCCAAATACAAACCTGAGCCATCCTTTCACTCCAAGTAATATTTTTTGGATAAAGAGTTAGGGCTTTTTTGGAAAGATTATAAGCGTTTTCTAGTTTTTTAGAGTAAATGAAACTTTGCCACGATAATTCTAATGTTTCTTCTTTAACAGACTGAGAAAAAAGAAATGAAGACATTAAAAAAATGAAGAAAATATAGTAAGACAAGTTCATAATATTTTTCTTAATTTAAGTATTTTTTCAGCATATTCTGCCGCTTTATAAGGTTCTTGGGCTTGCAAATATGTCTTTATTATATCGTTGGCCGATTCGTCGTCGATGTAAAATATATGGGCGAAAGAATCGAGAAGGCGAATATTTTTTTTAAATAAATTTCCAGCTCGTGTCGAATATAAAAATATTTTAAGACAAAGTTTTTTGTCTTCGAAATTATCCGCAGTTTTCAAAGCTAAAACTGCAAAATCGGCCGATTCTTGCCATAATGACAAAGAAATAAGTTTTAGAACATATTCCCAAACATATTTTTCTTTGTCCGGCGATGAAAAAAATTTTTTAGAAGAGTAATATTCTCTTAAAAAAATAAAATCTTTCTTATCCGATTTTTCATTTATTGAAAAAAGAGTTATCCTTGCGTAATATAAATCTCTCTTTTGCGAAAGGACTTCGTCCTTTATATTCGATAAAGGATATAAAGATTCTTTGGCTTTTATTAAATCGCCTTGCTTTAAGTATATATCGGACAATGCAAAATGTACTTCAAAATTTGAAGGATATTTTTTTGCGATATTTTTTAAATATAATTGAGTTAAATCCAAATTTTTATTTTCGTTAACGGCGTTTGATATGATTTTTTTGCCGGGAAAAACGGCCCAGAAAAGAAAAGAAAAAATAATAATTATAAAAATAATTTCTATATCTCGGGCTATTAGAAGTTCCCTGTCACTGACATTGCGCATAAATTTTTTCCTTTATTATTTCTTGCGAATATATCTTTTCTTTTTTTGAAACGCATTTCGATGTGTTTTCGGTTTCAAATTCGGTTTTAAACGAACACGACAAAGAAAAATATATTTTTTCGCCTTCGGATTTAAAATTTTCCAAATAACAAGAAGAATTTTTAAGATAAGGCTTTTTTTCAGGGGAATTTGATACTTCTATTTCAAAAGGCGGATTGCCGTAAAGATGTACATATGATACGGAATTGTTTTTTTCAAATCCGGCCGCGGAGTATTTAATCTCAGGGTAATAATTTTGGGAAAGTCTTAAAGTTTTTAAACTGCCGTTGCCGGCAAATATCCATGAAGATCCGTAATTATATATTCCGGACTCATAAAAGTCGTTAACAGTGTCGGCATATTGAGAAGCATATATGGGATTTGTTTTTAAGGAAATGGCGTAATCATATACCTTTTTTAAAGCGTTAATAGACGCTTGTTTTTGCGCCGAATAAAAGTGATAGTAAATATTTATAGGCTTCAGTCTTAAAGGTTTTTCGGTAAGTTCGAATGTCTCTATCGCTTTGGAGTATCCCCAAAAAGGCCCGCTCCAAAGATTTGTGTATATGTTTTCGTTTTGCTGTCCGCTGTAAATTTGATAATATCCGTCTCTTTCTATTCCAAAAGGAGCTATTAGGGAAAGATAAGGATTTTCCCTTGTCGCTACGGTGTAGCCTCCGTTTATATTTCTCATTCCGTTTTCTTTTAATATTTTTAATGCCGATTGAGGGGCGACGCAGTCGCCGGTCCAAAAGAATATTTCATTTTTTTTACCAGATAGTGAAAATTCTTTCTCAAGCCATTTCTTGGTTCCCAAAATTTCTTCGTTTATATTAAAAGAATATCCTGGGATATTTAAAGAATAAAGCTGTTCTATATTATCATATTCTCCGGCCGATGAAAGATTAACCCATTTAAAAGGATGAGAAAAGGAGTGGTTTGCCATTTCTACCCAAGGAAGAGAAAAAATTTCCAAAGCGGATTTCTTTAGTCTTTCTTTTTGTTTTTCGTCTAAGGAAGGAGATTCTATCTCTCCTCTTATTATGGAAACAGAATGAGGAATAGGATATTTTTCCAGTATTTCTTTTTTTAATATTTCCGCATTGTAATATCCTTTTTTGATTTCCGAAAAAGAGGAAAAACCGTCGCCGTCTATATGAGAAACAAGGACTCTTCTTCCGTTTTGAGTCGTAGGGTCCGGAACGGGAAAATCTTTAAGTGCCAAAGCTTCTTTAAAGAAATAATAAGGATTTATCTGAAATAATTCTTTATTATCGATTTGTGTTACCCAAGATTCGGATAATGCGTATCCTCCCCATGGACACAAGGAAGCTTGAGAGTGTATTTGATCGTAATTATTCTTGAAAGAAATGATAGAACGGCATACTTGCGCATTTAAAAGGTAATCCGAATGATAAAAATAAAAAGGAGATTCAAAAACGGAATAATATTTATCCAAAGACAGTAAAATATTGGGTTCTCCCGGGCGAGCTTTGTTTTTAGATATGGTTATTCCAAAAGGGGAAAAGTATGAAGGTTCAGGTGGGAAAGGAAAAGAACCTAGGAATAGAATTTTTTTGCCGGAATTTATGGCTCTTATGGTCCAATCTAACAGCCGTTTATTATTATCGGCGTATTCGCTTTCGGTAAGAAAAATCACTGCGTGCGTTTCTTCCAAATTTTGCGGCAACGGCTCTCTTATGTCTTTTATTTTTGGTATATATCCGTGATACTCCAGCGGAGCGGAAGCGAGGCGGTGCGCTTGAGAATAAACTTTATCCGAGACTTTTTGGGAATCAAAAAATATTATTATTTCTCTCGGTATTTTTTCGTATTCGGTTTGTCCCCATTTTTCCAAATTATAATCTGAAACATAAGGAGTAAATCCTTCTTGTTTTATCTTTCTTGCCAAAGAAATTCTCTCGGCTTTTTTATCGGTGGGCAAATAATCTATAACTATGACTTCATAGCCCAATTGCTTGGCTTGTAAAAGTTTTTCTTTAAGCCATGCCGAATCTTCCTCTTTAATTTTTAAATATTCTTTTTCTTTTGGGTTTATTCCGAAATAAAGAGACTCTGCGGCTAAAGCCGAAGCGTAAGGTTTCGCTTCTTTCATTATTTCGAAACCTCTGTTTAAAATAAATTGAGAGTTAGGAAATTTATTCTTTGCTTGAGATATGAAATTAATTAAGGATATTTCATAATCTTTTATATCTTTTTGGTTTTTAAGAACCAAAAAATAAGAATCTAAAGTATCGAGAAAAAAATTTCTAAATCCTTTATCGTATAAAGAAGATATTTCATCTATAAGCAGGGAGGAATATTTTTCTTTTCTTATGTCGCCTATCTTGGAATTCCAAGATGTGTTTTCTCCCAATATTAAATCTTTTTGAATATTATTTTTTTCGCATACGGAAAAATATGCGAAAAATTTTTCGGGGTATTTGGATAAAAGGTTTGACGGTAGGTTGTCCGGCTGCACTATTATCCTGTCGTAAAATGATATTTCGGAAGGGGGGAAGTTTTTACCGTAATAAAAAGCCGTCCTTGCCGCATTTAATTCGGTATAAGAAAAAATTAGAAAAAATAATATTTTACCTAAGCATAAAAGTTTCATATTCTAAATTCCTAAAAGTTTTTCTTAAGACATATAAAGATATTATAAAAGAAGAAAATACCGAAAATCCGAATCCGTATCCGAAGAAAAAAGGACCGAGATGTTTTATAGTTATCCAAGTAAAGATGGAATTGGAAATCATGAAAAATAATGATATCCACATCGCTTCTCTTCTTTTGTCCATATAATAAAGAACGCTTAGCATGGACATCAGTCCCAGCTGAAGTTGCACCGATATTAAATCTATGTGAAAAAGAGGCAGATAAAGCTTTGGCATATTAAGCATTTCAAATACTGCGGGAGAATAAAAATATATAAGCAAGTCGAATATTCCTTGAACTACTATAACCTCTCTTATCATTATCCTTACGGTATCGGTCATTTCTTCTTTATAATCTTTTATTTCCTTTAGGGTGCCGCCTTCTCTTACGTTTTTATAAAATAATTCGTATTTTTCGGCAAAATCGGCTTCTAGTCTATAGAAGAATATCGCCATTCCGGGTATTATGGAAAGGTATGCCAAGAAAAGGGGAAGGTCGTAAACTATGGAGGCGTTTAGTTTTGACAGTACCCTGTATCCGGTATTTTCCGAAAACCAAAAAAAAGCTTTATCGATCCAAGTTCCCATATTATAGAAAAAAGATCCGAATATTAAACAAGGCATTAAGGAATATTCTTTGTCCGACAAAAAACCAAAGTCTATGAAATCTTGCGACTTATAATTTTTTACTACTATTGCCGAAAGCCAAAAAAATAACACGGAATTTCCAAAGAAAAAAGAAAACATAAGTCCTTCTAGTTTATAATTGCCTGCGGAAAAGGCCAAAAGTATTATTGAAGAATAAGAAAATAAATAAGCCGAAAATATCAGCTTGTATTTTTTTATTCCTAGAAGTAAAGTATTGGCTATCCACATTCCCGAAAGAGATAAAAATGAACCGCAAAATAGAATTATAAAAAAAGGCGAAGTATGCCTTAAAAATAAAAAAGAAAAACCTAATATAAAAATAAATCCTAAAGAAAAAATAATAAAGATTACGCCTACGAATCCGGGCAATATTCTCTCCTGTTTTTTATGAAATATCATGTCGGCTATATATCTGGAAAAGGACAACTGAAAAAAAGAAGAAAAAATTAAGCTTAAAGCCAAAAGGTATGTTATTGATACTTGAAACTGTATGATTTCCGCTACGTTTTTATTTTGATATGTTTTGATTAATCCTATGAACAAAATGCTAAAAATAGATATCATCCAAGTCCCGGAACTCAAAAGCGCCGAATATCCGTATACTTGGAAAATGGAAATTAGCCTATTATCCTTAAAAAGTTTTTTTAATTCAAATCCTATTCCGGCCATTAGCTTTTACCTTCTTGTATTGCCGAAGAATATAGTTCTCTGTATTTGTTAAGAAGATTTTTTTCTTCATAAAATGTTTTTACTCTTTTTAAAGCGTTTTGCGAATATTGGTTCCATACGGCTTTGTCCGATAAAATCCTCACATATGCTTGCGCCGCAGAAGAAGGATTTGCGGTTGGAATTATTTCTCCCGCTTTTCCTATTTTGAAATCTTCTTCGTCTTTTCCGTAAATAAGCTCCGGACATGCTCCCACATTTGTCGCCACGGCCGGAATACCGGCCGCAAATCCTTCCAGTATAACCAAAGGCATCCCTTCGCTTACCGATGTCAGAGTTAAAAGTCCTATTTGCGCAAGAATTTCTTCCATCTTTTGAAAGCCTTTAAATTTTATTTTATTTTCCAAGTTTAGAGTTTTTACCAATTCTAAGCATTCATAGTAATATTCTTTGTCTTCTTCGGTAGGGCCGACCACCCATCCCTCAATGTCTTTTATTTTTTCCGAAGCTATTTTGATAGCCGTAATGAATGTTTTTATATCTTTTATGGATACCACTCTTCCGATAAGGGCTACTATGTTAGATATTTTATCGCCTCTTAACTTTGTAATTTTTGAAAATTTTTCGGTATTTATTCCGTTAGGTATTATCATGGTTTTATTAATATTTGCTCCGTATTCAAGCTGAATCTTTCTGGCTCCCGAATAAAGAGAAATTATCGGATCCGCGCTTTCGTAGGCAAATTTGTTAATTCCGTTAAAAAGTCTTATCCAAAGTTCTTTTATATAATTTTTTTCTCCGGAACTTTTCATTAAATTTATTCTATATTCTTCGATCCACGAAGAGAGAGCTATGTCTATTTTTCTTTCCATTAAATAAATCCCATGTTCCGTAAGAATAAATTTTTTACCGTAATTATTTTTTAGAAAAGCTCCCAGTAGACCGGCATAACCCGTGGAAGGCGAATGAACTATGGAAAATTTCGGAACCGACATAGCCGCATTGGCAATTATCCAAATCGGAGAATGTATGTTTCTTACCGTCCAAAAGTATTCTATAAAAGGCACATCCGGACAATTTTTTTGATATTCCGACGTAATAAAAGAAAAAGATTTCTTTGAATGTAAAAATTGCTTGTGGTCTATTCTTTTGTAAAAGTCTAATTTTTTTAGTTCTTCGCTTAAGTTGTCTCCGTGAGTTCTAAACCAGTAATGTAGATTTCTCATTTTTTGTTCTAGGTCTTTTTCTCCTTTTATCGGCTTTCTTTGATTTTTCGAAGAAATTTTTTCGAAGAGAAAATGAGTCTCAAGGTGTATCAAATTGTGCGGAAGGTCGTATGCGAGTTCTTTATAATCGTCAGAATTGCCTCCTAGAAATATTATACCGAAAGAAAATTCCGACAAGCCTTTTATAAGCTGATATATCCAAGAGGATACCCCGCCCTTTATGTAAGGGAATGTCCCTTCGCAAAGCAATAGTACGTCCACATATTCGGCTTTTTTAATAACCGGCAAATTGTCCCTCCCAAATAATAGATATCGGCATAGTATGGAAATCGAGTTTTAAGGAAAAATCTTTCTTAAGAGTTTCTCTTACCATTTTGTAATCTCTTTTAATAAAATAAATTTCGGCCATAAGAGGATATACGGCGTGAGTGTCCATCCCGTATTTTATGGATTTTGCCAAGCTTTCCAAAGCATTATCGTATTCTTGTCTTGCAAATAATATTTGACCCTTTAAAAAAAGAAGATCCCCGTCTCCCATGAAACTTTCGGCTTGAGAAAGATATGACATGGATTTTTCCATAAAAAAATTTTTAAGACTTTCTTCGGAAATCTCAAGATTGAACATATTCGAATAATATAGAGCAAGGCTTTTTTGCAGCATAGCTTTTTTTAAGGGAATTGCTTCCTTTTCTAGTTCGGATAGCGCGAGATTTATTTTGGAGTTTATATCGTTTTTAATTTTATTTAGCATTTGAAAGCTGTATAGTCTTATTTCATTGTCCTCATCGGAAAGAAAGCTTTTTATAACCTTAACGGCTTCAGGTTTTATTTCAGAGGAAAAGGCGGATATAATCTTAAGTTTTGTTTGCTTAGGTAAGGATAAAGGATTGATGGAAGCGGCTCCCTCTCCGAGTTGTCTTTTAATTTTCGGGAAAAGCATAAGCTGAGAAAAATTTAAAGAATCTATTTCATATTTTTCCTGATTTTTTTGTCTTCTTAGCATTACCAAAACCAAATAAAAAGAAGCGGCATATCCCAAAAATAATGTCGAAGTGTTAAAAAGAGTCATAAAAAAAAGATTTAAGGAATATTTTTTCCTATATGAAGAAGGCATAAGAGTTAAAATTATTTGAGATATTAAAAAACTTGCCAGACCGTGAAGCAGAAAAAAAGCAATAACCGACACCAAGCTTCTTTCAAAAAGCGCTATTGTCAAAGCGGAAATCTCCAAAAATATCGATTTATATATATTAATCGGATTCATTTTTAATCAAAGACAGTATATAATCTGCCGTTTTAAAGGGGCTGTCCAATATTTCTAAAACTTTATAAGAAAAATCTCCTTGAGAAAAAGAAAATCTTGCGGAAGTTTGAGCTTCAATCTTTTTTATTACCGGCTGAATATTGGAATATGAAACCAGAGGAAAAAGTATAAAAATCATATTTTCTTTGTAACATGACATATCCATACCCCTTAGATTTTTGGATATGAACGAATTTATATCCTCCGTTTCAACCCCGGATTTCTTTATTTTGACTACCAAAATAAGACTTTTTATTCCGAGTTTTTTCTTAATATGAGAGAGCCTTTTTATCTCAACTAAGAAATCGGAAGGGCAATGCGGATATTTTTTTATCAAATCCGAAGAATAATCGGCTTGTGATTTAAAATCTGAAAAATAATTAAGTATTACCCAAACGGAAAAAATAGTATCTTTATTAAAGTGAAGAAATTGCATATCTTCTATGACCATTATCGAATTTAACTTGTCGGATGCGTCGTATGTCGGCAAAACCGCCAAGTAATCTTTTTTTATGTCCTCAAATTTTGAAAGATATGACGGAGATTTTGTGTTTAAAGCGTCTTCCAAAACGCGGCTATCTTCGTTTAAACTTCCGGTGAAATAATAAGAATAAGATAACGAAAACGACTTTTCATTTTTTGCAAATAAAGCCGCTTTTTTTATCCCGTAATTCTTAGCTATTATAGTTAAGAGTTCTTCTTCGGCATGTGATGGATTTTGAAGGTAAATGTTTTTAATTTGATTGAGGACATTTCTAAGGCTGTTAGGTTTCATTATATAGCTTTTTTCTAGCTGGTCGTGCGAAAGTTTTAAAGCATAGAAGTTTCTCGTAAGTTCCGATAGCCTTATTTCTATATACTCGTTTTGTTTTCTCAGCTTATCGAGAGTTCTATTCCAAAAAAAATGAAACTCGGAAAAAATAAGCATAAACAGCAAATTATTAATAAAATAATTATAAGGAAAAGGTTTGTAAAAGTGATATAAACCCAGAGAGGTTATAACTATTATTAATAATCCGGAAAATAAGCCGTAAAAAAGAGTTACTACGGAAACGAGTATTAACAAAATGTTTATTTCTGAATTAATAAGAAGCGGATCGGTTTTGTTTGAAATATACCCCAAAGAAAAAAAAACAAAAGAAATCAAAAAAATTTCAAAAACCAGCCCTAAGACGGATATTTCGGAAAAAAAGTTAAATTTTCTCATTTAATGGGTGATAAAAGATTCTTTATTAACTTTTGCGCCGTTATTCCCGCGGATTTATAAGAAGACATAGTTTTAGACCCGCCGGCGCTCCATATTATCTTTTCGCTTCTAACGTCATATATGTTAAGAGTCAGGCTAACGGCCGGCTCATAGTCCGCTCCGGATTTATATCTCCATTCGTTTATATATCCGTAAAGGGCATAGTCCGCGCCTTTTTCTTTCAATTGAAATAAGGCTTCTTTTATTTCTTTTTCCGAAAAATTTTCATCCGAGTAAAAACTTTCTAAAGGCATAACATAAAAACCTTTGGAATAAAATTCGTTTTCTATAATGTTTTTCGCTTTAAAACCCGACATTGGAGTTTCGCTGTTATTTATTAAAGGAAGTACGGCTATTTTACTTTTCTTTTCTATGGAAGGAGGGGTCGAAGTATTTATAAAGGTAGCGCATGAAGCAAATACCGACAAGAATAAGATTAATGTTGATTTTTTCATTAGTTTCTCCATAGTATTGGTTTGATTTTTGTATAATAGTGTAATTATATTAAATTAAGAACTATTGCTCAACATTAGGACGGGAAAAATGGAAATTTTTGATTTAATGTCCAAACCTGAATACGAAAGAAAGGCAAGAGATCTTAATAAAAAGGGATGGCCTAAATATCTGCTAAATTGGGAATGTCCGGGTTGGGATGAGATTTTTATTTATTTCAAAAAATATCAAGTAATAATATCGGAAAAAGGAGAATTGTCGGCCGCCGGATTTACCGTACCTTTATTTTATCAAGGCGATTTAAATAAAATAGAAGACGATATTTCCGTTTTAATATTAACCGCTTTGGCTCAAAATAGAGAAAAAGTCAAACCTAATATTCTTTTGGCCATATCCGCCGTAGTCGACGAGAAAAACAAAGGAAAAGGTTTAAGTTCCATATTATTAAAAGAAATGAAAAATAAAGCCGTTTCGGAAAAAATTAAATCCGTCATTCTTCCTACCAGACCTATACTTAAACACAAATATCCTTTAATCCCCATAGAAGAATATTGTTTATGGAAAAATGAAAAAGGCGAGGCATTTGACCCCTGGACAAGACTTCATTTTAAAATGGGCGGAAAGATAATAAAAACATCTCAAAGCTGTATAAGCATAAAAGGCAGTTCTGCGCAATGGAAAGAATGGACCGAACTTGAAATCCCTTATAGCGGATCTTATATAATACCCGGCGGATTAAGTCCGATGAGATATGAAAAATCGTCGGATATCGGAATTTATAATATGCCCTGCGTATGGATGGAGTATCCTTTGTAAATTTGATTTTTATATTGAAATTTTGTAAATTAGATATTGTTCTTTAGTTGTTCCCCGGTAGCTCAATGGTGGAGCGGTCGGCTGTTAACCGATAGGTTGCAGGTTCGAGTCCTGCCCGGGGAGCTTTTTCATTTTAGGGAGCAAGCCAACTGCTTGGCTTGCGTCGGGACTCGAAAGTCCGCAATTGTTTTCCAAATATCAAATCTCAATTTGATAAAATTTGAAAATGCTTTTTTATAATTTTTTTTTGATTTTTCTGCTATTTATTTCTTCTCTTTATTCGCAAGAATATGAAAAAAACGGCAATAGGACGTCATGGTCTTTGGGGCCGGGAATTATTTGGCAGAAATCGATATACAAAGGAACAAAAGATAAAATTATTCCGATTCCTGTATTGTCGGTTCGCAAAGGAAGATTTTCTTTTAACGGAATAAATACTTCATACTCTATTTATAAATCAAAAAAAATAAGTTATTCGGCCGGTATCGGATTAGGATTCTCCGGCTTTAGTCCCAAAGACAGCGAATATCTATCGGGTATGAGAGAGAAAGAATTTCAATTAAATTTTTTAAATTCCGCCGAATATTTTTTAGGGCCGTACTCTTGCGGCTCCGCTCTCTCTTCGGATGTGAAAGATTTGGATAAAGGATGGGGCGGAGAAGTTTTTATGTCGCGCAGGTTCGCTTTAGCGAACTCTTTTTTATCGTTAAAGATAAAAGGGATTTATGAAAGTTCTGAAAAAGCAAATTTTAACTACGGAGTTTATAAAAATGAAGCGGTTCCGGGTCGCCCTTATTATTTGCCGGGAGAAGTTTTAAGTTTCGGAGCCGATTTGTCTTTTTTAAAAAGATATAAAAAAACATCCGTTTATATTTTAATTTCATTGAAAGAGCTTAATAAAAAAATAACCGCCAGTCCCATAGTTTCGAAAAAAAGAGATTTAATGTTTTTGGGCGCTTATTCTTTCAATTTTTAATTTTGTTTAATTTTCAATAATTTTGTTAAATATACCAAAGATTAAATTTAAGGAGAAAAAATGTTTGAAATAAGAAAAAATGCCGCCGAGAAGATAAAGGAACTTACAAAAGACGCTCCTCAAGGGGTTCGTCTTAGAATATCCATAGAAAGAGGATGCTGTTCCGATAATATAAATATGGAACTTTCTCAGGAAAAATCGCAAGGAGATTTGGAAATAGAAAACGAAGGCCTGAAATATTACTTATCGGCGGATGCGGCCAAGGTATTGGAAAAAGCATGGATGGATGCCGATGAAAAAGGGAATATTTTTGTGGAAGGCATAGGTCCGAAACCACAGGGACACGATTGCTGCGGTGAACATAATGACGATTGCTGCTCCGGCGACGAAGGCGGTTGTTGCGGAAAATAAGGAGAATAAAATGAAGAAAATAATAATACTTATCTTTTTCTTGTCGGTTTCAAATTCTTTTTCTTCCGATTGGCAGTTCTGGTCGGAAAATACGGCTTCTCATAAGATATCTCAAAAAGAAAATTTGGGATTGGGATATTATAACTACTTTTCGGAGACAATATCCGATTCGTATTTTCAATTTTTGACCGTAAATTATTCGAATAAGTTTTATAAAGATTTGGGCGCTTATTGCGAATTTTACTCCGAATCGTCTTTAAAATCGGATAAGACATGGAAAGGTTCTTTTTATATTGTGCCCGGATTATTTTATGATTTTAACCTTTTGCCGGGATTATCGTTTAGAATTATGGACAGGTTTTATTATTTTCTCACTTCTCCTTCGAAATTTGATTATCACAGACCGAGAGTTTCGCTTTCTCTAAATAAAGGAAAAAATACTTTTTCAGTTGCCGACGAGATGAGGATGGACCTTACCGGATCCAGACCGTACGGCTTTTACCGAAATAGACTTTTTATGTCCGCTTCCAGAAAATTTTCCTCCGTTTTAAGCTTGGGTTTATCTTATATAGTTCAAGCGGACAAAACTGCGGGCGACTGGAAATCCGTAAATATAATCCAATCTTCCGTCAAGATAGATTTTTGACAAATACTCTTAAAAATTATAAAATGAATTTATAGGTCTTTGTAAAAATTAGAAGCGTAAAAAACTTCAGGGGCGATTTGCTGACTTGATAGGCCCTTAAAATACTATCTAAGCGGATTATTACTTTTTAAACCCGCTTATAAAAGCGGGTTTTTTATTTTCCGTCTTAGCAAAGACATAAAGGAGAAAAAAATGAAAATAATCAATCAGTGGTTTTCCTCGGAATCCGTTTCGGAAGGACATCCCGATAAACTCTGCGACAGAATATCCGATAAAATACTTGATTTTTATCTTTCCAAAGATAAGAATTCGAGAGTGGCTTGCGAAACTATGGCTTCTCATAAAGATTTATACGTAAGCGCCGAGATAAAAAGCTCATATAAGCCGTCCGGGAAGGAAATAAAAGAAGAAGTTCTTAGTCTTATAAAAAATACCATTTATGAAACGGGATATTCCAAAGATTGGCAATATGATCCGGAAAAAATAAAATACAGGCTGCATTTGGATACTCAGTCGCCGTATATAGCTCAAGGAGTAAATACCGGAGGCGCGGGAGATCAGGGAATAATGTTCGGATACGCTTCCGACGAAACAGAGGAATATATGCCTTTTGCCATGAGTTATGCAAATAAAATTTTGGAAAGATACGCTTCTTTGCGAAAGAGCGGGGAAATAAAAAATGCGGGTCCCGACGCCAAGTCTCAAGTGTCGGTTTGGTATAATTCAAAAGGTGAGCCGGAGAAAATAGGGTCCGTAGTTCTTTCCGTTCAGCATAACCGCAAAGTAACAAAAGACGGAAAAAATATAAACGAAGAATTTAGAAACGAATTATATGAAAAAGTAATAAAACCTGTCTGCGGAGAATATTTTGAAAATGAAAACATGCAAAATATTTATATAAATCCGACCGGCTCTTTTCTATTGGGAGGTCCCGCCGCGGATACCGGACTTACAGGCAGAAAAATAGTAGTAGATACTTACGGCGGTATGGCGCCTCACGGAGGGGGAGCTTTTTCGGGAAAAGATCCCAGTAAAGTAGACCGTTCGGCCGCATATATGGCTCGATATGCCGCAAAAAATCTCGTCGAAAACGGATATTGCCGAAAATGTTTGATACAGGTTGCTTATGCCATAGGAGTAGAAAAGCCTCTTTCCATTATGGTTAACTCTTTCGATACCGGAGATACGAGCGATGAAAATCTTGCCAAAATAGTTTCGGAGAACTTTGATTTTAGACCGAAAGCGATAATAGAAAGATTGGATTTGCTAAAACCCGTTTATTATGATACGGCCGCTTACGGACATTTCGGAAGAAATCTTTTCTCTTGGGAAAAGAAAACCGCAATAGCCGTTAAAGCATAAAATACTTCGTATAGGACTTTTTTCCTATTCTCAAATGGGGCTTAGGAAAGTTTTTTTTTTCTATTCAAAGTCTTATAATATTGACATCGGTCAAGGAGAATATTATGAAAAACATAAAAATCCTGTTAATAACCCTTATAATGGGTCTAAATGCCGCCGCTCAAGATTTTAATGCGGACTTCAAAAAAGATGTCAATCTGCCTATCCCCGTAATGTCTTCCGATAAGGCTATTTTCGGTCCTAATTCTATGAACGACTATTATCAAGTCGCTCCTTATTTGCAAAAAATGGCCGATTCCACGGTCGCTTTTATCAAAAAAACGGATTTAACCTTTGACCAAGCGGCCGGAAAATACAAAATAAAAAAGAAAATGACCATGGCAAATCTTTATGCGGACCCTTCGGAAGATTTTTACAAACAAAGCCTTTTGTCTTTTTGCTCCGGAGCTTATGTGGGTAAAGGATACATATTAAGCGCCGGACATTGCATATCGTCGGACCCTAAAAGCGATAATTATTTCGGTAATACTTATGCGGTTTTCGGATGGAAAATGACTTCCGACGCAGCGGCCGCGATGGAATTTCCCAAAGAAGACGTATTTTCTTTTACCGCGGTAAAAGTTCACGCTCTTTCGACCGACATTCAAAGCGAAGACGATTTGCTTAATAAATATTCCGATTATTCTCTAAGCTCTTTGGATAGAATCCCTTCCGGAAAAGCGGTTCTTGAAGTTGAGAAAACCGCTCCCGTTTCCGTCGGGAAAAATGTTTTTACCATAGGATATCCTTTGGGCTTGGCGGTTAAAATAGACAAACCCGAAGACGCTACCGTTAAAATAGACGGAAAAACTCTTTTTCAAACCAATATAGACGCTTTTGGCGGAAATTCCGGCGGACCGGTATTTGATTCCAAAACAAACAAAATAATAGGTATTTTGGTTACCGGATTCGGAGGAGAATTTAATTACGAACTTAAAGACGATGCCGCTTTCTATATAGTAATAGATACTTCTTCTCCCGAAGCCCTATCGATAGATCCGAAAACGATTACGATAACGGCGGGTGAAAAGGTATTGCCTCAGCTTGTGGCCGTTTTAAAACAATATAAAGCCAAGATAGGAAAGGTTTCCGAAGGAAAGTATGTTGCTATGATACCCAAAGGAACTTCCATAGGCAATAGAGAGCCGATGTTCGAACTTATAGTTTCTTTAAACGGAGTACAGGTTTTCAATAAAGGCAAACTTGTAAGAATGGAACAGGAAGCCTACGGAACCGGAATAATGAAAATTCCTCAAGCAATAAAAGACATTATTTAATAGCTAAAAATCTCAAAAACCCGCGGGGAACCGCGGGTTTTTTATTTGTTATAATTCTTAAAAAGGGAGGTTCTTAATGATTAAAATATTTACTTTCCTATTTTGTTTTTATTTATCCGCTTTTTCTTTGGAAAAACGCGATTTTAGAGACGAAACGATATATTTTGTAATGACCGACAGATTTGTCGACGGAGATCCCAGAAATAACGATATTTACGGCGACGAATATCTCCCCGGAAATTTGAAATACTATCAAGGAGGAGATTTTAAGGGATTAATAGAAAATTTGGAACATATAAAAGATATGGGATTTACCGCCGTTTGGATAACTCCGCCGGTGATGCAGCCGCCGGGAAGATATCAAAATTTGGATAAATCTTACGATGCCGCCGGGTATCACGGTTATTGGGCTTGGGATTTTTCAAAAATAGATCCTCATTTGGAATCTCCTGGAGCTTCTTATGCGGATTTGATAAAATCGGCTCATGAAAAAGGCCTTAAAATAATTCAGGATGTGGTAGCCAATCACGCCCACGGGGGATATGTAAATCCTTCGGTGAAATGGTATTCGGATAAAGGGAAGGTCTATGGCATGGGAAAAGTATTCGACTATGACAACGATAAGGAAAATTGGTTTAATAGAAAGGGCCCGGTCATAGCGGATTTGCTCGATTTTAACGAAGATAATCCGGAAACGGTTAAGTGGCTGATAGAAATTTACAAAAAGTATCAGGATATGGGCGTAGACGCTTTCAGAATAGATACCGTAGTATGGATGAAAGATTCTTTTTGGAAAAAATTTACCGAAGAAATGCACAAAAATAAAAAAGATTTTTTTATGTTCGGCGAGGTCTGGACAAACGACGATTACGATTTGCTCGCAAAATATACCAAACTTTCTCCCGGCGATCCGATGAATAGTTCGATGAGCGTTTTAGATATGCCCGGTTCTTCTATGGGAACATGGGGAAAACTGGAAAAGGTTTTTAAGGGCGGAGATTATTCGTACGTAGACGAGATTTTGAAAAATGACAGGAAGTATAAGGATGCTACGTATCTGGTAACTTATTTGGACAATCACGATAAACCGAGATTTAACGCTCCCGGCTGGGACGGCAGTCCCGCTTCGGTCGAGCAATATATGGACGCTTTAAACTTTTATTTTACATCCAGAGGTATACCTTGTGTTTATTACGGAACGGAAATAATGATGTCCGGAGGCAATGATCCGGATAATAGAAAAATGCTCGGGATAGAGGGAATAAAAGCCTCAAAAAATAATCCGATTTACGCGCATATAAAAAGATTAAACGCTTTGCGCCGCACTAATCCGGCGCTTAGAAAAGGTTATCAAAAAAAACTTTTTTCTTCCAAAGATATTTATGCCTTTTCAAGAACCTGGGAAGACGATAAAGTATTTGTTTTTCTTAATAAATCGCATAAAGAAGAGCATATTAATATAAATGTTCCAAAGGGTAAATATTTCGATTTGTATTCGGGAAAAAATTTCGATATCAAATCAAAAGCATATTCTTTGCAAATCCCGCCGCATTCGATGATAGTTCTTTCTAAGATAAAGGATATGAAATAATATGTTAAAATATTTTGGGAGGATATTATGAAAAAAATTTTGATTTTAGTTTTTGCTTTTACGTTTTTCGCCTGTTTCAGAAGCGAAAAAAACATAGGTTCCAAAGATAATCCGATAATTATAGCTCTTTCTTATCCTTATGCCGAAAAACTTTCTTCTTCTGATTTGTCTTATCTTGAGAGCTATTTGAACTCCAAAACCGGTTTTTTTGTTAAACTGTCGATTTATAGAGATTCGGTTTCTTTAATAAAGGATTTTGGCGCGGGAAAAACCGACGCGGCTTTGGTTACCGTAAACGAGTATTTAATAGCAAGACAAGACTATAAGGCAAATCCCGTTTTACAAATAGTAAGAGGCAAAGGCGAAAAAAAATATTTTGCGGGCATAGCGGTTGCCGATAAAAATATAAATTCTTTGGACGATCTTAAAGGCAAAAAAATAGCCGCAAGAGATCCTTATTCCATAAGCGGATTTATATTGCCCGGAATGTTTTTCGCAAAAGAAAAAATTAAACCTCAGTTTATTTTTACCGGTTCTCACGAGGCTTCCGTGAAAAAAGTTTTTTCCAAAGAAGCCGATGCCGCGGCCGTATATGAAAAAATGATAAAAGCCGACAAGAGACTTAAACTTATTCAAATAATGGGACCTGTGCCCAATGAGCCTTTTATATGCCGAAAAAAATTCAATTCCGATTATTGCGCGAGAATTTCCGACGCTTTGCTTTCTTTCTCTTCCGACAAAAAAGGCGCTCAGATATTGTCTTTAATGGCCGATATTTCCAGATTCGAACCGGTAAATGCCGATGTTTATTCCGATTTGCATGAGATAATACTTTACTCCGGAAAAGATATCTACTCTCTTGTTCCGGAAAGTTATAAATTATCTAAAATTAACGAGCCTTATTATTTTGACTGATGCGTTTTGAAACAAAACTCATACATGCCGGACAAAAGCCCGACGAAAAAACCGGTTCGGTAAATGTTCCGATTTATCAAACGTCGACTTTTAAACAAGATGCCGTGGGGAAAGACCGGGGATGGACTTATTCTCGAAGCTCAAATCCTACGAGAAAAGCATTGGAAGATTGCGTAGCCTCTCTGGAATGCGCCGAAAGCGCTTATGCTTTTGCCTCGGGTATGGCGGCCGAAACGGCCGTCCTTTCTTTGCTTAGACCCGGAGAAAGATTAATAGCTTCTTGCGATATTTACGGGGGGACATACAGACTCGTAGAAAAAGTTTTAAAGCCTAACGGAATAAAAGTTTTATATTTGGACTTGTCGAAACCTTCCAATCTGGAAAGAATTAAACTCCCTTTCTCTATGGTATGGCTTGAAACCCCGTCTAATCCTCTTTTAAAAATATGCGACATAAAACGAATAGCTTTGTTTTGCCAAAAAAATAAAGCCATATTGTCGGTAGATAATACTTTTGCGACTCCTTTTTTTCAAAATCCTTTGCTTTTGGGAGCGGATATTTGCGTTCATAGTTCTACAAAGTATCTGGCGGGGCATAGCGATATTATCGGCGGAGTTGTAGCCGTAAAAAGTAAAAAATTGGCTAAAAAAATAAAATTTCAGCAAAATGCCTGCGGCGCCGTTCCCGGACCGTGGGATTGCTGGCTTACTTTGAGAGGGATAAAAACTTTGGCATTAAGAATGAAAAAACATCAGGAGAACGCTTTTGCGGTGGCCGATTTTCTTAAATTAAGAAAAGAAGTTTCAAAAGTTTTTTTTACCGGACTAAAGGAACATAAGGGTTATTACGCCGCTCTTAAGCAGATGAGAGGTCATTGCGGAATAGTAAGTTTTGAAATAAAAGGAGGAGAGAAATCTGCTAAAAAATTTCTTTCTTCTTTAAACCTTTTTTCTTTGGCCGACAGCTTGGGGGGAGTGGAATCTCTCGCCAATTATCCGAGAGTTCAAACTCACGGATTTTTAACGGAAAAGCAAAGAATGAAACTGGGAATAACTCCGGGATTAATAAGACTTTCATGCGGAATAGAAGACATATCCGATATCTTATACGACTTAAAAAAATCTTTTGAAAAATTAAAATAAAAAAAGCCTCTATAAGAGGCTTTTTTTATTGGTTTTAGATTATTTGCTTTCTTTGGCAGGAGCTTGAACGGTTTGTTCTTTTTTTGTTTCTTTCATTTTATCGGGGCAATTCGCGCATTGTTTCCCCTTATGGGACTTATGCTTTTTCATATTGCCGTTTTTGCAGTCGCAATCGCCTTTATCGTGGCATTTGCAGTCTTTGCATTCGCATTTGCCTTTGGAACAGTCGCATTTACCGTTCTTGCAGCATTCGCATGAGCAGGAAGTTCCGCACATTTTTATTTTTCCGGCAGCCGCTTGCGAGGCATATTTGGCGGGTTCTTTTTTAAATTTCTCCGCGCAGTTTTGACAGCAAAAATAATAAGTTTTTCCGTTATATTCCGTCTTCGGAGTATTTTCGTTTACCGATATCTTTTCTCCGCTTACCGGACATACTACGGCATTATCCGTTTTTGTCTTTTCCGGGGATGGGGTATTTTGAGCGTAAGACAGCGCTAAAAATACCGTTATTGAGACTATGGTCATTATGCTTTTTTTCATTTTATTACCTCCCTTCCGTTTTCTTTGATAGTTTTTTCTATCAAATCTTCGCCGATTATTTTTTCGTCGTATGTTATTTTTGCTTCTCCCTTTTCGAGAGAAATTTCGGCGGATATAATGCCTTCTTTTTCTTCTAAGGCGGATTTTAGGGATGCGCAGCATCCGGAACATTTTAATCCTTTTATTTTTATAATTAAATTTTTCATTTTAAAATTTACCGTAAATTTTCATTAATTCTTTTATTTTTTCCTGAACGGCTTTTTTGTCGCCGGAAGACATGGCGTGTTTTACGCATGTGTTTAGATGATTTTCGAGTATTACCGAATTTACGCCTTTTAAAGCGCCGCAAACGGCCGATATCTGCTGAAAAATATCGAGGCAATATTGTTTTTTTTCAATCATTTTTATTATGCCTCTTATTTGCCCCTCGACTCTTTTGAGACGCGGTTTTGTTTTTTTTATGGTTTCTTCGTTTATCATAAAAATATTATACTATACCATAGTATATATGTCAATAGATTGTGAAATCATAAGAGAAATAATCCGCAGATTATATATACATATACCGTGTATATATAACCGGAAATAAAAAAAGCCCCCTTTCGGGGGCTTTTTTAAAATAAATTTTAATTGGATTTCATTTGAGAGTTTACCCATTCCACCGCATTTTTAACTTTGGAATAAACTCCGTATTTGTTCGGTCTGGCGCAGCCTTCTCCCCAGCTTACTACGCCTACCAAAACTCTCGACGAACCCGTTCCCATTACGAGAGGACCGCCGCTGTCTCCCTGACAGGAATCTTTTCCTCCGTCTTTAAATCCGGCGCAAATCATATAATCGTTTATGGAGTCCGGATACGCTAAGGAGCATGTCTGCTGATCTACGAAAGGAACGTCGACTTTCATAAGTTTTTTTGAAACGGACTGAGAGCTTTCGCTGGTAACTCCCCATCCGGCAACCGTGAAAGTCGGAGTGCCGGTTATTTCTTTGGAGTTCATTTTTATAACCGGATATTTGCTTTCTCCGCTTAGTTTTATGAGAGCATAGTCTGCCGTCATCGTATTGCTGTCCCAGTTGGGATGTTTTATTATTTTTACCGGGGTGAATTTTTCGGCCTGAGAAGCATCCGATTGATTTTGAAGTCCTATCAAGATATAAGAAGGGGTTATGCCGTCTACGCAATGCGCCGCCGTAAGAATCCAATTTTTGGCTATAAGAGATCCTCCGCAAAAATGTCCGTAATAGGAATGCTGAAGAGACACTATAAACGGAAATTCGCCGGAATTAGCCTCGACTCCTCCCACTATCTTTTGTATGCCGGGATTTAAAGGTGCGGGAAGTTCCACCGCAGAAAGAAGCTGCGGTATGTTTACGTTTTCTATGTTAAGGTCTTCGGCTTTCGCGTTTGAAAACGAGACCGAGAGTATTGCCGCTAATGCTATTTTTTTCACTTTTCCTCCGCATGGGACCAAAGTCCCTGTTTAATATAGGTATATTGAACAATGAACTTTGATTATAATCAATGGTCTTTGGTCCCGAAAAAAAACAGTCTTTAGTCCTATTGAAAAAATATTGACAAGTCAATATTCTATTTTTTTATAAAGTTTATTATTTCTTCGGCGTAAGTTTCGCCTTCGGCGGAATCGAATATTTGTACGCCGTGTCCGTATCGGGCGGTTTTAAAATTACATTTTAGTTTTTTAAAATCGCAAATTTTTTTAAAGAAAGAGCACGATTTGGCCGAATATTCGTCCGAAGGAGAATAAAAAAATAATATTTTCGCTTTACTTTCCGATAAATATTTTTCCGGCATTAATCCGCCGTAATCGTATCCGGGAGACAATAAAATAAGTTTGGATATTTTTTTGCTTTTTGAAAAAATTGCCGCGGCATTTGCTCCTATGCTTGCGCCGGCGGGAATTATATTAAAGTCGGGGTATTTTTTAATCAAATAGGAATAGGCGGCATCTAAGTCAAGAGGTATCTTTTGCCAATCTTCTTTAGAAAAACTTTTATAATCTATTTTTTGTCCTTCGCAGATTATGCTTTCTCCGTGACCTCTTAAATCTACGGCCAAATAATTAATTTTTTCTTTTTTTATAAAAGTATTAAATTTGTTCCATTCTTCCTTATTCGAACCCAAGCCGTGTATTTCGAGCAGTATTGTCGAGGACGATGAGAAAATATGTTTTTCTCCGTAAATAACGCATCCGTCTTCGGTTTTAATCTTTACTTTTTCCGCAAAGGAATAAGAACATACGAACGCCGAAATTATAAAAAAATTAAATATTTTCATTCTTTGTTTCTTTTAAATCTATCAAGCCCAACTTTTTATTTTTTAGTATTCTAAATTTGACTGCGGCCTTTCCCGAACTTATATTTTTTCTTTCGTCGTTTTCGTTTAGAAAAAATTTATGAGGAAAAATCGGAACGATTTTGGAGTTTTTATAAGAAATATCCGTGAGAATCCAATATTTGCCTTCTTTTTTTTCAAAAGAACAATTCTTAATTTCGTAAAAATATCCGCTTCCTCCGTCTTTTAGTTCGAATTTTTTTTCCGAGGGACCGAATTCGAGATAAGCCGAATATTTGTATGTTTTTTTATCGTATATTTCGGATAAACACTCTTGCGCTTTAGACTCTTGAGCGTATCTTAGTTCGTTATATGTGCCCGAAATATAGTCCCTGGGATCGGCGGGAACGGTTTCAAGCCAAAATTCGGCTATATATTTTTCTCTGTTTAGATAGAACCATCCGCCCATGACGGCAAAAAATATCAATTGAAGTAAAAGAAGTATTTTTAATTTCATCTGTTCTCCGTTTCATTTATGAGTTTTTTTCTCCATAAATTAAGATAATATGAAGCGGCTATAAGCAATAATCCGCAAAAGATAAAACCGATTCCCGTTTTAATAAATCCCAATTCTCCGAACAAATCAATAAATCTCGATATTAGCAGCAATGAAAATAAAAATATGCCGAAATTTATAAGTTTTCTGTTTCCCGTTTTGGAAGCGTAGGAAAGGGAAGATATTATAAGCCATATTAAAAAGACATTATGGAAAATAACTATCCAGAAATTGTTAATTAAAGAAAATGTTCTTAATAAAGCGGAGGCCAAAAGAGCCAATATGGGGTAAACGACGGGATTATCTCGTATTTTTACGGATTTGTAATAAGAGTAAATTAAAGAATAAAGACAAGCGAGGAAAGCGAGCCAGGTTTTAACCGAGTTAAAGTCCGGCATATATCCGTGAGACCATGTAAACGAATTTTTGAAGGAAAAAATATAAGAAAGAAAAGAAAAAACTATAAAATAAAATCGAGGTAGTTCCTCTTCCCAAGCATTGAATAAAGCCGATGCCGCAAAGAACAGAGAAAAGAAAAAGAATTTTTCGTTTCTTATAATCGAATATGAAAAAAAGAAAAGATAAATCATCGCCGCCGCAAAAATTCTGGAAGGACATTTTTGGGAAGAAAACTTTTCCCAGGCCGTTTTTAAAAAGTAAAACGAGGCGCAATAAAAAATAAAAGTTTGAATAAAATAGATATCCAATGGTTTATTCGAATAAAGTTCGAATAAGCTGCTTTTCGAAAATCCGAAAAACAGAATGCCATAGAAAAGAATTTCCCAAATAAACAATAACTTTTTTTGTTCTAAAAACCAGACTAAAGGAGCGCTTATTATCGCCCAAGCCATAAAAGGTTTTAAAGGGTCGGATGAAATTTGAAATATTTGTCCGTATAAACCGAATCCTATTATGGGCATGAAAAACCATATAATCGCCGCGCTCATTTTTACGGGCGAATTTTCTTGCGCCTTAATGGCCGCCGTTCCGACCAAGGCATATAGAATTAAGTAAGACAATATCTTTACCACGTCGGATATTTTATTCCAATTGTGAGATATTATTAATATGCTTCCCGCGGCTATTAAAACCGCTCCCAATATCGTTATTATTAGCGACGCCTCCGGAAGATTTTTTTTTCTTGAATAGATTTTATCGTATATAAGATCGGCCGTTTCTTTGTTTGTAATTCCTTCCTGAGCGCAAAAATCCAAATCCTTTTTAAGTCTTTTGTAATAAGAAAACATCGCCCCTCCGATTATGCTAAAATAATATTATAAAATAAAGCCTTGTTCTTGCAATTCGGGAGCGGAATTATGACAAAGAAAAAAATATTACTTATCGTTTTGACGTTTAATATGACTCTTAATTTTTGTTTTTCTCAAGAATCCGAAACCCCGGCTACCGATAGCGTTAAGCTTTTAATAGAAACGGCGAAAAAGTATAAGGACGAAAACGAAAAAGGAATTTCCAAGGAAGAAAAAGAATCTCGAATTAAAATAAGAGAGAAAATAAGTTCGATACTGGATTTGAAAGAAATGGCTTCGCTGATACTCAAAAACAAATGGAGCTCCTTAAAAGAAAGCGAAAAAATTCAATATGCCGATCTCCTTTCGTCTCTGGTCGAAAAAATCGGATATCCTCAGATAGGATCTTATTTCAATAAGGATCTTAAAATAGAGTACCTTTCGGAATCTAAAATGCCGTCCGGAGACAGGGAAGTCGGAGTTAGAATAACGTATCCGAACGACGAATTTATTCTTTCTACCAAATTCCTGCTTAAAAATAAGTCGGGGAATTGGCGTATTTACGATGTGATAACCGACGGCGACAGTTTGCTGTTGATATATAGGAATCAGCATATGTCCATAATAAAAGAAAAAGGTTTTCAGGAATTGTTGAAATTAATGAGGAAAAAATTAAATTCCGCGGATACTAAAAAATGATTTTCCTTGTTTTAATTTTTTTATTTGCTTCTTCGGCTCAGTCCCAAACTTATTACGGCATTGACGATTGCGTCTCATACGCATACGAAAATAATCCGGAAATAACGGAAATTTCTCTTAATTCCGTAAAGTACGAATCGGCTAAAAAACAGGCCGAAGACGCGTCAAATCCGAAATTTTCTTTTCTTACTTATGCCGCGCCTATGTATAAAATTACGGGAGACGCATATTCTTACGAAAGAGATTACGGCACATGGGGACCTTATATTCACGGTAAAATAGAATTTAAAATGCCGATATATACGTGGGGGAAAATAGAAGCTTATACCGCCGCCGCTCGACACGGAATAAAAGTCGCAAAAAGCGAAAAAAAACAAAAAGAAAACGAAATAGCTTACGAAGTTAAAAAATATTATTACTCTCTTTTGCTGGCAAGAACTCTTAAAAAAACGGTCGAAGAGGTAAAAAAAATTTTGGAAGATGCCGTGACAAAAGCTTCGCAGTTATACGAAAGCGGGTCCGGAGAAATTAAAAAGAGCGATCTGGAAAAACTCAAATTCTATTTGGGAACGGCGGAAAAATACTTAAACGAAGCGGATAAAGGCGTCATAATGGCTCGTCTGGCTCTTATGCGTTCCATGGGAATGAAAGAAGACGAGAATTTTGATATAAAAGACGTTAAGCTCGCCAGAGACCCTTACGAACTTAAAGACGCGGATTATTACGTGTCGTTGGCTTTCCGGAAAAGACCGGAATGGTTTATGATATCCGACGGAATAAAAGCCAAATCTTTTCTTTTGGAAGCCGAAAAGGCCGACAGGTATCCCGTGTTTTTTTTGGCCGGAGAAGCTGTTTACGATAAAGCCTGGACGGCGAAAGATCAAAAGAATCCCTGGTTAAACGATAATTATAATAATTTATACGGAGGAGCCGCCGTCGGGGCAAAATTCGACTTCTCGCCCAAAACGCTTAAAGCCAAAATTGCCGAAAAAAAAGCCGAAGTGGACCAGCTTAAAGCGAAAGAGCGCTTTGCCAGAGAAGGAATAACTCTTCAGGTAAAAAATTCTTACTATACGGCCAAAGAAGCGGCGGCAAATGTGATATCTATGAAAAAGGCTTTGGATGCCGCCGAAAAATGGGTTATGTCGGCGGGGCTTACTTACGGATTGGGTACCGGAGACGTAAAAGAAGCTCTGGAAGGATTGGCCGCAAGGGCACAGGCTCAAAAAGATTATTATCAATCTATTTACGATTATAATATGGCTATAGCCGATTTGGCCAAAAACTGCGGACTGGATCGATTGGCCGATGAAAAATAAATTTTTCAAATCTTACAATGCTTTTTTGCGCCGAAATTATCTTAAAATAATCTTTTTTTATTTTTTTATATCGCTTTTCTCTTTTTATTTTGCCGTCAAAATAAAATTTGAGGCAAATTTCGAATCTTTACTTCCAAAAACCTTCAAAAGCGTTCTTACTTTGGACGAAGTGACAAAGGAATTCGGCGGAACCGGATATTTGGTGGCCGTGGTAAAATCCAAAGACCCCAAAGCGGCAAAAAATTTTTCCTACGTTTTTACCAAAGAATTGGAAAAACTTCCCCAAGTAAAATATGTGAATTGGAAGCAGCCGAAGAAGTTTTTTGAAGACAGAAAGCTTTTATTTGCGGATTTGGACGACCTTAGGGAAATAAGAAAAAGGGTCGAGAAAAAGATAGATTTTGAAAAAAAGAAAGCAAATCCTTTGTTTATAGATCTGCTCGAGGAAGACTATAAATTGGATCTTTCGGATATAGAGAAAAAATACGAAGGTAAAGACGTTTTCAGGGAATATTACGAAAGTTCCGACGGTAAAGAACTTGTTCTTTTGATAAAACCTAACGGTTTGGCCGGCGATTTGAAGTTTTCAAGAGAATTGGAAAAAAATGTTCTAAGTTTGGCGGCTTCGCTTAATCCTAAATCCTACGGAGAGGACTTATCCGTAGAGTTAACCGGAAGATATAAAAAGCAAATAGATTTGAACGATCAGCTTACCAAGGATATAAGATTTACCATAGCGGGTTCTCTTCTTTTGGGTTCTTTCATTTTGTTTTTTTTCTTCAGACAGATAAGAGGAGCGTTTTTGGTCGGGATACCTCTTTTTTTGGGAATAATAATAACTTTGGCTTTTGCGTATTTGACCGTCGGATATCTCAATATAATAAGCGGTTTTCTCTTTTCCATACTTATGGGAATAGGTATGGATTACGGAATAGTTTTTTACAGCAGGTATATGGAGGAAAAAATCTCGGGAGCTTCTTCCGAATCGGCGATGGAAACGTCTTTTTTGACGGCTGGTTCTTCTTTGCTCATAGCCGCTATGACTACCTGTTCTTCTTTTTTTAGTTTGGCCATAGCAGAGTTTAAGGGTTTTTCTCAATTCGGCATAATAGCCGGAGCCGGCGTAGTGATAAATTTTATAGTTTTCATGACATTGCATCAGGCGATGATAATACTCTTTGAAAAAATAAAAGAACCCAAATATAAGCCGGCTTTCTCTTTTTCTCTAAAGGCTCCTAAAATCTCAGTAAGATTTGTTTCGTTATCGCTTATTTTCATATTATGTTTTTATTCTCTTGCCAATATCAAAAAATTATCTTTCGAATACGATTTTAATAAAATACAGGGTTCAAATATACCTTCTTTCGCTCTGGATAAGAGAGTAAACGATATAATAGGAACCTCTCTTACCCCGGATATAGTTCTTGTAAAATCTCTTTATCAGGCAAAACAGGTTTCCGATTTATTGTCTTCAAAGGAAAAAAATCCCGATACTACCATAGATTCTCATGCTTCCGTTTTGACATTTATGCCTTTTGACCAAAAAGAAAAAATATCGGAATTAAAAAAAATTAAAAAAATATTGGAAGATAACGCTTTAAATTCTTTAGGCGAAGAACAAAAAAAGAAAATAGAAGACGTTAAAAAACTTTTAACTCCTCAAGAGGTTACAAAAAATAATTTACCTAAGGAAATATATAGAATGTTTTACGGAGAAAGCGGAAAGACGGCCGTTTACATATTTCCCAAAATAAGTTTAAGCGATGTCTTGCTGGTGAGGAAAGCTTCCGATGAAATAAGAGACTTGCCCGCGGGCGACGAAACCCTTCATCCGGTAAGCGAGTCGGTGATATTTTCCGAAATTTTAAGGATGATAGAAAAGGACGGAAAAATAATAATGGTTCTTTCTTTTCTCGGAACTTTGCTTCCGATATTTTTGGCTTATAAAAGTTTTAAAGCTCTATTTTTTCTTTCCGCGCATCTGGCCGTAACTCTTTTGCTTCTTTTAAGCGGACTTTTGTTTTTTTCCATAGATTTGAATTTCTTTAATGTTCTTATGCTGCCTTTGATATTCGGTCTCGGTCTGGACTACGGAGAATATTTTTATAGCCGATATAAACAGGAAGGAAAAAACTCGGTATATTTTGTACTTACTCATACCGGTCCGGCGGTTTTTATGTCCGCTTTAACTACGATGCTGGGATTTTCTACTTTGCTTATGGCAAATCATCAGGGATTAAAAAGCATAGGACAGGTTTCGGTTATGGGAATATTTTGCGCTTTTATTTCCGCCGCGGCTTTTCTTTTGCCTTTGCTTTCCGTTTGGGAAAAAATTGAGGTAAAAAATGAGAAAACTTGACCCGTTGATAATGAAACTTTTTATTCCGATAGCTCCGATATTCGAAAAACTGTCTCTGCGTCCCAATCACCTGACTCTTTTGGGGGCGGGGCTTAATATTTTTGGGGTTTATCATATAGCCCGCGGAGAATTTAAAAAAGGAATAATAATAGTTATTTTTACCTGGATTTTTGACGTATTAGACGGCGCTTTGGCCAAGCATACTGGACAAATAACAAAGTTCGGCGGTTTTTTCGACTCTGTCATAGACAGATATACGGAAGGATTGGTTCTGGCGGCTTTTGCTTACGCTTATTCCGTACAGGGCAAATCCCTTGAAGTTCTATATTGCGTTCTGGCCATGATAGGCGCTCTGACCGTTCCTTATGCGAGAGCCAGAGCGGAAAAAGAAATTAAAAGCTGTTCTGTCGGGATAGGCGATAGACTTGCAAGACTTATAGTCATAGCCTTGTCGGTTTTGTTAAACAAAACCGAAATAGGTATAATTTTAGTTGCGGCTATTTCGCATTTTACGGTTTTACAGAGAATAATGTATACGAGAAAAGTTTTGAACGGAATTTTAACGGAGGATGGAAATGAAAAATAAAATAAAACCCGCCAAAGGAAAACTCGGAGTTTTAATACCCGGATTTTGCGGAGCGATTACTACCACCATAATCGGCGGAGTAGAAGGTATAAAAAAAGGAGAAGATAAGCCCATAGGTTCTCTTACTCAAATGGGAAGAATAAGGCTCGGAAAAAGAACGGAGAAAAGATGTCCTTTGATAAAAGATTTTGTTCCCTTGTCCGAACTTGAAGATCTGGTATTCGGCGGATGGGATATTTTTAACGAAAACCTTTACGAATCCGCCAAAAAGGCCTCCGTTTTGGACAGACCGCACATAGAAAGATTGAAAAAAGAACTTTCTTCGTATAAACCTATGAAAGCCGTATTTGACAGAAAATATGTCAAAAATCTCAGCGGTTCATGGATTAAGGAAGCCAAAAATAAGATGGAATTGGCCGAAATGCTTAGAAAAGATATCAGAGATTTTAAGAAGAAAAATAAATTAGACAGAGCCGTTATGATTTGGTGCGCTTCCACCGAAGTTTACATAGAAGAAAGCGAAGTCCATTCTTCTTTGGAAAAGTTTGAAAAAGGACTGAAAAATAACGATCCTCTCATATCTCCTTCCATGATTTACGCTTATTCCTCCATTATGGAAGGGCTGCCTTTTATAAACGGGGCTCCCAATCTTTCTTGCAATATACCGGCTTTGATATCTCTGTCTTTGTCGAAAGGCGTTCCTTTGGCCGGAGCCGATTTTAAAACGGGTCAGACTCTTATGAAAACCATAATAGCGCCCGGTATGAAAGCCAGAATGTTAGGAGTAAACGGCTGGTTTTCGACAAATATTTTGGGAAACAGAGACGGAGAGGTATTGGACGACCCCGACTCTTTTAAAACAAAAGAGGTTAGCAAATTGTCCGTATTGGAAAGCATATTGGAACAGGAAAAATATCCTCAATTGTACGGAGAACTTTATCATAAGGTAAGAATTAATTATTACCCTCCCAGAGGGGATAATAAAGAAAGCTGGGACAATATAGACATATTCGGATGGCTGAATTATCCTATGCAAATAAAAATAAATTTTTTATGCCGCGATTCGATATTGGCGGCTCCCATAGCTTTGGACCTTGTATTGTTTATGGATTTGGCCAAAAGAGCCGGTCTTGCCGGCATACAGGAGTGGCTCTCTTTTTATTTCAAAAGTCCGATGCACGCAAAAGAAGTTTATCCCGAAAACGATCTTTTCGTCCAATTGGAAAAACTGGAAAATAACTTAAGACATCTTATGGGAGAAACATTGATAACGCATTTGGGAAAAGAGTATTACGAAAATACGGCGGCCTAAGGTTTCGTTTTTTATTAATCTCCTACTTTGATATAATTAATTTATGAATAGTCAAAAAATCTGGGAATTTTTAGCCACCGATTTTTATTTGGGAAAATTGCCTTATAAGCTAACCGGCAAGTATTACGGCGGCGGAACCATAGGAACATTATTCGGTCTTGTTTTGGTTTATTTTTTCCCTTTTAACGATAATATCTATTTCGCTTTTTCTTTGGCAATTTGCTTTTTGTCATTTGCGGCCGCATCCGGGGCGTCCGCTTTATATAAAACTCAAGACGATCAAAGAATAATAATAGACGAAACGGCGGGTTATATGCTGTCTTTGGTCTTTTTACCTAAGGAAATTAATTATTTGATAATCGCTTTTGTTTTTTTCAGGATATATGACGGATTAAAACCCTGGCCCATAAGATGGCTTGATAAAAACATAAAAGGCGGATTGGGGATCACTTTGGACGATATGGCCGCCGGCATATTTGCAAATATCACTTTAAGAATTTTCATGTATTGATTTTTTTGTTCTTATAAATTTTTCGGGGCGTGGCTCAGCTGGCTAGAGCGTCCGCTTTGGGAGCGGAAGGCCGCCGGTTCAAATCCGGCCGCCCCGACCAACAAAAATAAATATTGCGCATTTGTCTTTTCTATTTGCTAAAATTAAAATAATGTTTCTAAAAGCGGCATTAATTTTGTTTTTTGCTTCTTTTGCTCAAGCCGAAATGATTTTTCTCGGTAATGCGGCTTTGTCTCTTTCCGATTTACCCACACTCGAACCCGATTCGGTTTCTTCTTCGACTTCTTCTTTCGATTTGCAGGAATCCACCGAAGAATTTGAAAGCGAACTATCCACGGTAACATATAATGAGCAAGATATAGAATTTGTGGAAACCAGCGGAGAATACGGCGAAGAAATATTCATAAGCACCTATCCCATAGTCGAACCGGAACCTAAAAATTTAGGGGGAAACGGAAATATAACTATAACGAGAAAAGATACGGGGGAAAGTATTACCGTCACATACAGGGATAAGGACGGGGCATATTTAGAAGAGGCTTTTGAGTCTATAAAACATATAATGCGTTGTTCTTTGGAGGATGCGGAAATAAAAACACCTAAGCTTTTGGTCGAAATATTGGACGCGATTGAAGACAAGTTCGGCAAAAAAGGGATAATACTTTTAAGCGGATATAGAACAAAAGATTTAAACGAGATAGTGCCGGGAGCGGCAAAGCAAAGCCTTCATATGTTGGGGTGGGCGGCGGATATAAAAATTCAAGGGTATTCTTCAAGGGCTATAAAGAATTTTGCCAGAAAATTGGAAGCCGGAGGAGTAGGATATTACCCTACCATGGGATTCGTTCACGTGGATATAGGAGATATAAGATATTGGGAAAGAATACCGAGAAAATACCGCAAATCCAATAGAAAAAAAACAAATAAAAAAACAGTCTCTTCGGAAAATAGAGAAAAAATAAAAAAATCCTCAATATAATAATTAAAAGGTTAAATACGGATTATTTTAGAGTAATCTTTTTATTTTAAGCATATTGTAAAAGGATATTTAAAACAAAATAATTAACTTTAAAAAATCTTATACTTGACAGGTTTATTTTTTTTTGATATCTTATTGATAATGAATATCAATAAAAAAAATGCAAGATTAAATTTTTCATGTTGCCGCGAAGGTCGTCTTCGCGGTTGTTTTAACAGAAGCGGCGGCAGAATTACAGGTCCAAGGCGGGCAATAGTTGATTTTTTTCACCATGAAAAAGGCCATTTTACTGCCGAAGAGGTCTTTGCCAAGTTGGCACTGCGATATCCCGGGCTTGGAATAGCTACCGTTTATCGCACGCTATCTGCCTTGTCTTCGTCGGGTGTGCTAAATAGATTTGATTTTGGAGAGGGAAAAGCCAAATATGAATTATCCGACGGGCATGAAGGCGGCAGCCACCATCATCATCTGGTTTGTTCCAATTGCGGAAAAATAATGGAATACTATGACTTTATGGACGAAGAAAGAGATTTTTTCAATAAAATAGAAAAAACTCTTTCAAACCGGCATAATTTTCTTATAAAAGGACATTCGTTGCATTTTTATGGCTTTTGCGAAAAGTGTAAAAAAGAAAATCGGGAGGTAAAATGACATTTTGTTTTATATCGGTCTGCATTATCCTGTTTGCGGCTTTTTTATTAAGGGAATCTTTTTTAAATATTATGATAAAAGAATTTCCCAGCGCTTACGGTTATGAGGAAACCATAAACATTATAAAAGAGAGAATCTCAAATAAAAAAGGCTGGCATCTTTTCGGCGTAATAGATCAAGGAAGCGAAATAGTCGCAAACGGAGGGTCTCCTGTCGGAAGAATTGCGATTATACATTACTGCCATGGCGGGTTTGCTTCAATGATGTTTTCCGCAGATTCAAGAAAAAAAATTTCGGTTTTTTCTCCCAAAGCTGTTTCTGTTTATGAAAAAAAAGACGGCAAAACATATATTGCCATGATGAACGGCGGACTTATGAAGCTTTTGAGCTCGGGAGAGATGAGAGAGATTGTAAAAGCCGTCTCGCGGGAAGTAAAAGAGATTTTTGTTGTCTTACATAAAAAGGAGCAAAATCTATCATGAACTCGAGAGGAAATATGGGTTTTGGCGGATACTGTGTCTGCCATAAATGCGGGTACAGGGAAAATCACATACAGGGTGAAAGGTGCAGAAATAAAACCTGCCCTTTATGTAAAACAGTTTTGGTAAGAGAAGGAAGCTATCATTATAATCTTATAATGGAAGCTGAAAATAAGAAAAAAGGAGGATAATATGCCATACAGAGACGGAACGGGGCCATCCGGTTTTGGGCCTGCGACAGGTTGGAAAAGAGGTCCTTGCGGGCGCGGCGCCGGAAGAGGCGGTTTTGCGGCTCGGAGAGGTTTAAGGCGCGGATATGGCGTTAATTATTTGCAAGAGGATGTCTCTTCTCTTAAAGAAGAAAAGAAAATTCTTGAGGAAGAGCTGAAAAACATAAATTCCAAACTTGAAGACATGGAGAAAAAATGAAAAAAATAAGATTGGCTGTCACTTTGACGGATGATAGAGGTATGGATAGCGAAGTGTCAGCGCATTTCGGTCAATGCGGCTATTTTTTGATTGTGGACATAGAAAACGAAAAAATAAAATCTTCGCAAGTCGTAGCCAATACTGCCCAGCACGGTGGCGGAGGTTGCCAGGCTGTCAGTGAAATACTGAAGTATCGGGTTTCGCATGTCGTAGCTGGCGGCATGGGCCCCAATGCCATAAATAAATTTGCGGCGGCCAATGTGCCGGTTTTTACTTACTGCGGTAAGGCTTCGGCTGCGGTAAAGGAATTTCTGGAAAGTTCCCTTGGAAATATAGATCCGTGTAAAGACCACGATCATCACGGCTCTTGCCAGCACTGATCTTTTGGAGAAATATGATAATAGCCGCTACTTCAATGGGAGAAACTTTAGATAGCGCTTTCTGCGAAAAATTCGGAAGGGCGCCGTATTTCATAATATACGACACTTCTTCTTCATCTTTCAAGGCGGTTAAAAATTCGGCTGTTTTACTCGATAGCGGCGCGGGGCCAGAAGCCGTCAGACAGTTGTCGTCTTTTGGCGTCCAAATTCTTCTTGCCGGTCATATAGGCGGCAATGCTTCATCTGCTCTTGAAGCCGCGAAAATAAAAGCCGTTACGGGTTTTTCTTCCTCTAAAACCGTAGAACAGGTTTTGTCCGATTTTGGGAAAAATCCAGAATGATAGCGCTTCTCGATGAGATTTTTTCCCAAGCCGGGAAAGATTTTACAATAGAGCAGGCAAGCGTAGGATTTTTTACCACAGGGGTGGTTTCTGTTTCTCCTAAAGGTAAAAAATACTGCGGTTTGGCCAGTACCCTAAAAGAAGGGGTTTGTTCTGGCGGTTTGCGTGCGGGTCTTAAGCTTAAAGGAGAAAATACTCTTAATATCGCGACTGAACTTGTTTCAGGCACGGGACCGGAGATCTCTTTGGCTTTTGCCTGCCTTAACTCCTGTCTTCCCGAAGTTAATTTTTTGGAGATAAATGCGCAGGAAATAATAGAAACTCGAGGAGCCGGGAAAAAAGTGGCTGTCATCGGGCATTTTCCTTTCGTAACGCGTTTGTATGAAATAGCAAGCGTGCTTAAAGTATCGGAGCTTTCCCCGAAAAGCGAAAAAGACATAACCGCCCAAGAAATGGAAAAATTTCTCGGAGAAGTTGATGTGATAGCTTTAACCGCGCTTACGCTTATGAACGGCACATTTGAAAAAATAATTTCATCTTGTCGTCGCGATTCTTTTAAGGTTCTTCTTGGCCCTTCGGCTCCGATGCATCCTTCTCTTCTGAACTATGTCGATTGCGTCTGCGGCACTTTTGTATGCGATCCTTCTCTGCTTCTTAGCGATCTTTCGGAAGGTAAAAGTTTTCGCTTGCTTCGCGGAAAAAAAGCGGTGGCAATAGGGAGGATTTCTTGATAATTTCCGTCGCCAGCGGCAAAGGCGGTACGGGAAAAACTACCGTAGCCGTGAATATGGCTCTTTCCATTGAAAAATCGTTTTTGCTCGATTGCGACGTGGAAGAGCCCAATGCGGATATTTTTCTTAAACCCGATATTTCCTTGAAAGAAGAAATTTCAACGCTTTTACCTTCGGTAGACAAAAATCTTTGCAACTTATGCGGGCTTTGTTCTTCGGTGTGCGAGTATAAAGCCATTAATGTTTTCAAGAATGTGGAAGGGGGAGTATTCATTCTTCCTCATCTTTGCCATAATTGCGGGGCTTGCGCATGGGTTTGTGAAAAAAAAGCCATAAGAGAAATTCCAAAAAGGATAGGTATCATAGAATCCGGCTTTTCCGGCAATGTAGGATATATAGGAGGACGACTCGATAGCGGGGAAATAAAAACTCCTTTTCTGATAAATGAGGTAAAGAAAAGGATTCCGGCTGGAGTTACCGCCATAGTAGATTCTCCTCCGGGAGCTTCTTGTCCTATGATTGCGGCAGTTAAAGGCTCGGACTTTTGCGTTCTAGTGACAGAGCCTACGGAATTTGGAATGAACGATTTGGAAATAGCAGCAGAAGCTGTTAGAAAGATGCAAATTCCCTTCGGCGTTGTCATAAACAGATGGGAAGGCCATGAAAGTTTTGCGTCAAGGCTTGAAAAAAAAGGAATGAGCGTTATCGGCAAAATACCTTTTGACCGCGATATAGCGGTTCTTTATTCCAGAGGTGAAATGGCGATTAAAATTAAAGGATATGCCGGTATTTTTGATAAGATTTATGAAAAAATTATTAGTTTGGCAAAGATTAAGCAAACGCGCTAAACATGCTTTTAATATTAAGATATATTGTCTAGGCAAGATAAAAATATGAAACAATTAGTGATAATAAGCGGCAAAGGCGGTACGGGAAAAACAACTCTTGCGGCTTCTTTCTTTTCCTTGGCCGGCGGAGATTGTGTCGCGGTAGACTGCGATGTGGACGCCGCAGATATGCATATACTTTTAGAGCCGGAAATTATCGCTTCACATGATTTTTACTCGGGCAAGACAGCTTTTATAAATCCTTCTTTATGTATTTCTTGCGGCAAGTGCAGGGAAATATGCCGTTTTGAGGCGATAAATGAAACTTTTAATGTCGATATCTATTCTTGCGAAGGATGCGCGTTTTGCGCCAAAGTATGTCCGGTCTCAGCCGTAGAAATGAAAGAGAGGATTTCGGGAAAATGGTTTTTTTCAAAAACTGTTTACGGGCATTTGATTCATGCGCGACTTGAGCCGGGGTCGGAAAATTCAGGAAAGCTGGTAAGCAGGGTAAAGAAAGAGGCCGTTGAAACCGCAGTCAAAGAAAAAAAAAGACTTATAATAGTCGACGGCCCGCCTGGGACGGGCTGTCCGCTTATGGCTTCTCTATCCTCAGCGGATCTGGCCGTTATAATAACGGAGCCTACGCTTTCCGGTATACACGATATGAAAAGAGTTTTTGAAACCGCGTCATCTTTTAAAATTCCATGCGCGGCGGTTATTAATAAATGGGACATAAATGCGGATAATTGCCAAGAGATAGAAAATTATTGTAATTCAAATAAAATAAAAGTGCTTGGCAGAATTCCTTTTGACAAAAGTGTTGAGAAAGCCATAGAAAATATGCGTCCTCTGGTTAAATACGGCTCTTCTGCCGCGGCAGAGGAAATAAGAAAAATATGGGATAAGGTCAGAGAAATTATTTTTATCGGGGAAACCGATGAACAAAGATAAAAATATTGTGATAATAGAAGAGATAATTGAAAAATATTCGGGAAAAATGGAAAATGCCGACGCGGCTTCTTATTTCAAGGGGCCTTGCGGAGACGAAATGGAATTTTATCTTAAATTTAGCGACAATGCCATTTCTTGCATAAAATACCATACTTCAGGCTGCGGCTGGACTTCGGCTTGCGGGGCACTGGTTTGTTTTTACGCGGATGGGAAAAAAATAGACGAGGCGCTTTTTGTCTCGCCCGGGCTTATAACCAAGACTTTAGGAAGATTGCCTTTTGAACATGAGCATTGCCCTATCTTGGCTTGCTCTTCTTTTTATTCGGCGATCAGCAAATGGATGATTTCGCAAAAATAAGGCAGACAATAAAACAGATGGAAAAATATCGCTTTTTGGTATAATAATTCGAAACGGGAGGATAAATGGACTCATTTGTGGCAAAAAAAATATTCTTAACTAAAGGGGTTGGCAGACATAAAGAAAAACTGGCAAGCTTTGAAGAAGCGCTAAGAGACGCAAAAATAGCGAGATTTAACCTCGTGCACGTATCAAGCATTTTCCCTCCCGGATGCAAACTCATAAGACCCGAACAGGGATTGGCGAAAATGAAAAGCGGGCAGATAGTTCATGCCGTTCTGGCGCGAAATGCGGTTAAGGAAAATCATCGTCTGGTCACCGCCTCAATAGGTCTGGCTATACCCAAGGATAAGGCCAATCACGGATATATTTCCGAACATCATAGCTACGGAGAAACAGATTTTGCCGCCGGGGAATATGCCGAAGATTTGGCGGCGCTGATGCTTTCTACTACTTTGGGAATAGAGTTTGCAAGCGAAACATCTTGGGATGAAAAAGAAAAACAGTGGGAAATGAGCGGGAAGATAGTAAAAACCATGAATATGACACAGTCGGCCATAGGCAAGGAAGGAGTATGGACAACCGTAGTTGCGGCTGCGGTTTTTGCCGAATGAAATGAAAGAAAATAAATACCTGAAAAATCATTCCCGCCTGCATGCTTGCCACGACACTTGTATAGTATGCGGCGAAAAAAATCCGTTAGGCCTGAAAGTTTATTTCCGGCTTACCGAATCGGGCGCAGTCGAAGCCGAGTTCATGCCTAAATTTGCTTACGAAGGCTACAAGGGTTTTCTGCAGGGAGGCGTAGCCGCCGCTCTTATGGATAGCGCCATGACAAATTGTCTTTTTTATCACGGAATAGCCGCTTTTACCGCCGAGCTTTCCGTTAAGTACTTAAAACCTATGCGATGCGGAAGAAAGATGTCGATAAATGCCAAAATAGAAAAATCGTGGAATCCGCTTCATATATTAAGCTCTTCTATTATTCAAGATGGCAAAATGGTGGCCGAGTCAACCGCTAAATTTATGGAAAGCGATTTGCTTAAAAAAGACGAACCTCTATGATTTTTATTAATAGAAAAAATCTTTTTTTGCCTTTTGCCAATTTCTTGCTTTCTATGTTTATTGCGTTCGTTTGGGCTTTCCATATAAATGAAAAAAATCACGAATATAAAGAAGGTAAATGCCATTTATGCTCTTGTGTCATGTCTCCGCAGCTCAATTGCGACTGCGGTACTAACCTTATTTTGAAACCGGAAAAAATAATATCGACGCGCGAATCATTTTCTGATAAGCCTATTATAAAATATTTTTTTATTTTTTCTTTCTCCAGAGCTCCTCCTTTTTTTTCTTAAAATCCCAAATAAAATTTTTATTGCTCGCCTAATAAAAGGCGTTTTGATAGTTTAATATTAAGGAGTTAAACATGAAAAAAATACTTTTTCTTTTGATATTTAATATGTTTTTTTACAATCTAAAAGCGCAAGAAAATCCGGTTTTAAGCGAAGGCACGCCTTTACAGGGGATGAGAGGAAAGACATTAAATCTTCCCGATATAAGCGCTTTAGGCAATATCGTCGGATATATAAGCGACGATTCCAAAGATGCAGACAAAAATCAGCTTTCCATTAACGAAGTGGAGATAGCATTTCAAGGTTATATTTACCCCGAAATGAGGGCCGATATAATTACCGCCATACATAAACATGACGGGGATTATGAAAGCGAAATTTGCGAGGCGAAAGCGAGTTTTCTAAATCTGGGTTACGGCTTTTCCGCCGAGGCCGGCAAAATACACATTGACTTTGGCAAAGTCAACAAGCTTCACACTCATCATCTACCTACTACCGATAAGCCTCTTATGCTTGAAAAATTTTTCGGCGAACACGAGTTAGCCGGACAGGGAGCGGTATTAAAATATCTTATTCCCATTTTTCCTTTTTATAGTCAAATTCAAGCCGGTTTTTGGGATATAAACGCTCATAGCCACGCTCAAGAAGAAGCGAGCGTTCTCGATATAACCGGTTCGACTATAACCGTTAATTCTCTCCTTCACGACGATTCTTCTTTCTCTCCTTCCGATAAAGTTTATACCGCCAGATGGAATTCATCATTTGATATGAACGGTCAAAAAGAAATTGAAATAGGTCTCAGCGGACTTAAAGGCAGGGGAGCTCATTATCAAGAACATAAAGATAATGTCGAAATGATAGGAGCGGATATTACCTTTAAGTGGTTTCCCGATAGCTATAAAAAATGGACTTTTCAAAACGAGTGGATGCGTTTAAAAAGAGATATCCCCGTAGGAACGCTTAATAGAGACGGCTTTTATTCCTTTTTAAATTATAGAGCCGATAAATATTGGGATTACGGAGTAAGACTTGATTATTCGGAAAATGCCTGGCCTCAAATATCTTACGAAAGATCCTTTTCCGCAATAATCACAAGACATCTTACGGAAACTTCTTATTGGAGAATTACCGGTAAACATAGAAACATAAACGGTAAAAATATAAGCGAGGGATGGTTTCAACTTTCTTTCGGCATAGGCCCTCATAGTCACGAACTTGAATAAGGAGAAAAAAATGAAAATATTATCTTTATCTCTATTTTTGTTTTTATCGATTCCTTCCTATGCGAAAATAAATATTATCGCTTCGTCTCAAGACTTGAAAAGCATAGCGGAATATGTAGGGGGAGAAGAGGTATCCGTAGAATCTCTTTCTCCGGGAGGTTTCGATATACATTTTATAGAACCGAGACCGAGTATGGTATTTAAACTTAAGAAAGCCGATATGGTCGTAAAAATAGGTTTGGATTTGGATATGTGGACGGATTCTTTGATAAATGCCGCAAAAAACGAAAAAATTTTTTACGGCAAAGAAGGATATGTCGACGCTTCCGCGGGTATAGATATAATGCAAAAACCGGATAAAAAAATAGACGGTTCTTCCGGCGATATACATATATTCGGCAATCCTCATTATTGGCTGAATCCGGAAAACGGAAAAATAATAGCTAAAAATATAAAATTGGGTCTTTTGCGTATTAAACCGGAAAAAAAAGAGTATTTTGAAAAAAGATATTCGGATTTTTGCCGAAAAATAGACGATAAAATGAAAGTCTGGAAGTCCGATATGTCGGCTTTTGCCGGAGAAAAAATAATTACTTATCATAACTCTTGGATTTATTTTGCTCAAGCTTTCGATTTGCAAGTTGCGGCAAATATAGAGCCTAAACCCGGAATACCGCCAAATGCAAATCACTTATCTTTTTTATTTGAGCTTATAAAAAAAGAAAAAATAAAAATAATACTCGTAGATAATTTTTATTCCTTAAACACTCCTAAAGAAATAGCAAATAAAACCGGTGCTCGATTAATAGTTATACCTTCGTCGGTAGCGGGAGAGAATTCGGCTTCGGATTATTTTTCTTTATTTGACGTAATAATAAAAAAAATAAAAGATTAGATCGGGGGATTTTATGTTAGAGATTATGCTTCCGGCTTTTTTTGTATCGATAATACTCATAGGAATTCATTCGTATTTGGGACTACACATACTTGCAAGAGGAGTAATATTTGCGGATTTGTCTTTGGCTCAGTTAGCCGCCTGCGGAGCGATAGTTTCTATCTTTTTCGGTCAAGATCTTCATAGCCGAGGATCTTATTTTTTTTCTCTTGCCTTTACATTGTTGGGTTCCGTGATTTTTTCTTTTTACAGAGGAGGAAAAAATAAAGAAATCCCTCAGGAAGCCGTTATAGGCATAGTGTATGTGTTAAGCGCGGCGGTTAGTATTTTGATTTTAGACAAACTTCCCGCGGAAGCCCAACATATTAAAGAAATGCTCGTAGGCAATATTTTATTTGTAAGCAAAGAGCAAATAATAAAAACGGCTTTTTTATATTCTTTTATAGGAATTTTGCATTATTTTTTTAGAGATAAATTTATGAGCATATCTTTCAATCCGGCTAAATCGGAGAATCTGAAAAATCTTCGAATGTGGGATTTTCTGTTTTACTCTCTTTTCGGAGTAGTAGTTACAAGCTCCGTAGAACTGGCGGGAGTTTTCTTGGTATTTACTTTTTTAATAATACCGGCGGTTATTTCGGTACTTTTATGCGGTACGTTTAAATCCAGAATAATATTTTCATGGTTTTCGGGAACTTTAATAACTATGATAGGACTTTTTTTATCCGCAAAATTAGATAGTCCTACGGGGCCGACGGTTATAGCCTCTTTCGGATTTTTTTTAACCATAGTTTCAATATTTACTTTTTTAAAATCAAAATATTTTTCAAAAAACTAATTTTTTACCGGCCTTGACGAGTATTGACATAATAAAACATATATGCTACATTTTTAATAAACGTGTTACAGGAGAATAGTATGGACTTTAAAAAAATAACAATTTTTGTAATTTTGGCCTTTTACAATTTATCCGCTTTTGGCTATTACGAAGGTAATTTCAGCGAAATAATAGTTTCGGAAAAATCTTTGAAAGACGAAAATATATCGGATTTTTCGACTAAATCGGTGGAAAAAGGCAGAAATATATATTTGCCGGACATATTAAAAAACGAACCGGAAGTAGATATCAGAAGAAGAACTATAGTAAGCGACAATGCGGATATGTTGGCAATTCGCGGACTTTCTTCAAATAGGTTGCTTTTAAATCTTAACGGAAGAAGCCTTAATGCCGCGGGCGTAGTCGGAGGGTATTATATAGATTGGTCTACTCTTCCTCTGGATAATATAGAAAAGGTAGAGTTAATAAAAGGAGGATCCGACGTTAAATACGGCAATAATGCTTTGGGAGGAGTAATAAATATAAAAACAAATCCTCCCTCCGAAGAAATGAAAAGCGGTTTTTTTGCCAATTATTCTTTGGCGCAAGATATAGATTATATTCAAAATTACAGAGTATACAATTCTTGGAAAAAAGGACTATTCGGATATTCTTTTAGCGCAAGTTACGGGAAAGCGGACGAATTTTTTTGGAATAACGACTACGCGGCTAAAAACGCCGGGATAAATTTATTTTTCGATATGCCCTACGAAGGTTTAATGGAAATCGGAGGAAATTATTCCAATACAAATAGAGGTTTTATAAGAAATAACAGAAAATCTGCGGACCCTTCTAACCCTCTTTTTTATCAAAAATACGATGAGAACTATCCCTTGGCTTTCGGAGAAGTAATAGCTCCGGGCACCGGAAATCAAAATATATTTCAACCCGGGCCGGGCGCCTTTTGGGAAAAGGAAAAAACATATCTTGATTTCGGATATAAACAGCCGATATATTCGTTTTATTGCGAATTTAAAGCGTATAAAAATATAGAAAATAGATTTGAGAAAAATTATTCTTCAAATCTTATAAAAACCGGATATCAAGACGGACTATTGGTGCTTAATAGAAAAGTGGAATCGGATAGAAGCTGGGGGACCGCTTTTAATGTTTCCGGAGAAAAAGAAAATAATTCCTTCGAAATGGGAGCGGAATATAAATATTTGGGTTTTGGCGATATTAACGTATATTATTACGATTTAGCTTATAACAATAACTTAACTTATACGGGAGGACCCGCCAGTCAAGAGGGGAAAATTTGGGCTTATTACGCCAAAGATAGAATTTCGCTGTCTGAAAAAATTTTATTGGAAGGCGGATTACGTTATGACGACTATAAAGTTAATCCTATTAACGGATCTTCTGTTAAAACTCTCAATGACTCGTCATTAAGTCCTTCTGCGGGTTTATCTTGGAATCTTTCGCAAGAAAATAAGATTTCTTTAAAAGCTTATATTAAATCGAGAACGCCCGGAATGCCGGAAGTCTATTGGTGGTCGAGCGGTATTACGGGAGGGACGAATAGTCTTAAATCGGAAAAAAATCAGGCTCTGGAATTTTCTTTTTCCAAAAAAATATTAGAAGAGAATTACTTGACTTTATCGGCATACAACTACAATATAGACAATTATATAATGTTCAGAACAGATATCAACTCGGGTTCCGGCAGGGCGGTTTATAATATAGACAATGTGCGCATATACGGTTTTTCTGCCGATTACAGAGGTAAAAAAAATAAAAAAATGGATTATTATGCCAATCTTTCTTTTCAAAAATCAAAAAAAGGCTATGATCCCTACGATAGCGGGACATCGAAAGAATTGGATTATATGCCAAAAATCAAATCAAATATCGGTGTTCAATATTATTTGAGTCAAAAATCTTCTTTTTCTGGTTCTTGGAGATTTACCGACAATCAGAAAACCGTTTATAGTTATAAAACCGGAACATATAAGTATAAACTTGCGGTTCTATCTTCTTATTCTCTTTTTGCCTTGGAATATAAATTAAAGTACAATAAAAGTTTGGAATTTTCCGCTTATTGCGAAAATTTGTTCAATGAAAAATATTCTGAAAAATACGGATATCCTATGGCCGGAAGGATAGGCGGAGTAACTTTAAAAGCATCTTTTTAAAATAAAAAAAATGAATCAAAATTTTTGGAATATAAAAGCGGAAAAGTACCCTAAAGCTTACGATAAAGACAATATAAAATCTTTTAATGAAACGATGTCGAGATTAAAAAAATTGGGAGTTTGTTTTGACCATAAAAAAATATTGGATATAGGATGCGGACCGGGCAATTATTCGATTCTTTTTGCCGACCTAGCGGCCGAAGTTTTTGGTTTGGATTTTTCGAGCGAGATGATATATTATTTTTCAAAGCAAGTGAAAAATAGCAATATAAAAAATATTTTTTTCGAACAAGCCCTTTTTGAACAATGGGATTGTGCCGGCAAATATAAATACTTTGACATAGCTTTTGCTTCAATGACTCCGGCGATAAAAACGGAAGAAGACGTGATAAAAATGGAGTCGCTAACAAAAGGGGATTGTGTTTTTATAGGATGGGCCGGTAAAAGAAAAAACGATATAGCCGATAAAGTTCTTTTATTACACGGAATATCTCCGTATATGCCAAAAGGATTTTATAATCTTAAGGATATATTGATAAAAAGAAAAATAAAATTTAAAGAAGAAATTTTTGAATCTTCGTGGAATTGGCGCGGAGACATTGAAGAAGCTTACAGGGAGTTATCTTCGAGAGTAAGGCTTGAAGGTAAGCGGCCGAATAGAAATCTTATAGTTTCTTTTTTAAAAAAAGAGTTCCCATCGGATAAAGTCATAATGGAAACGCAAGCTTTGAAAGGAATACTGGTATGGAAACCATAAAAATTAATTGTTTATTGTTTATATTTTTTTTAATTTCAAATTCTTTTTGCGAAATATATTACGATTCCTACGGGAAAAAAATAGAACTGCCTAAAACTCCGGAAAAAATAATAGCGATCGGGCCGGGCGCAGCTCGTTTAATCTCTTACTTGGGGAAAACAGAAAAACTTATAGCTACGGAAAATATAGAAATAAAATATCCTCAAGGAAGACCTTATAACGCGGCATATAGAGAAATTTTTAAAAAACTGCCTATTATTTCCGAAGGCGGACCGGATAAAATTCCGGATTATGAAAAAATATTGATGCTGCGTCCCGATTTGATAGTTCTTTGTTCGGCAGATTTTGCTTTGTCTTCGTCAATCTCCGCTAAAACCGGTATCCCCGTATTTAACGCCGACTATGGGAACTTGGGGACTTTTGAGCTGGAAAAATTTAAGAAAACATTGATTTCTTTGGGAAAGATATTAGCGGCCGAGGATAGAGCTAATTTTTTGTTAAAAAGAATAGATTATTATGTTTCGGACCTCTCCAAACGTTCGGCCGGAAAATTAAATCCGGAAATTTATGTAGGAGGATTGGGATTTAAGGGTTCTCAAGGAATACTTAGTACTCAATACTTATATGAGCCTTTTTCTCTATTAGGATTAAAGAGCGTAATAGATTCTCAAGAAAAACCGCTTCATATTTTCATAGATAAAGAAAAGTTGGCCGTTTTAAATCCGGAGTATATATTTTTAGATTCTGGAGGGCTGGATGCGTTCATAGACGATTATAATAAAAGTAAAAATTATTATCTTACATTAAAAGCTTTCAAAAAAAGAAATGTTTATACTACTTTACCCTACAATTATTATACTACGAATGTCGAAATAGTTTTTGCAAACGCGTATTTTATAGGAAAAATTCTTTTTCCGGAAAGTTTTTCTGATTTGAATATTGATAAAAAAGCCGCGGAAATAATCAAAGATTTTTTAGGTAAAGACGTATATCATTATTTTACCGAAGAAAAAAGATTTTATAAGAGAATATCGCAAAAAGATGAAATATATTTCCAAAGAATTTGAGTTTTATCGAGAGCATGAAAATAAAAAAAAGTTAAAACTGATTTTTTTATTTTCTTCTTTTATTTTCTTATTTTTTTTATTCGGTTTATCTTCTTTTATGGGTGAAATAGCCATATCTCCACTCAAGGTTTTCGGCGGTAGTCTCACTGAAAATGAAAAATACGTATTTTTTAACATAAGAGTTGTTAGAATAATTAGCGCAATTTTTGCCGGCGCATCTTTATCTTTATGCGGAGCGGTAGCTCAAAATATTTTAAAAAATCCTATGGCTTCCCCTTTTACTTTGGGAATATCTCAGGGAGCGGCTTTCGGTGCTTCTTTTGCCATAATTTTTTTAGGAGGAGGAACGATGTCTTCTTACGGGGAAGCGGTTTCCATATCCTCCTATCCCGTGACGGTAGTATTTGCTTTTATCGGAGCTTTATCCGCCGGTTTTTTTGTTTTTTTAATGGCTTATTTTAAAGATGCCGCCCCAAATACGATTGTTTTGACGGGTGTCGCATTGGGCTCTCTTTTCCAAGCGATTACGATGTTTATGCAATATTTTACCAGCGAAACCAAAGCCGCGGCGACTCTGTTTTGGACTTTCGGAGACATATCTAAAGGAGATTATAGATTTGTTTATATCATTTTGTTTTTTTTCATTCCGATATTTTTATTTTTTTTCTTTTCGGCCGCTAAACTCAATGCTATTTTATGGGGAAAAGACATAGCAAAAACTTTAGGAGTAAAAGTGAAGCAATTTAATCTAATTTCAATACTATTAATATCTGTCCTTACGGCCGCTACGACGGCTTTTTTGGGAGTAATAGGTTTTATAGGGCTGATCTCGCCTCACTTGGCAAAAATTATCGTAGGCAGCGACAATAAATATTTCTTACCTATGTCAGCAATTTTAGGTTCAATAGTGCTTCTCCTTTCCGATATGGTTTCAAGATTTATTTTAGCTCCGGCCGTAATACCCGTAGGCATAATAACATCATTTTGGGGAATACCATTATTAATTTTTTTAATTTTAAAAGGTCAAAAATGATAGAACTAAAATCTCTTTGCTTTTCATACGGAAAAAACCGTGTTTTAAGAGGAATATCCCATTGTTTTAAAAGAGGGATATTTACCGCTTTAATGGGGCCTAACGGCTGCGGAAAAACAACGACAATAAAAAATATCGCTTCTATTTTGTCTCCGCAACGAGGAGAAATATTAATAGAAGGAAAAAACCTGGAAAAAATATCTTTAAAAGAAATTTCCAGATTTATGGCATATGTTCGCCAAAAACCGGATTCCCTTCCTAATATGACGGTAATAGAAAGCGTGTTATCCGGAAGAATACCATTCATGTCGTATTATGAAACGGAAAGCGATAGAAAATCCGTTTACAAAGTAATAAAAGAATTGGGGCTGGAACATATAAAAGATAAAAGTGTGGAAGAAATAAGCGGAGGGGAGCTGCAGAAAACTTTAATAGCGCAAGCATTGGCAAAAGATCCCGAAATATTGCTTTTGGACGAACCTTTAAATAATTTGGATATAAAAAATCAGTCCGAAATAATGAGGTTGACGGCGCAAAAAACAGTCGAAAAAAATATGGTTACGATATGCGTCTTGCACGATTTGAATATGGCCTTAAGATTTTGTTCGGAAATTCTAATACTCGATAAAGGGGAAATAGTTTTTGCGGGTAAAACCGAAGCTTTTACCTCGGAAACCGCAAAAAAAATATTCAAAGTGGATTGCGAAATAATAAAAAAAGACAATAAAATCTACGCTTTGTATTGAAAAGGAGGACGATATGAAAAAAGACTTAAAAAAATGCGTTGATTTCCACGGACATTTATGCGGAGGATTATTAATGGGGTATAGAGCCGCCAAGGCTGCGATGAAAAATTTAAAATCTTCTTTTGCCAAAGACGAAGAAGTAGTTGCCATAGTAGAAAATAGCTCTTGTTTTGTGGATGCGGTAAGCGTTTTAACCGGATGTACTTTCGGAAAAGGAAATCTTATCTTTAAAGATTACGGTAAAATGGTTTTGTTCCTCTTAAGCAGAAAAGACGGTAAAGGAGTAAGAGTCTCTTTTAAAAGCGAAAATAACGATAAAGCTCAAGAAAATTTCTATTCTCTTATGAATAAAGTTTTGCACGGGAAGGCAAACGATAAAGAAAAATCGCTATTTAAAAAAATTAAAAAAGAAAGAGAAAAAAAGCTTTTAACTAAAAAAGACGAAGATTTGTTGAATATAAAAAGAATTAAAATGCCTTTGCCCGCGAGAGCTAAAATATTTAAGTCCGTAAAATGCGATAAATGCGGCGAATCGGTTATGGAAACGAGAATAAGAAAAACTAAAAAAGGAGATTATTGTTTGGAATGTCTGGAGAAATAGACGAAAAATTGTCTTCTTCTTTTCTTATATCCGCTTTTGTTCATGCGCTATTATTTTTTAGCGTAATATCGACTGCCGTTAAAAACGGCCGCGAAAAAGTCTTTGAAATATCTTTTTTGAATTATTCCAATAATTCTCGTCAATATGCAAAATATTCCGGTAAAATCGGCGGAGAAGAAGATGTTTTTAAAAAAAGCGGCAATATAAATTTAGAAAAAACAAAAGAGGTTTTAGGCGAATATCCCGGAGAAATTACGGGAGACTTTCCGGACGATAAAAGAAACAATGTTTATACTTTATCAAAAGAACCTAAAATAATAGGGACATTTTCTCCGAGATATCCGATTGCCGCGAGAAAAATGAAAAAAAGCGGTTATGTGAAAGTGGGAATATTTATAGACGAAACCGGAAAGATATCGTCTTTTTCGATAATAGAAAGTTCCGGAGAAGAGTTTTCAAAATCCGTAGCGGAAGCGCTTAAAAAAGCAAAATTTGTTCCGGCTATTATAAACGGCTTACCGGTAAAGTCTTACGGAGTCTTACCGGTAAAATTTCAAATTGAGGATTAAAAATGGTAAAAAAAGTAAAGACTTTTTTTTCAAAAAGAGCAAAAATATGGGATAAAATACATAAGCCGTGTGATTTTTCTACGGCTTTAAAAATTTCTTTAATTCCTAAAAATACTCAAAGAAAAACCGTTATCGACGTGGGATGCGGAACCGGAATAATGCTGCCTTTTTTAATAGCTCGTTTTAAAAAAGTTTTTGCTTGCGATATTTCTCCCGAGATGGTAAAAATAGCCCGAAAAAAATATCCTCTGGCCGAAATTTATACTATTGATTTTGAAAAAAAACACTTTTTCCCTCATAATTTTTTCGATGTCGTAGTTATGTATAATGTTTTTCCTCATTTTTCCGAACCGTTATCGGCATGTTCCGAGGCTTTTACCGTACTTAAAAACGGGGGATTATTGATAATAGCTCATTCGCTTATGAGAAAAGAAATAAATAGAATACATAAGAAAGCGGGTAAAGAAGTGGAAAAAGATCTCCTACCGGACGATAATGCCTTTAAAATAATTCTTTCAAATAGCGGTTTTAGAAATATAACCATAAGAGAAAAGAAAGACTTTATAATAACCGCTATTAAAAAATATAACTGAAAATAACCCGCTTATCTTAATCCAATAAAATTTCTGTTTTTTTGTATAATAAGGTTATGGGAAAATTAAAAAGATTCGGCGTATCTCTGGAAGACGATTTACTGTTAAGATTTGACGAGCAGATAGCAAAAGAGAAATATCCTACAAGGTCAAAAGCTATATCCGATCTTATAAATTCTTATTTGTTAGAAAAATCTAAAATGTCCGGAGAAAGAGTGGCTGCGGCGCTTTCTCTGGTATACGACCACAGGAAAAGAATGATATCGGAAACTCTCACGGACATACAGCACGAATTTCATCATCTTATAATATCTTCTCAGCATATACACTTGGATCACGATAATTGTTTTGAAATAGTAGTAGTCAAAGGAAAAGGCTCGGAAATAGAAAATCTTTTTAACTCATTAAAAGGCGTAAAAGGAGTTAAAAACGCTTATCTTACCGTAGCGGGATCGGCCGGAAAAGAGCATCCCCACGAACATTAAAATTTGCTAAAATTTTAATATGAATCCTCTTTCTATTTTGAGGCAATTTTTTAAAGGTCTTACCAAGGAAAATCTCCCATGGCAAATAGGTCTTGGCATAGCTTTCGGATTTGCCTTGGGAATAATCCCAAAAAATAATCTTACCGCTCAAATCATATTCATAGCGATGATGTCTACAAAGGCGAACATCCCTTTCGCTTTTGTGTCTACCGCGTTTTTTTCCGGACTTTATTTTTTTACTGATAAAGTTACCGATCCTTTGGGTTATGCGGTTTTAAATTCGGAGAAACTGTATCCTTTTTTCGTTAAAATTTACAATATGCCGATAATTCCTTGGACAGATTTTAATAATACTACGGTTATGGGCGGTATTATTCTGGGTTTGATTTTCTTTTTTCCGGTTTATTTGGCGGGTAAAAAAATAGGAGAAGTTTATAACGCTAAAATGAAAGATAAAATTTCAAATTCCAAAATAGTAAAAGCTATGAAAACAAGCTGGGCTTTCGAATGGTATTTTAGGGATTAAAAATGAATAAAGGATACCTTATACCGAGAATAATTTTAGTTTTACTGGTATGGGCTTTTTTTTATTTCGCTTTTGATCCTTTGCTTAAATGGGGGGCGATAAAATCTTTGGAAAGCGTTTTTGAAGCCAAGGTGGAAATAGGCAAAATAAAAACATCTTTTTTGAATCCTTCTCTGGAAGTTTATTCTTTTAAAGCCGGAGATTCTAATAATGAGTATAGAAATCTTTTTGAATTTGAAAAATTAAAATTCTTGCTTAACGGAAAACAGCTTTTGGAAAAAAAATTTGTAATAGAAGAAGGTTCGGTAAAAGGTCTCAATTTTGCCACTTTGAGAAAAACCTCTTGTAAAATAAAAATAACAAAAACGGAAATGCCCGAGTTTTTAAAGGAATACGCTTCGCAAGCTCAAACCCTCGCATTGGACAACTTAAATCAAGCCAAAGAAGAAACCATAAGCGACATAAAAACCGATATTTCTCAGCTTGAGACGATAAAATTATTAAACGAAATTAATTCTAAATATGAGAAAGAATATTCCGAAACTGTCGCCAAAGCGGATTTCTCTTATTATGAAAAGCAAATTAACGAAATAAATGCGAGGTATGAAAAAATAAAGAGTCAAAAAGATTTTCTAAAGCAAGCCAAGGAATTTCCTAAACTTAAGAAAGAGATAGACGAATTGTTAGATAAATATAAAGAAGATAAGAGAATGCTTTCTTTGGCAATAAAAGACATATCTTATTATTCCAGGGAAATAAACGAAGCTAAAAAAAGAGACTTGGAAAAACTTTCGTCTATGGCAAAACTTCCCTCGGCGGATAAAGAACAAATAGCTAAAATGCTTATTGGAAAAGACATATATGAGAAATTTTATAAGATTTTTTCTTATTCCAAACAGGCCGTAAAATATATACCGGATAATCCTAAGAAAAAAATCTTCGAAGAAAAAAGAAAAAGAGGAAGAATCGTTCATTTTCCAAAGCTGGAAAATTATCCTTCGTTTTTGCTTAAAACGGCTTCCGTAAGCGGAATTTTCACTCCGGAAAATCCGATAGAATATCTCGGAGCCGTATATAATATATCGAGTAATCCGTCGATATGGAAAAAACCAGTAGAAGCCGAGATCAAAGGGAGCAAAGATATTCGGTCTCTAAATTTTAAATTTCAAGCCAGGCTATGGGAAAAACCTTATGAGACGGAAACTTATTTTTCATACAAAGGAGCTGAGATATCGGATAAAAAGTTCGGTTCCGGAAATATGCAAATTTCTTTGAATAAAGCTTTGACCGATTCCTCTTTGCAAATTAAAACTAAAGGAGGCGAATTGGACGGTCTATGGGAAACATATTTTAAGGATGCCGATATCTCTTCCGGTTTTGACAATATAAAATATGAGCCTCTGAGAAATTCGCTAAAAAAATCGATAGAATCGGCAAAAGTTTTCTCGGTTCAAGCCTATATAAAAGGAGATTTCTCAAAACCTAAAATCTCCGTAAAAACCGATTTGGCCGATATAATAGCTCAGTCTGTGAAAAAAGCCTTCGGCGAAGAGGCGGAAAAAGCCAGGAAAAAACTTGAAGCGGCTTTGGACGAAAAAATAAAAGCTCAGAAAGAAAAAACAGAGAAAATTATTTCCGAAAATAAAGAGAAATTAGAAAAAATTTTAAAAGAAAACGAAGAAAAACTCAATAAATGGAAAAAAGAAATTAACGATAAGTTTAAAGATTCCGCTACTAAAAACCTGCCTAAAATAAAATTATAACTTAAATTTCTATTGTTCTGCCGGCTATTAAATCGATTCCTTCAAAACCCAATAATTTTTCCGCGATTTTATCTCCGGCTTTTACCGGTTTTGATATTTTTATTTTTGATATTTCCGCCAAAAAATCGAAAAGCTTTTCTTTGGGAACGGGGGAGGATGTTTTTACCGGAAGCCATTTTACGGAAAGGTCCGTTTTTACGCAAGTCGTTATGACTCTTTTGGGAGACTCTATCTCCTCCGCGGCATAAGTCGAACCTTTGGGACATTTATTATTTTTTACGGATATTACTTTTCCGTTTTTTATTTCTAAAATCATTTCGCAGCCCGCCGGACATGCGATGCATACTAACTTATTCATTTTAATTCTCCATTCGCATACATAGCGGCTAATCCTCCGGCTTCGTAAGAATCCCTGCTTACCCAGTCTACCAAATCGTATACCTTATTGCAGTTACCGCATGAAAATATTCCTTCTATGGATGTTTGATAGGGTTTTAAACATACCGGCGAATTTGTTTTTTTGTCTATGAGCCCGCCCGCCGCTTCCAAAAGTTCGTTTTCGGGTATGAGTCCAACGGAAACTAAGACCGTATCGCATTTTATGTCAAAAGAAGTGTCTTTTATTTCCTTAAAACTTTCGTCTACTTTGCAAACCGAAACTTTTTCAACTCTTTCTTTCCCGTGTATTTTAGTAACTTTATGACTAAGATATAGAGGTATGGAAAAATCTTCCAAACATTGCCTTATATTGCGTCTAAGTCCTCTGCTTTTAGGCATTATTTCTATTACCGCTTTAACTTTCATGCCTTCGAAAATCATTCTTCTGGCCATTATTAAGCCTATATCGCCGGAGCCTATTATTACCGCTTCCTCTCCGGGTATCCAGCCTTCAATGTTTATCATTTTTTGAGCAAGCCCCGCCGGATAAACGCCTGAGGGCCTAAAACCGTGTATGGGAATCATTTCTCTTGTTCTTTCTCTGCATCCGGTAGCCAAAATTATAGCCTTGGCTTTTAATTTCATCATTTCTCCGGGTTTAAGGCAAAATATTTCTTTTTTATTCGTAATTTTTACCGCGAATGTTCTGTCGGATATCTCTATCCCGGCCGATTTTACCATGTCGGCGTATCTTTGCGCGTATTCCGGGCCGGTTAACTCTTCTTTGAACCTATGTAGACCGAATCCGTTATGTATGCATTGATTTAATATCCCGCCCAAATATTGGTCTCTTTCTATTATTAAAATATCTTTTGCGCCTTTATCTTTTGCGCCCAAAGCCGCCGCAAGTCCCGCCGGTCCCGCGCCTATTATAACTATTTCTCTTTCTTTCATTTTATCCTTTTTATAATATTCGAATTTTTGCCTTTTTTCGTTATCTCTAACGGAGATATGTTGAGCTCTTCGGATAATATTTTCATTATTCTCGACGTGCAAAAACCTCCGTGGCATCTGCCGGCCTGAGCTCTTGTTCTAAATTTTATGCCGTCTAATGTCTTAGCTCCTCTTTTTATCGCTTGTCTTATTTCCATGGCGGAAACCATTTCGCACCTGCAGACGATGTCTCCGTAAGAAGGATCTTTTTGTATTAACTCTTCCGTTTTAGACAAAGGTATTTGAAATAAATGTATGGGCCTTTGTCTGTATTTTTTGAAATTTTTCTTCTTTGCGCAAGATAAGCCGTTTTTAAAAAGGATATCGGCTGCGTATGCGGCGCTTGCCGGAGCCGCGGTAAGCCCCGGAGATTGTATCCCGGCCATATTTAAAAAACCGTCGCGATTTTTTTCATACCTTATGACAAAATCTTTTCCGCATGAAGGTCTAAGTCCGGCAAAATATGCGATTATATCGGATTTGTCTACGGAAGGAATCATTCTTTTAACTCCTTCTAAAACTTCGTTAAGCCCGTTTTCCGTAGTAGATAAATCCTCTTTATCCTCTATTTCATGGGCGGTAGGACCTATCATAGGATTACCGTCCGAAGTTTTTATCATTAATATTCCCTTGGAATTTTTTGACGGGAGGGGAAATATTATGTGGTTGGAGATATTTTCTCTCTTTTTATCCAATAGATATTCTTCGCCTTTTCTGGGAACTATTTTTATGTCTTTAATACCTATCATTTCGGCTATTTCTTGGGCGTATAAGCCCGCGCAGTTTACCACAAAAGAAGTTTTAAAATATTCTTTTTCGGTTTTTATTTCAAAATCTTTCGGACCTTTTTGTTCTATCGCTAATACTTTCGATTCGGTTTTAAGAATCACTCCGTTATCGGTCGCGTTTTCTATTAAAGCGTAAACGTATCTGTACGGACTTATGATCCCGGCGCTGGGGGAAAATAGCGCGGCTATTACTTCTTTTGAAAGATTAGGTTCGTTTTTGTTGAGCCATTGCCTGTCTTTTATCTCAAGTCCCGGTACGCCTAATTTTTCGCCTTCCTGTTTTATTTCAAAAAGTTTTTTCTTTTCCTCTTCGTCAAAAGCCGTTATAAGCTGTCCGCATTGAATAAAATTTAATCCCAAATCTTTTGCGATTTCTTCGCGCATAAGGCGATTGCCTTCTACGCAGAGTTTTCCTTTAAGAGAGTCGGAAGGATTTTGAGTCCCGGAATGTATTATTCCGCTATTTGATTTTGATACGCCGAAAGCCGGTTCGATTTCTTTTTCCAAAAGAATTATGTTGAGTTCGTATTTTGAAAGTTCTCTGGCCAAAGCCGCGCCGGTTATACCCGCGCCTATTATGGCTACGTCATATTTCATATGTTATATTTTACAAAATACCTAATTTATCCGTCGCCGCGTCTTAATAATTTTCTACCCTTTAAAAGTATCATCCGCCAAAGAAAGAATTTTTTCTTTTAGCTCTTCTCTTCCTTTAAAGATATCTTCTATTTCGCCTTTATCGAGCAGTTCCATTACTTTGGGATAAAACGGTATTTCTACTCTCTTTGTTTTTTCTAAGATTTCTTTCTTGTCTTTGTCGGCGTAAAAAAGTTTTGATTTTTTACCGCAATGCGGACAAGAATATTCCGACATATTTTCCGCTACGGAAAGAAGTTTTATCGAAAGTTTTTCCAAAAAATCTGCGGCTTTATATACGTCCAAGAAAGAAATATTTTGACCCGTTGTCACAAGAACCGCTCCTTTGATTTCTCCTATAAATTGGCATACCGAAAGCGGTTCGTCTCCAGTACCCGGGGGAAGATCTATTATCATATAGTCGGCTTCTCCCCATTCGAAATCGGCCAGCAGCTGCTTTATAACCGTTATCTTTATCGGTCCGCGCCATATTAAAGCTTTATCGGTATCTTTTACTATTGATCCCATAGAGACTATTTTAATGCCGTATTTTTCTATGGGTTTTATTATCTCTTCCGATAAAGCTTCATGTTGCATATTTTCTATGCTCGTCATTCTTGCTACCGATGGACCGTGTATGTCAGCATCCAAAAGACAAACCTTAAATCCTTTTTCGGATAAAGCTTTGGCAAGCATAACGGAAATAGAACTTTTGCCTACTCCGCCTTTATTGCTCATTATTAAAATTTTATTTTTAATTTTAGACATTCTTTCTTTTATCAAAGAGTCCCTATGATCTATATGAACCTTGTGCATTTTTTCTCCTGTTTTACCCTATGATATTTTACAATTTTTGACGCGATTTTGTCATATTTGAAAAATATTTTTATAAAATATTAATAGGTTAAAAAGTAGAGGTTATGCGGAGATTAAAATGAAACCCATAAAAAAAGCATCGGAAATAATAGAACAAGTAAAAAACGGTTCGTCTATAATGATGGGCGGATTTATGGTATGCGGACATCCGTTCACTTTGGCGGAAGAACTGCTTAAGAAAAATGTTAAAGATTTAACTTTAATTTCCAACGACGCCGGATTTCCCGATAAGGGAATAGGTAAGTTAATAGTCAACGGACAAGTTAAACATTTGATAGCTTCTCATATAGGTCTTAATCCGGTCGCCGGTCAAAAAATGAATTCGGGAGAAATGAAAATAGATTTGGTTCCTCAAGGCACATTGGCCGAAAGAATAAGGGCCAAAGGAGCGGGGCTCGGGGGATTTCTTACACCTACGGGGGCCAATACCGAAGTAGAAAAGGGGAAGAAAAAATTTGAAATAAACGGGAAAGATTATATACTGGAAGAGCCTTTGGGCGCAGATTTCGCTTTTATAAAAGCCACGATAGCGGATAAAAACGGAAATTGTTTTATAGCAAAATCCGCCAAAAATTTTAATCTCGTAATGGCTATGGCGGCCGATTATGTCGTAGCCGAAGCCGAAGAAATAGTAGAAGCGGGAGAACTCGATCCGGACAAGGTTACGGTTCCGGGAGTATTCGTATCGTCTTTGGTAAAAGCCGAAATAAACGAAAAAGGTTTTTAAGGAGATTTTATGGATGAAAAAGAACTTAAAAGAATAAGGATAGCCAAGAGAATAGCGCAGGAATTTCCCGACGGCGCAATTGTCAATTTGGGAATAGGCATGCCCACTCTCGTGGCCGATTGCTTGCCCCCGGGAAAAAGTATTTTGCTTCATTCCGAAAACGGATTTATCGGATTAGGACCGGCTCCTCAAAAAGGCAATGAGGATAAGGATATAGTGAATGCCGGCGGGAAACCGGTAAGCATAGTTCAGGGGGGATGCTTTTTTGATTCCGCAATGTCTTTCTCGATAATAAGAGGAGGACATTTGGATTATACGGTACTCGGCGCTTTGGAAGTAGACGAGGAAGGCAATCTGGCAAATTATATGATTCCCGGAAAAATGGTCCCGGGTATGGGCGGAGCTATGGATTTGGTTGCCGGCGCCAAAAATGTCGTCATAGCCATGGAACATACGAATAAAAACGGCGCTCCGAAAATACTTAAAAAATGTTCCCTTCCTCTTACGGCGAAAGGGGAAGTGGATTTGATAGTAACCGAATTGGCTTTTATAAGAGTTACCAAAAAAGGTCTTGTTTTGGAAGAGATAGCGGAAGATACTACGGTAGAAGAAGTCGTAAAAAACACTCAGGCCAAATTGACAATAGCCGGAAATCTAAGGAAATTCTAATTATGGATAAAGTAATAATAACCTGCGCTTTAACCGGAGCCGAAACCACGAAAGCCCAATGTCCCAATTTGCCTGTGACACCGGAAGAATTGGCTCAATCCGCTTTGGAATGCGAACAGGCCGGAGCCGCAATAGTTCATCTTCATGTAAGAAATCCCGACGGGAGTCCTACGGCGGATAAAGCGGTTTTTAAAAAAGCAATAGATCTTATAAGAAAAAAATCTCAGGTAGTCGTAGAAATAACTACCGGCGGAGCGGTTGGTATGACTCCCGAGGAAAGAATAGATCCCGTATCTTTAGAACCGGATATGGCTTCTTTAGATTGCGGAACGGTGAATTTTGGCAACGATTATATAATCAATACTTTGCCGATAATGAGACAATTTGCGGCCGAAATGAATAAATACGGAGTCCGGCCCACTTTGGAATGTTTCGACATATCGCATGTCGTTTCTTCGCATATCCTTATAAAGGAAAATTTAATAAAACCGCCTTATCATTACGGATTTGTTATGAATGTGCCGGGCGCTCTGCCTTACAATCATAAAAATATATCGGATATGATTTCCCGGCTGCCTCAAGAAAGCGAATTTACTGTTATGGGAATAGGAAGAGCTCATTTGCCGGCTATTTTCGCGGCTCTCTCTTTCGGCGGGCACATAAGAGTCGGATTTGAGGATAATATATATTATTCCAAAGGCAAGGTAGCTTCGTCTAACGCGCAATTTGTGGAAAGGGCGGCAAGACTTATAAAAGAAGCTCAAAAAGAGCCGGCTACTCCCGCCGATGTTAGAAAATTCTTCGGATTAAGGAGCTAAAATATGAAAATAGAAAAGAACGGATGTCCTTACGGAACTCATAGAGTATCGGAACCTAAAAACGTTTTACCGCAGCCCGCCTTAAAGTTAAACAATGATTTTTCAAGAATTTGGGATAATGAAATATTGGTCGAGGTATCCACTTTGAACATAGATTCCGCGAGTTTTACTCAAATAAAAAACTCCGTATCGGGAAACGAAGATAGAATAAAAGAATCGGTATTAAAAATAGTTTCCGAAAAGGGGAAAATGCAAAATCCCGTCACCGGGTCAGGCGGAATGTTCATAGGCAAAGTTTTGGCCATAGGTCCCAAACTTAAAGGCAAGATAGATTTAAATGAGGGAGATAAAATAGCAAGCTTGGTTTCTCTTTCTTTGACGCCTTTGAAAATAGAAAAAATAATAGGGATAAAAAAAGGTACCGAGCAAATAAACGTAAAAGCTAAAGCCGTTCTTTTTGAAAGCGGAATATACGCAAAAATACCAAAAGACATCCCGGAAAAATTAGCTTTGGCAATTTTAGACGTTGCGGGAGCTCCCGCACAAACCGACAGACTCGTAAAACCGGGAGATACCGTTGTCATAATAGGAGCGGGAGGGAAATCGGGCATACTTTGTTCTTATAGCGCAAAAAATAGAGCCGGGATAACCGGTAAAGTTATAGGAATAGAATATTCCGACGAAGGCGTTCGAAAGATGAAAAAAATGGGTTTTTGCGACGCGGCTTTTAAAGCCGACGCGACAAAAGCCGTAGAATGTTACAATTTAATAAGAAATGCGACAGACGGCAAAATGGCCGACGTGGTAATAAATTGCGTAAACGTAAATAATACCGAAATGTCCGCCATACTTATGACCAAAGAAAGAGGAACGGTTTATTTCTTTTCTATGGCTACCTCTTTCACCAAGGCCGCTTTGGGAGCGGAAGGTGTGGGTAAGGATATAGATATGATAATAGGCAACGGTTATATGAAAGGCCATGCCGAAATAACTCTGGACATACTTAGAAAGTCTAAGATAATAAGAGAAGATTACGAAAAACATTACGCATAAACGGAGGATCCATGGGAAGCTATGAGAAAGTGGAGTGGAAAAATATAGAGCTTTGGAAAAATGTAAAAGAAGAACAATGGAACGATTATAAATGGCAGCTTTCGAACGCCATAAAAGACATAGAGACATTGAAAAAAGTCGCCGTCATAGACAAACAAGAAGAGGAAGATCTCAGAAATTGTCTTAAAAAATTTAGAATGGCGATAACTCCTTATTATGCGGCTCTAATGGATAAAAAAGACAAAAAATGTCCGGTCAGAATGCTGGCGGTTCCGAGCGCAAAAGAATTAATAAATTCTCCGGAAGATCTCTCCGACCCTTTGCACGAAGATGTGGATTCTCCCGCTCCCGGACTTACTCACAGGTATCCCGACAGAGTTCTATTTTTGGTTACAAACATATGCTCCATGAACTGCAGACATTGTACCCGCAGAAGATTGGTAGGATTCGAAGACGTTCATATGAGCTGGGATAATATACAAAAAGCCATAGACTATATAAAAAGCGCAAAAGAGGTAAGAGACGTTCTTATCTCCGGCGGAGATCCTTTTGTTCTTAACGACGATATGCTCGAAAAAATAATTTCAGAGATACGAAAAATAAAACATGTGGAGATAATAAGAATAGGAACCAGAACGCCGGTAGTAATGCCAATGCGTATTACCGATAGTTTGGTAAATATGCTTAAAAAGTATCATCCGATATACGTAAACACTCATTTTAATCATCCTAAAGAAATGACTCAAGAAGCCGCAGTTGCTTGCGCCAAACTCGCCGATGCGGGTATACCGCTCGGTAATCAAACGGTTCTTTTAAACGGACTAAACGACTGTCCTCAAATAATGAAAAGGCTCGTTCACGAATTATTGTCGGTTCGCGTAAAACCTTACTATATATATCAATGCGATTTGTCGCTCGGCATATCTCATTTTAGGACCAGCGTTTCCAAAGGAATAGAAATAATAGAAAACTTAAGAGGACATACTACCGGTATGGCCGTTCCGACATTTGTGGTAGACGCTCCCGGAGGCGGAGGCAAGATTCCGGTCATGCCAAATTACCTGATCTCCATGTCCGATACCAAAGCGATTCTGAGAAACTACGAAGGAGTAATTACGACTTATACTCAGCCGGCCGACTACAAGACGAATTCTTGCGAATGCGCTTGGTGCAGAGACGAAAAATATAAGCCTATGGACGGCATAGCGAAACTTCTAAGCGGCGAAAAATTGACATTGGAACCGGCAAATCTGATTAGAACCAAAAGACATATAAAAAAGTAAAAGATTTGCTTCTTCGATATGAATAAAGACTTTTCCCTATTGAAAGGAAAAACGGTCGTTATTTCCGGTTTTGGGAAAAACTGCGGAAAAACTTCTTTTTTAAATTATCTTCTATCTAAAATAAAAGGGGAAAGAGGACTTCTTTCGGCCGGAACCGACGGAGAAGACTTTGATTCTTTATCCGGAGAGTCAAAGCCTAAAATAAAGGTCTTTCCGGGAGACATTTTTATTTGCGATTCTCGTTTTTCCATACCGTCGGTAGCGCCCAAAATACTCGACACTTTTGAAAACGGGCGTTTGGTTATGATCAAAGCTCAAAGAGAAGGTTTTATTAAGACGGCGGGACCTTACGGAAATCATAAATTCGGCGATATGATAAAAAGCCTGATTGAAAATGGCGCGCAAACCGTTTTAATAGACGGGGCTCTGGACAGAATAACTCAGGCGGCCGAGACGAATAATTGCGAGCTTTTCTATGTCGTAAGGCCTTCGCCTCAATCTTTAAAAGAAACGGTTTCAAAGCTAAAGCTTTTGTCGGCTCTTTCGGAAGCGCCTTGCTTGGATAAAAATAAATGTTTTTTTAAAGAAGAAAGAGACGAACCCGAAATTATAGGAGGAACTCTCTTTTTCCCAAAAGCTTTGACTTCCCAAAAAGCGGAAAAAATACCAAAGGAAGCGAAAAAGATTGTTTTGGAAGATTTGACAAAAGTATTTTTGGACTTGAGTCAATGGGAAAGATTTTCTTTGTCTAAAGAAATTTTTTTCGCCAAAAAAATAAAACTAAACGCTTTCATAGTTAATTTATATAATATTTCAAGAAAGGAGTTTGAAAAAGAAGCCGGAAGCAAGGTCTTGGCCAAAACGGTCTATAATCCTTATGAATATTCTTCTTTTCGCCGAACTTGAAAAAACGATGGCTTACTTTAAGCCTTTATCCGGTCCCGGTAAAAAAGCGGCCGAGAATCTTTCTTATCTTTGCGAAAAAGAAAGAAGTTTGACAGTTTTAAAATCGGTAAAAACCGCTTTTGAATTTTCGAGAAAAAAAAAGATAAGCGCGGATAAAATAAAATATCATTTAAAAAGAATACCTCTATTGCCGCAAACGGAAATTTTCGGACAAACCGAAATATTTTTGATTAAAAGATTTTTAAATAATTCAAAAGCGATATGCGCTTCATTGACCGAAAAGGAAAAAAAAGTTTTTTCTCTGTCTTTTGATTTGCAAGAGCTTCTCGATAAGATTTCCGCCGACTCTTCGTCGGACGAGTTTTTTATTTCCGACGATTATTCTCCGGCTTTGGCGGAAGTTAGAAGAAAAATAAAAGATTTGGAACAAAAAGAAAAAAAAGCAAAAAAAGAATTTTACTCTAAAATATATGCGCGCTACGGTTTGGATTTTTCCGGAAAAGATTTTTTAGTAATAGACTCCGATAGCGCCGTAAAAAGCGGAGATTTAATCTATTTTGAACCTCACGATAATTTTTCTTTTTTAGCCAAACCGATATTTACGCAAGAATTGACGGAAATTATTTTTGAAAAAGAAAAAAATCTTAAAAAGGAAAAAGAAATAGAGACAGAAATACTTCAAAAACTCGGAGAGCATATAAAAGAAAACCGGCATAAAATAGAAAGGCTTTGCGACTCGATAGCGTTAACCGACCTGGCTTTCGCCGGCGCCGATATGGCTTTGACTTTAGGATTAAAAGAACCGAAACTCGGAAATAAACGGATAGAATGCAAAGAAGCTTTTTTCCCTCCTTTAAAAAACCGGCTGGAAGCGGATAAAATACGGTATACTCCTCTGACTTTTAAATTCGACGAAAACATAAATATAATAAAAGGTTCCAATATGGGGGGAAAGACTGTGGTTCTTAAAACTTTGGCCTTGTGCCAGGTTTTGGCTCAGATGGGTTTATTCGTTCCGGCAAGAGAATATAAAGCTCCGTTTTTTTCTTCGATTTTTTTCCTGGGAGATAAAGAACAGTCCGGATTAAGCTCTTTCGGATGCGAGATAAACGATTTGATAGAGGTTTTAAAAGAAAAAAAGGAACCTTATCTTATTTTTTCCGACGAATTTGCTAAGACGACGGATTCTTTTCAAGCCTGCGCCTTGCTGTCTTCTTTGATAAGATTTTTTTCAAAAGAAAAAGCTTATTTTTTTGCCGCGACTCATCTTTCCGGCTTACCCAAAGAATTGCCCGCCGCTTTTCTTTCAATGAGAGGATTTGATTCCTCCAAATACTCGGCCGATAAAAACAAATCATATTTGAAAATTTCCGAGCGCCTTAAGGAGATAAATAAGCATATGGATTACACTTTGATAAAATTATCCGAAGAAAAAAGAACTCAAGATGCCTTGGCGGTTGCCCAAATATTGGGTTTGGACGGAAAAATACTGGAATTTGCGAAAGAATATTTGGATTCGCATAATAAAAAAAATTAAGAGGAAAAAATGGAGAAAAAACTTAAACTTTCGGAAAAGAAAATAGAAAAAGCGAGAACTCTCGCCGAAAATATAACGGGGAAAATTCAAAACTACATAGATTCCCATACGACAGTAGCCGTAGAAAGGGCTTCGTTAAGGCTTTTGGGAGCGGACGGAGCGGATAAAAACGGAGTTCCGGTACCCAATATAATAGCCGATTCGTTGAAAGATAAATGCGGTTTCGGCCTTTGCAAGTATTATCTGAACGCTTTGGCTAAAACCGGACTTGACGTCAAAGAATTAAACGAAAAAATAGCGGAAGGTTTGGATATATCCAAAATAGATATGGCGGATTTGAAATCGGTAGAAATAAAAGCCAAGGAAGAAATAGAAAAACTGGATAAAAGACTGGAAGAAAATGTCTCTTATAGAAATAAAAAACTCTCGGAATTTGCCGAAAACGAAAAAAAACCCTGGATATATGTTATAGTCGCCACGGGCAATATTTATGAAGACGTCAAACAGGCCAAGGCCGCGGCTTCTCAAGGCGCCGATATAATAGCGGTAATAAGAACTACCGCTCAAAGTCTTCTCGATTATGTTCCTTACGGAGCGACGACGGAAGGATTCGGAGGAACATATGCCACTCAGGAAAACTTTAAAATAATGAGAAAAGCTCTGGACGAAGTTTCGGAAAAAGAAAAAAGATACATACGGCTTGTAAATTATTGCTCGGGATTATGTATGCCGGAAATAGCCGCCATGGGAGCAATGGAAAGGCTCGATATGATGTTAAACGATTCCATGTACGGCATTCTTTTTAGAGATATAAATATGTATAGAACCTTCACCGATCAATTCTTCTCGAGAATGATAAATGCGAGAGCGGAAATAATAATAAATACGGGCGAGGATAATTATTTGACCACCTCCGACGCCGTGGAAAAAGCTCATACCGTTTTGGCTTCGCAGTTTCTTAACGAAAGTTTTGCCAAAAGGGCCGGTATGAAAGAAGAACTGATGGGGTTGGGCCATGCTTTTGAAATGAATCCCGAAATAAAAAGCGGATTTTTAATGGAATTTTCTCAAGCGCTTATGGCGAGAGAAATATTCGACAAACATCCTTTGAAATATATGCCTCCGACAAAATTTATGACCGGAGACATATTTAAGGGATATGCGATGAATACCATGTTCAATTTCGTAAGCAAAGCGACCGGACAAACCATAGAACTTTTAGGGATGCTTACGGAAGCCATACATACGCCTTATATGCAGGATAGAGCCCTGGCGATAAAGAACGCTTTGTATGTCCATAATAACATAGACGGATTTTTGGAAGAGATAGAATTTAAAAAAGATTCTACGATAAGAAAAAGAGCCGCACAAGTTTTGGACGAAACGGTTCAAATGCTTTCCTCTGTTAAAAAAATCGGGCTTTTTAAAGCCATAGAAAGCGGAATGTTTGCCGATGTGAAGAGACCTCCCGAAGGAGGAAAAGGTCTTGAGGGGGTATTTGAAAAGGAAAACGGTTATTATAATCCCGTAGAAAAATATCTTAAAAACAAACTCGGCATAGCCGACACGGCGGAGGCGAAATGAAACCGATAAAAGCTTACGGAGACACTTTGGGAGACGGAGCGATACAGCTTTCTTTCACTTTGCCCGTTTCTTTCGGGGGAAAAGCCAAAGAAGCGGCAAAAATATATGTCCAGAAAATGGGATTTAAGAGCGCGGATATAGTCCATGCGGAACCTTTATCCGAAGAATTCACTTTTTTTGTGGCTTACGGGAAAACGGATAATTATGTCGACTATGACTCGGTGGAATACAGCGAGGCGGTAGACAAAGCCATGTCGATGGACGAAGTAAACGCTTTTATAAAACAAAACTTTAAGAGAAAAATAGTAATAGTCGGAGCCTGCACCGGGTTTGACGCTCATACCGTAGGGATAGACGCCATAATGAATATGAAAGGATATAATCATCATTTCGGCTTAGAAAGATATCCGATGATAGAGGCTTTAAATATGGGTTCTCAGGTACCGAATGAAAAACTGATAGAGCAAGCGGTAAAAATAAACGCCGACGCCATACTCGTATCTCAAATAGTGACTCAAAAAGACACTCATATAAAGAACCTGACTAATTTTATAGAATTGTTAGAAGCCGAAAAGCTCAGAAAAAGATTTATTTTGGTAGTAGGAGGTCCGAGAATAAATAATAAATTGGCGGCCGAAATAGGCTTTGACGCCGGATTCGGTTCCGGGACATACGCGGAAGACGTGGCGACATTCATAGTAAAGAAAATGTATGAAAGGCTATCGGAGAAAAAATAAACGGAGGCACGATGAAAGAAAAGCTTAAACTTGAAAATTCCGAGAAGATGTATAAAAGGGCGCAGGAACTGATACCCGGCGGCATGATGGGAATAAGACGGCCTTATAATTTTGTTCCCGGAGAATATCCGATTTTTTTCGATAATGCCAAAGGCGGCAAAGTCACCGATGTCGACGGTAATGAATATATAGATATGTTATGCGCATACGGCCCGATAATAATAGGCCATAGAGAAAAAGAAATCGACTTGGCAGTAATAAAACAGATAAAGGAAAAAGGATTTTGCATGTCTTTGGTTCAGCCGGTTCAAAACGAATTGGCCGAAAAAGTAATTTCCTTGATTCCGAGCGCCGAAAAAGTCGTTTTTGTTAAAACGGGATCGGACGCCACAACTTTGGCCGTAAGAACGGCCAGAGGTTTTACCGAAAAAACAAAAATATTAAGATGCGGATATCACGGCTGGCACGATTGGTGCGTCGAAGTCAAAGGCGGTATTCCCAAAAAATTATACGAGGATATTTTCGAATTCGAATACAATAATCTTCAGCAAGCCGAAGATATTCTTAAAGCAAATCAAGGCGAAGTTGCCGGCATAATAGTTACCCCGGTAGGTCATCCTTTGGCTCATCCGGTCGAAATGCCCAAACCCGGTTTTTTGGAAGGATTGAAAGAATTGGCTAATAAACACGGGGCGGTATTGATATTTGACGAGATAAGAAGCGGTTTTAGATTTTCTTTGGGGGGAGCTCAGAAAGTTTTCTCGGTTACTCCGGATCTTTCCGTTTTCGGAAAAGCTATGGCCAACGGATACGAAATAAGCATGCTGGCCGGCAAAAAAGAGATAATGGATGTTTTGACTCAGAAGGTTTTTGTTTCTTCGACATATTTTCCTAACGCTACCGCGATGGTCGCTTCTTTGAAAACTATCGAAATAATGGAAAGAGACAATATACTCGAAGGAGTAAAACAAAGAGGGGAAAAATTTTCAAAAATAATAGAGAAATATTTGAGAAAAAAAGATTTCCCGGTGGAATTTTCGGGCGCCCCTCTTATGCCTTACATAACTTTCGATAAAGACGAACAAGGCCTTTACAAAAAACGAAGAAACGACTTTTATAGCGGTCTGATAAGGAAAAATGTTTTTCTACAGCCGTATCACCACGGATATGTATGCTACAGACATACGCCGAAAGATATGAAATATGCCGCCGAAGCGGTATGCGAAACACTGGAAGAAGTTTTTTCGGGAAAATAAGGAGGAAAAAATGCATAACGAAGTTTATATAGTCGACGCTTTAAGAACTCCGATAGGAAATTTCGGAGGTTCATTGGCTCAATTTTCGGCTTCAAAATTGGGCGAAATAGTAGTCAAAAAACTCTTGGAAAAAAATTCCGTAAATCCTTCCGATATAGACGAAGTGATAATGGGAAATGTCTTGCAGGCCGGACAGGGGCAAAATGTGGCAAGACAAATAGAAATTAATTCGGGAATTCCAAAAGAAAAAACGGCTTTAACCGTGAATATGGTTTGCGGATCCGGCCTTAGAAGCGCCGCTTTGGCCGCCCAAGCCATAAAAGCTCACGACGCGAAAATCATAATAGCCGGCGGAACAGAATCTATGAGCAATTCGCCATATCTTCTAAAAAATGCCCGATTCGGTTATAAAATGGGAAACGGAGAAATGACTGATTCAATGATATGCGACGGATTATGGGACATATTCAATAACTATCATATGGGAATAACGGCGGAAAATTTGGCGGAAAAATATTCTATTTCCAGAAAAGAGCAGGACGAATTTGCCGTAAATTCTCAAAATAAAGCGGAAAAAGCGATAAAAGAAGGCAAATTTAAAGAGGAAATAGTGCCGGTAGAAATACCTCAAAAAAAAGGCGAACCTCTAAAATTCGATACCGACGAATATCCCAAATTCGGATCTTCTTACGAAAAAATAGCCGCTTTGCGTCCGGCATTTAAAAAAGACGGAACGGTAACCGCCGCAAACGCTTCAGGAATAAACGACGGAGCGGCCGCTTTATTGATAGCGGATTCGCAAGCTTTAAAAGAAAAGAGATGGACTCCGATGGCAAAAATAGTTTCTTATGCTTATGCCGGAGTCGACCCGAAAATAATGGGCATAGGTCCCGTCGAAGCGGTGAAAAAGGCTTTAAATAAGGCGAGCTGGAATATATCGGACTTGGATTTAATAGAAGCCAACGAAGCTTTTGCCGTGCAGGCTTTGAGCGTGGCGAAAGAACTCGGACTTCCGTCGGAAAAAACCAATGTTAACGGAGGCGCCATAGCTCTGGGTCATCCCATAGGCGCCAGCGGAGCCAGAATTTTAACGACATTGCTTCATGAGATGAAAAAAAGGAATGTTAAAAAAGGATTGGCCGCTTTGTGCATAGGCGGAGGTATGGGCATAGCCATGTGCGTGGAAAGATAATTCGTAGAATGAAAGTCCTTCACATAATAACAAGGCTTGAGAAGGGCGGCTCGTCAAAAAATGTTTTATATTCTCTTTATGTAGAAAATTTTGAGAATTTTTTGATATGCGGCCCTTCTTCTTTTTCCGAAAATATTAATAACGAAAAAGGAAGTATTTACGAAGTTTCTAATCTCAAGAGAGAAATATCTTTATATCGCGATATTAAGGCTTTTTTTGAAATATATTCTTTAATTAAAAAAATAAAACCGGATATAATTCATACTCATACTTCAAAAGCCGGATTTTTGGGAAGAATAGCGGCTTTTTTATATAACTTTCCTCAAAAAAAATCTTTTGTGATTCATACTCCTCACGGACATCTGTTTTACGGATATTACGGAGCTCTTAAAACCGCATTTTTCAAAATAATAGAAAAAATACTTTCTTTTTTGACCGACAGATACGTGGCTCTTACCGAAAGTGAAAAAAAGGAAAGTTTGCGGGAAGGATTGGGAAAAGAGGAGATATGGTCGGTAATACACAGCGGTATAGAATTTCCGGAAAAGATTCTTTCAAAAAAAGAAGCGAGAGAAAAGCTTTCTCTTTCGGATTCTTCTTTTATATTTCTTTTTGCCGGCAGATTGGAAAAAGTAAAGGGTCCGGACATTTTTATAAAAATAGCGGAACATATGGAAAATAAAGGGTATAAAAATAATTTATATCTATTGCTCGGAGAAGGCTCTATGAGAAAAGAGCTGGAAAAATTATGCCTCAAAAAAAACTTATCGAAAAAAATTATTTTTTTAGGCCACAGAGAAAATATTTGGGACTATTACGCGGCAAGCGATTTATTAATTCAGCCTTCCAGAAACGAAGCTATGGGCAGAACGGTTCTTGAAGCGCAGTATTGCGGTTTGCCCGTTTTGGCATCGGACGCTTGCGGGCTCGCCGATACCGTAAAAGACGGGGGGATAATTTTTAAAAGCGAAAAAATAGAAGAAGCGCTTTCTCTGGCCGAAAAATTCTACGATAATTCTTTTAGGCAAGAAAAATCGCGGTTAGCTTTTATTTTCGCCCGTAAAAAAGACAAAAACGGTTTTAATTCTTTTTCTCAAGAAGCGATGAATGAAAAATTAAAAAAGTTGTATTCGTCCTTAACATTCTAAAAAGCAATAATAGACTACGATAAAACCGCCGACGGAGTTTTTACTCTTTTGTTTTTTTTGTTATACTGTATTTATGGGGCTTTTTGCCCCGACGTTCGCTTAAATAAACTCAAGGCCTTGTTCTCCGGGACAAAGCCTCTTAGGAGGCCAAATGCCAAAAATAGAAGTGGACGAAATCAAATGCAAAGGATGTTATCTCTGCATTCAGGTCTGTCCAAAAAAATGCATAGAAAAATCGGATAAATTCTCAAAAACCGGATATTATCCCGCCAAATACGCAAAAGAAGGATGCTGCATAGCTTGCCAATCGTGCGCCAAGATATGCCCGGATTTAGCCATAAAAGTTTTTAAATAATATAAAAGGAGATATCATGGCTGAAAAACAATTAATGAAAGGAAACGAAGCTTTAAGCGAAGGAGCGGTAAGAGCCGGGTGCAGATTTTTTGCCGGCTATCCCATAACTCCTCAAAACGAAGTTCCGGAATATATGTCATGGCGTCTGCCTCAAGTCGGCGGCGCTTTCATACAATCCGAATCGGAGGTTGCCGCGATAAATGTAATATACGGAGCCGCAGCCACCGGAGTTAGAAGCATGACTTCTTCGTCCAGCCCCGGCATAAGTTTAAAACAGGAAGGAATTTCATATTGCGCGGGCGCGGATTTGCCTTTTCTTATAGCCAATGTTATGAGAGGGGGACCCGGATTAGGCAATATAGCCGGAGCGCAGGGAGATTATTTCCAATCTACCAGAGGAGGCGGACACGGGGATTATCGTCTTTATGTAATGGCGCCTAACTGCGTTCAAGAAATGTTTGATTTTCCCAAAAGATGCTATGAAACCGCTTATAAATACAGGATTCCGTCTATGATTTTAGCCGACGGCACATTGGGACAAATGATGGAAGGCGTCGAAATAAAATGGCCGGAAATAGACGTTAAAACAATAGAAAAGCCGAAATGGTCTTTGGGTATAAATACCGAAAGAAGGGAAAGAAGAATGGTCGGTTCTTACGATCTCAGGGACGGAATGCTTGAAAAAATGGTATTGGAGAGAGTAAAAAGATATAAGGAAATAGAAGAAAAAGAAGTCCTCTGGGAAGAAAAGATGACCGAAGACGCGGAGATAATACTCGTCGCGTACGGTATAAGCTCCAGAGTCGCTTTCGCGGGGTGCAAAATGGCGAGAGAAAAAGGCATAAAAGCCGGTCTTTTAAGGCCTATAACTCTCTGGCCTTTCCCTAAAAAAAGATTGGCCGAACTGGCCCCTAAAACAAAAAACTTTTTGGCGGTAGAAATGAGTTTGGGTCAAATGGTAGAGGATGTAAGATTGGCCGTAAACGGAGCCACAAACGTAAATCTTTTCGCCAGGCCCGGCGGTTCCCCCATTTTCGCCGAAGAAGTATATAAAGCCATAGAAGACATAGTAAAGAAAGGAGCGAAGGAATATGCAACTGTTAAATGAAAAACCCAAATCTCTTTTAGACATTCAGATGCACTATTGTCCCGGCTGCGGTCACGGAATAATTCATAGGCTTGTAGCCGAAGCTATGGACGAGCTCAATATAAGAGAAAAAACCATAGGAGTGGCTCCCGTCGGCTGCGCGGTTTTTGCCGATCATTATTTTAATTGCGATATGATACAGGGACCTCACGGCAGAGGCCCCGCCATAGCCACCGGAATTAAGCGTTCCGTCCCGGAATCCGTAGTATTTTCATATCAAGGAGACGGAGACTTAGCATCCATAGGGATGGGAGAAATAGTTCATGCGGCCGCAAGAGGAGAAAAACTTACCGTCATATTTGTAAATAACGCGATTTACGGTATGACCGGCGGACAAATGGCTCCGACAACTCTAATAGGTCAAAAATCTACCACAACTGTGGACGGAAGAAAACCGGAAATAAACGGTTTTCCCATAAGGATGTGCGAAATGCTTTCCACATTGGACGGAGTGGTTTATGCCGAAAGAACTACCGTGCATAATGTGGCCGGAGTAGTTAAAAGCAAGAACGCCATAAAAAAAGCTTTCCAAAATCAAATAGAGAATAAAGGGTTTTCAATAGTGGAAATTCTTTCCATGTGCCCTACTAATTGGGGCACCAGACTTGATAATCCTTCGGAAGCCACCAAGTATATTTCCGATTCTATGGTAAAGGTCTTCCCTCCGGGAGTTTATAAGGATATTTCGGCAAAATAAGGAGGAATAATGTATCAAGGAATAAGAATTTCCGGATTCGGCGGTCAAGGAGTAATATCGGCCGGCGTGCTTTTGGCTTATACCGGCATAATTGAAAATAAAAATGTCAGCTTCTTCCCTTCTTACGGAGCCGAGATGCGCGGAGGAACGGCAAATTGTTCCGTGGTAATAGCTTCCGACGAAGTGGATACTCCCATAGTATCTTCTCCCGATACCGTAATAGTTTTGAACGAGCCTTCTTTGGCAAAATTCGAACCTATGGTAAAACCGGGCGGGATATTAATAGTAAATACTTCTTTGATAAAAACCGAACCCAAAAGAAAAGACATAAAAGTCATAAAAGTTCCGTGTAATGAAATTGCGGATAAATTGGGTAATGCGAAAGTTATGAATATGGTCGCTTTGGGAGTTTTTGCCAAAGCCACGGGAGCATTGGCTATAGAAAGCATAGGTAAAGCTTTGCCAAAGGTATATAAAAAACTTAAACCGGAAGTGATCGAGCTTAATATAAAAGCTCTTAACGAAGGCGCGAAATTGGCTTAAAAAGGCGCGGCCGCCGTTTTATTGACGGCGGCCGTTTTTTTTGTTTTTATGGAAGACTACGAATTATACGATTTGGATAAAAAAGAAAAGATAGATTATAAAGCCACATTTTCTTTGGTGTATTCTTTATCAAAACCTTATAGAAAACAGCTTTTGACCGCTTTTTTTTATTTAATTTTTTCTACGGTCACTTCTTTGATGATTCCCATTCTGGCAAAATATGCCATAGACAAAGCCATAAGAGCCGGTAATGCGAAATATCTTCTTTTAATAATGTCCGCATATTTGGCAAATTCTTTGATTTTTCTTGTGTTTAATTATTTAAGCGCGATGAAGCTTATTAAAACCGGGCAAGAACTTATATTGGGCTTAAAAAAGAATTTATACGAACATTTGCTTTCTCTCGATACGGACTATTACGCAAAAACTCCGGTGGGGAAAATTATGGCGAGAGTTCAAAGCGACACTTCGGCTCTTTACGAGCTCTTTACTCAAACCGTCGTGAGTATTTTTAAGGACGTCCTTTTGTTTGCCGCCATATTTATAATAATGTTCTACTATAACGCTTCTTTGGCAAAAATACTGCTTCCGGTAGTGATTTTTATAGTCGTAATAGTGAAAATATTTATAGACAAAAGCTCTTCGGTATTTGTTTCGGTCAGAAAATTAATAGGCGAAATATCGGGCTTTTTGGCGGAAAGGCTGAATGCGGTTTCCACGGTTCAAAGTTTCAATAAGGCCGAACAGGAAGAGGCGGCATTGGAAGAATTAAACATGAAAAAATTTAAGGCCGCTTTGAAGTCGGAATTTTACTCTATAATATTTTTTATGACTCTTATAATGTTCGATCCCGTTTCAAAAGCTCTTATATTCGGATACGGCGGGGCCGCCGTAATAGCGGGCTCGATGTCTCTGGGAGCGTTGGTAATGTTTATACTTTATGTCGGACAGCTTTTCGAACCTATTTTTATGTTTTCGGAACATATAAGCATAATACAAAAATCTTTTTCTGCGGGGCATAGAATAAATTCTTTGCTTTCGATTAAACCCAAGATAATAGACAGCGAAAAACCGGTGTATATAGATTCTTTTAAAAATTCCGTCAAATTTGACGGAGTATGGATGAAGTATTCTCAGGATTCGGATTGGGTTCTTAAAAATATTTCATTTGAAATCCCCAAAGGAAAAACTTTGGCCGTAGCCGGAAAAACCGGCGGCGGAAAAACTACTATTACCAATCTTCTGCTTAGATTTAACGATTATCAAAAAGGAGAGATAACCGTAGACTCGAGAGATTTGAAAAAGATAAATATAAAATCGATTAGAAAGCTTATAGGCCTTGTTCAGCAGGATATATATCTGTTTCCCGGAACCGTAGCGGAAAATCTTAAACTAATGGATTCTTCCGTGGAAGATTCGAGATTGGATTATGCCATAAAAATACTGGAGCTCGAGTATTTTTATAAAAAACATCCTTTGAATAAAAAAATAACGGAGAGGGGGAACAATCTTTCTCAGGGAGAAAAACAGATAATAGCCCTGACCAGAAGTATGGTTTTGGATCAAGAGATCTTATGTTTAGACGAAGCGACTTCAAATATAGACCCTTATACGGAAAGAATGCTTACAAGGGCCATTAAAAACGTAATGAAACATAAGACAATGCTTATAATAGCTCATCGTCTTTCCACAATAGAAAGCGCGGATAAAATACTATTTCTGCATAACGGAGAAATAGCCGAACAGGGAACACACGAAGAATTAATCTGTTTAAAAGGGCATTATTATAAATATTATTCTCTTCAAAGCGGGATATGATATGAAATTTACCATAAAATGGCTTTTACCTTATTGGAAAATGAGCTGGAAAAGGATGACGGCCATAGTTCTCCTGGGTCTGTCCAGCGCGGTTTTGCAGGCGGCCGCTCCGGTAATGGTTAAAAATATAGTAAACGGTTTGGGGGAAAACCTAAATTGGGAATACATACGTTTAAACGTTTTTTATATGCTGGGGCTCGGCGCCGCGTCTTATTTTACCGGGATATTGGCGCAAAGAAACAGAGCATATATGAATCTTAAAATAGAATATCAAATAAGGCAAAATCTTTTTTCCCACATACTTAAATTGGATCATTCTCTCTACTACAAGCATACGGTAGGCGACATATTGACAAGACTAATAGACGATATTTCCGAAAAGATCTCATGGTTTGCCTGTTCCGGAGTATTTAGATTTATACAGGCCTGTCTTACCATACTTGCCGTGGTAGGGGCGATGTTTTATTTAAACGTGCCTCTTTCTCTTTGGTGTCTGGCTCCTATGCCGGTAATAGTTTTCTTTACGATAAAACTCGGAAAAAAACTCAATAAAAGGTACGCCGAACTTCAAGAATCCATATCGGCCATATACGATTTTCTTGAAACTTCTTTCAGCGCCATAAGACTCGTAAAAGCAAATTCGAAAGAAAAAAGTCAAATTTCTTATTTTTCTCAGAAAGCGGAATTCCAAAAAGAAAAAGAAATAAGAACCGCAAGACTTCAAATTATTTTTTCTTATTTTTTCCATTACTCCGGTTTTTTTTCCGTATTTCTGGTTTACACCGCCGGCGGCCTTATGGTCATAAATTCCGAAATAAATCTGGGAGAGCTAGTGGCTTTTCAGTTTTTTTCTTCGATGATAATATTTCCTTTAATGGACGTAAGCCAATTCTTTATAGCCGGAAACAGAGCCGAAGCTTCGATAAAGAGGGTAAATGAAATTTTTAACATAAAACCGAAAATAATATCCGACGAAAAAAAACCTCTGAAAGAAACGGCCGAGAAAATCGTTTTTTCCAAGATTTCCTTTAAACCTCCTTATTGCGAAAAATACATATTGGAAAAAATATCTTTTTGCGCTCAAAAAGGCAAAAGACTTGCCGTCGCCGGAAAAATAGGATCCGGAAAATCTACCGTATTAAAAATAATAATGAGACTTATGGAATACGACGAAGGAGAATACCTTATAAATTCTACGTCCGTCAGAGAAATGGATACCCGTTCCATAAGAGAAAAAATTGCCTATGTTCCTCAGGAACCTTCCGTTTTCAGCGCTTCCGTTTTGGATAATATAACTTTATTTTCAAAATCGGTAGACGAAAAATCTCTTAAAACCGCTCTTAAGGTTTCTCAACTGGAATACGATATTTCAAAATTTCCTCAAGGACTAAATACTCAAGTGGGCAACAGAGGATTTTCGGTTTCCGGCGGGCAAAAACAGAGGATATGTTTGGCGAGAGCTTTAATAAAAAATCCGGATTTT
>JAAYVI010000036.1 GCA_012517235.1 Elusimicrobiota bacterium | reverse complement strand
GCTTTCCGAAAAACATCATAATGTTTGCGTGGTAGGAGATCCGGACCAATCTATATATTCGTGGAGAGGCGCAAACATAAGAAATATTTTAGATTTTGAAAAAGATTTCAAAGACGCAAAAACCGTAGTTCTCGAACAAAATTACAGATCCACATCGAGTATTTTAGACGCGGCAAATAAACTCATAAGGCATAATAGAAGCAGAAAAGAAAAAAATCTTTGGACCGCAAACGGCGCCGGAGAAAAAATTTCTCTATTAGAATGCTTCAACGAAACGGACGAAGCTTCGATAGCCGCAAAAAAAGCGCAGGAAATAAAACATAAATGCGGAAACTACCGGGATTTTGCGGTATTTTACAGAACAAACGCTCAAAGCAGAAATTTTGAAGAAGCTTTTAGAAAACATAAAATTCCGTATAAGCTCATAGGATCTGTAAGATTCTACGAAAGAAGAGAAATAAAAGACGCTTTGGCTTACCTTAGAATTTTGGTAAACCCTTCCGATTCCGTAAGTTTGGAAAGGATAATAAATATTCCGGCAAGAGGCATCGGTCCGAAGGCTCTGGAATCGATAAAATCTCATTCTTCCAACAGAGGACTTCCTCTGTATCAATCTCTTCTTTGCGCGGACGAAATAGACGGTTTGGCACCTTCTGTAAGAAAAGGCATAAGAGATTTCATAAGAATTTTTGAAGACTTAAAAAGCGATATTTTCGCAGACGAGCCTCATTATGTTTTGGAAAAACTTTTGGCAAAAAGCGGATACTGGCAAATGACCGAAGAAAGCGCGCAAAAAGATCCGCAAGACGCTTTAAACAGGCTTGGCAACCTTCAAGAGTTGGTTAATGCCGTAAAAGATTTCGAGGAAAACTGCAAAAAAAGAAACGAGGAGCCGTCGATAGAAAAATATCTGGAAGAAATAACTCTTCAAAGCGAAGTAGATAATTTAAACGAAAACTCCGATTCCGTAACTCTTATGACTCTGCATCTGGCAAAAGGATTGGAATTCCCTTCGGTAATGCTGACGGGATTGGAAGAAGGCCTTTTTCCGATAAACGCCGCCGCCTGCGACGAAGACGATATGGAAGAAGAAAGACGACTTATGTATGTCGGAATGACAAGAGCCAAAAAGAAACTTTATTTAAGCTGGGCTCAAACAAGAAGAATTTTCGGAAAAACTTATCCGAATTTAATGTCCAGATTTGTTTTCGAGGCCAAAGTCGCGGATTTTTCCAAAAACAAAGAACCGGAGAGCGAAAAAATAATAAAAGCTTACGAAGCGCCCAAACCTTCAGCTTGCGCCGGAAGAAAAGTGGCGCATCCTCTTTACGGCCTGGGTAAAATAGCCGCCGTGGCCGGAACGGGAGAATTTACGAAAGTTACGGTAGTATTCGACAACGGAGTAAGACAAACGTTTATGCTTAAATTCGCGCCGCTTGAAATGCTTTAAAGGAGATTTTATGGACGACAAATTAATAGATTATCTTTCGCTCTTATCGAGAATACAATTAACGGAAGAAGAAAAGAAAACTTACGGCTCTCAAATGTCGGATATCTTTTTATGGGTAGAGCAAATAAAGGACTTAAACACCGGAGAAGACGGTGATTTGTCTTACAAAAAAGAGGAAGGCCGTCTAAGGCAAGACATACCAATACCGTTTGAAAATAGAAAAGCCATAATCGATAATTTTACGGCCAGAGAATTTGATTTTCTAAAAGTTAAAAAAGTAATAGAGGGATAATATGGAAACTGCCATAAAAAGCATAGAATCGGTAAAATCGGGAAAAAAGTCGGTTTCTCAAATAACAAATAGCTTTCTAAAAAAAATAAAGGAAGAAGATTCTAAGATAAAATCTTTTCTGGAAGTATTCGAAGAAAGCGCATTGAAAAAAGCAGAAGAAATAGACGCCAAAATATCTTCGGGCAAAACTCCCGGAGAATTAGCCGGAGCGGTATTTGCCATAAAAGACAATATGCTCTACGAAGGCAAAGAAATAACATGCGCTTCTAAAATTCTTAAAGGTCATATTTCTTCTTATAACTCTACCGCGGTATCTAAACTTCTCGAAAAAGACGCCGTGATAATAGG
>JAAYVI010000035.1 GCA_012517235.1 Elusimicrobiota bacterium | reverse complement strand
CCAAAATTATACGAAAGAATAAAAGCGCTTGCGAATATTTCGCTTAGAGGAATTATGGCGATAGGACCTATCAGCGAAAAAAAAGAAGAACTTTCCGAAGCTTTTATGAAAGCAAAAAAGATTTATGATTCATATTTTTCCGAAACCGTAAACGAAGACGGATTTCGAAATTACCTTTCGATGGGCATGAGCTCGGATTTTGAGACTGCCTGCGAAGCAGGATCTTCTCTTATAAGGATAGGATCCGCGCTTTTCGAAAGAGACTCCGGGGGAAAACAATGACGGTAAAAGTCAGAGTAATACCTAACTGCGAAGACAATGAAGTAGTTTCAAGGATAGGCAGCGTTCTGCGAGTTAAAGTATGCGCTGCCGAAAAAGACATATCGGTAAACGAACAACTTAAAAAATATCTGGCAGAATTCTTTGAAGTTCACTGTAAACATGTGAACATAATAAGAGGCGCAAAAGGCCGAGAGAAAACTGTAGAAATAGGCGGAAAACCAGAGGAAGAATTAAAAGGAATGTTGGACGCAATACCGTGATACCTCCGAGATTAAAATACACTCAAAAAGGGCTTTGGATATTGGACCAAAGACTTATACCTTGGTCTATTAAAAAAATAAAAGCCGAAACATACGTTCAAGCCGCCGCGGCCATAAAAGACATGGTCTTAAGAGGCGCTCCCTTAATAGGATGCGCGGCCGCATACGCTTATGCTCTGGCTTTCAAAGAAAAATTTTTCTCTTCAAAATCCCAAATAAGAAATTACTTTCTTAAAGTAGAAAAAACAATAAATTCTTCGAGACCCACCGCCGTGGCTCTTTTCGCATCTTCCAATAGAATGAAAAAAATTTTGGAATCTTTTTTATCTGACCACAAAGAAAAGATAGGCCCCTTAGACTGCTTGAATCTTTACAAAGAAATATTAAAAGAAGCGCTTAAAATAGAAAAAGAAGACATAGATTCCACATTGGCCATGGCTGAAAACGGCATAAAACTGCTTAAGAAAAATTCCAGAGTAATAACATACTGCAATACCGGAGCTTTAGCTACCATGGGCATAGGAACCGCTCTGGGAGTGATAACAAAAGGCTATGAGAAAGGGAAGATTTCTTTCGCATATTCATGCGAAACAAGACCGTATTTGCAAGGCACCCGCCTTACGATATGGGAACTTCAAAGAAACAAAATACCTTCCGCTTTGATAACAGATAATATGGCCGCCCATATTATGAAAACGGAAAAGATAGACGCTGTTATAATAGGCGCCGATAGAATAGCGGCAAACGGAGACACGGCCAATAAAATAGGCAGTTATCAGCTTGCGATAGCGGCAAAATATCACAATATACCTTTTTATGTGGTCGCTCCTTGCGCCACATTCGATCTTTCTTTAAAAAACGGCGACGGCATAAAAATAGAAGAAAGAAGCGAAAGCGAAGTTACAAATATAAGAGGATTAAGACTTGCTCCGAAATCGATAAGAGTTCGTCATCCAGCTTTCGACGTAACGCCTAACTCTCTTATTAGCGCGATAGTGACCGAAAAAGGAATTATAAATCCGGTTAACACAAAAAATGTTCTTCAAGCGCTATCTATATAAATCTTTAATTTTTTGTAATCAATTTGTAATATCTTTTTCCTAACATATATTCATGGCCGAAAACAAAAGATACTGGGCTTATATAAGAAAAAATATTTTAGGGCCCTTCAGCGCTTCTAAAATTTCCGAAATTCCCGGATTTGGACCTCATACTTTGGTATCTCCGGAAAACGCTCTCGGTCAGTGGAGAGAATGCTCTCTTGAAGACGATTTTTCCATATATCTTCAAATTAAAGAAGCCGCCCAAAGCCAAGAAGCTCAAGTCGTTAAAAAAGCTTTGACGGAAAATTCCGCATTTAGAAATATTTTGGAACAAAGTTTGGCGAAAAACAAATATTTTGAAAAAGAGATAGAAAAATTAGCCCAAAGCCACCAAGAGTCGAAAAAAAATTTTGAAAATGCTTTGAAAGAAAAAGAAGAAACCATAAAAAATCTTAAAGCGGCTTTGGAGGAAGAAAAAAAGAAAAACTTGGATATTCAAAAAGCGCCTCAATGGGAAAGGCTTTACGCGGAACTTAAGCTTTCTTCGGAGAGAAAGAGCAATTCATTTAAAAACGAGAAAGAAAAATATTTGAACGAAATAGAATCTCTAAAAAATAGAATACAATCGGCCGTAAACGCTTATGAGGCTTATAAGAATAAAATAAATGAAAAACATCTTTCGGAAAAAATACTTCTTGAAAACGAAATCGCAAAGCTTAAAAATACCTTGGAAGAGAAAGAAACGGCTATCGCGTCTTTAAAAGAAACGATAAAAACCTTAGTAGCCAAAAACAACGAACTCCATAAAATTTTAAAAGAAGAAAAAGAAGAAAAAGAAAAAAAAGAACGTACATTTACCGAAGAAGCCGCAAATCTGAAAACGGAACTCTCTTTTTTAAAATCCGAAAACTCTAAATTAAAAGAAAAAATTTCCGCTCTCAAAGAAATCGTTGAAAATTTCGAAAAAGAAGGATTCCAAAAAGAAAAAGAACAAGAAGAAATTTTTAAAATAATACATTCGAAAATAAGACTATTAAATTCTTATTTTTCCGGCATAGAATCCCGTCTAAAAAAAGCGGAAGAATAGAATCTTTTTTGCAAATTGAACGTCAAATTCCTAAATTATTACTATATATTCCCTTTTTTGTATAATTAATAGTAAATAAGTACGGAGATATCATGAATCAATTCACCATAAAAGAACTTATAACTGCCGGCGGACCCGTTTTAATATTCCTTACCGCTTTATCGGTTTACTCTTTGGCGGTAATTATAGAAAGATGGAAAGCTTTAAAAAAAGCCACTAAAACTTTTAAAGAATTGGCTCACAAAATCAATTTTCATTTAAAAAACGAAGATACTCTCGCTTTGTCCGACTTTTTGCAAAAATCCAAGAACTACCAGTCGGAAATTTTTTTCAAAATTCTCAAACATGAAGGATCAAATTCCGAAAAGAGAGAGTTTTCCGAAAAACTCGTAGAATGGTATTCGGGCAAGCTTTCGAAAAGGCTTAATGCCCTGGCAACCATAGGAAGCTCTTCTCCTTTTATAGGTCTTTTCGGCACGGTAGTAGGAGTTATAAGAGCTTTTAAGGATCTTTCTTCTTTTCAGTCTGCCGGCCCGTCGATAGTCGCAGCCGGAATAGCCGAAGCTTTGGTAAATACCGCGGCCGGCCTTTTCGTAGCAGTTCCGGCCATAGTCGCTTACAACTTCTTCATAAGTAGAATAAACGCCCTATCCTCGGATATGAATTTGACCTGTGAAAATATAATAGCTTATTGTCAAAAAAAGCAAAAAATAGAAGCATGAAAATACATAATATTAAAAAGGGAGCCATAGCGGAAATCAACATGATACCGCTTATAGACGTGGCTTTGATAATCTTGATAATTTTTATGGTTATTACTCCTTTTTTGGTTCAAAGCCAGATACAAGTTAATTTGCCAAAAGCAAAAACGGCTTCATCTTTAACAGATAAGGAACAACCTATAAAAATAACGATAGATTCTTCCGGATATTATGTTAACGGAAGAAAGACAAACGATTTAAAAAAAGAACTTATTTTAAGGTTGGGACGATCCAATACCAAAACGGTTCTCATAGAAGCGGAAAAGAACATATCAATAGAAAAAGCTGTAACCGCTCTGGACCAAGCCAAGCAATTGGGGGCCGGCAAGATAGGAATAGCCGTAATGCCGGAAAAATAAAAGATGATGAGACAATATCTCATTTATTCTTCTTTGGCTCACTCGGTTTTGTTTTTCCTGTTAATCTGGAAATTCGCGCCCGGCAAAATAAAACCTCAAAAAGCTTATTATATAGATTTTATTTCCACTTCGCCTCAAATTTCCACGCCGCAAGACGAAGCACCTCAGAAATCCATTTCGCAGTCCAAAAATTTGTCCGCAGAAAACAAAGAACCGATAGTTAAATCTGAAAAAAACCAAAAGACCGACTATCAAAACAAAGACGATTTTTCCGATACATTAAAGCCGAGTATGGCTTCCGCCGAATCAAAACTGCTTAAAGATTTATCGGGGAAATCTCATCAAAGCTCCGACTCGGATAATTCCCAGCGCAGCGTAAACACGGATTCGGATTTTCCATATCCTTGGTATATAACTCAAATAAGGGAATCGCTTTGGGATTCTTGGCGGAAAATAATGCCTATAAATTCTTCTTTGAAATGTTCCGTTAGTTTTAAAATAAGACCCAACGGAACTTTTTACGATTTGGAAGTGGAAACTTCTTCTGGAAATAGGATTTTTGATCAGGCCGCTTTATCGGCCGTAGAAAATGCCGAAAAATTTCCGCCGCTACCGGAAGGATTCTTTGAAGAATATCTCACAGTCCACGTAGAGTTTAAGAACAAGGGGGTATGATGTATTTTTGGGGAAACGGGTTCATCATAGTAGCCGCTCATATAAGCGCGGCTTTATTTTTCCCAAAAATAGGAAAATTAGGAGCGGCATTTTTGTTTATTTCTTCTCTTTTATGGATTTCCTTTCTGGTATTTATAAGACCTGCCGTAATAAAATTTTCAAATGATACCGTTTTATTTATAAGTATTTTAATTATATTTTTTATGCTTACCGGAGTAATAACTCTTACTCCTCAACAAGACTCGATTAGTATTTTTAGAAAATTATTAAGAAATCAATATCCGACTAAAAAAGATATTTACTTCGGTCTTCTTAATTTCGGAATAAAAAACGAAAAATTATTAAATGAAATAAAACAAGAGGAATTGTCCAAATGATAGGAGTTTTGATAAAAATAATTTTAACAGCCGCGCTTCATATTTTGCTTTTTTCTTCATATCCCGATACGGGGAAATACGGAACGGCTTATTTTTGGATTTCTCTTATAATTTGGTCGTCTTTTTGGATAACTTACGAATTTAAGTTTGCAACATTAAAAAAACTGCTTTTCCCTATTCCATTATTAATAAACGCGGCGGCAATAGCGGTTATGATATTTTTTATAACTTTAACCATGCCTCAAGAAGACGGAAAACCGGTAATTTATAAACTTGCAAAATTCCAATTCCCCGACGAACAACAGATTAAAAGAGGAAAGATAAAGTATCTAAATTCTTTCACTTTTTCCGGAGGTCTAAAGGAAGGAATACTTCTTAAAAAAGCAAAAGAAGTTCTTAACAAAAACGAGTAGGAGGACAAATGAAAATAGCCATAACCGGGGGAACTGGATTTGTAGGGTCGGCGGTAGTAAAAAATCTTATCTCTTTAAACGAAAAAATACTAATTTTAAGCAGAAGAGAATCTCAATCGTATAATCCGAATATTTCCATACTTAAAACCGATTATCATAATATCGAAAATCTAACCGATAATTTGAAAGGATGCGACGCTTTGATACATTTGGCCGCAGCTCTTTTTTGCAGAAGTTCCAAAGAATATTTTAAAGCCAATACCGTTACGGCTAAAAATCTCAAAATAGCCGCCGAAAAAGTCAAAATAAAAAAAATAGTTTATGTTTCTTCTTTGGCCGCAGGCGGGCCGATGCCTTTGGACGCTCAAGATAGAACCGAATTGATAAACGATAATCCTATATCCTCTTACGGAAAAAGCAAATTGGCAGCCGAGAAAGAACTCTTAGAATTTTCCGGAGATTTGGTAATATTAAGGCCTCCGATCGTTTACGGCCCTAAAGACGCCGGATTTTCAAAGATAGCACAATGGGTAAAAAAAGGTATAATGGTAGTTCCGGGCTCGGATCAAACTCCTTTTAGTTTTATTTATTTAAAAGATTTGGCCAAATGCGTTCAAAAAGCTTTATACTCCAATTTCCCTAAGGGAGAAAAATATTACGTGTGCGAAAATAAAACATATAAATGGGGGGAATTTATAGAAGAAATGGCTTTGCAAATGAAAGTTAAAAAACCTAAAATGATAAAAATGCCGCCTTCTGCTCTATACGCCGCAGGTTTTGCCTATGAAATACTTTCCTATATATTTAAAACCGAACCGGTACTAAACAGAGATAAAGCCAGAGAGGCGGCAGGCGGTAAATGGACATGTTCTTGTTCCAAGTGGGAAAAAGATTCTGGATTTTCTTTATGGACTCCGCTTAGAGACGGATTAAAAGAAACTTTTTCGGAGGCAAAATGAAAAAAATAATAGCCTTTATAATTTTTTTATCTCTATTTGACATACAGGCGAAAGAAAAACAAAAACAAGAAGCCAATTCTGCCCAAGAAGACGATCAGATGATACTTATAGGTGGATATGACGATTCCGACTACCAAGAAGAAAAGCCGGTAAAAAAAATTCAAGAAAAGAAAACTCAGCCGATTAATAAGGAAGAAAAAAAACCAACAGAAAAAATTATAACAAAAGAAAATCCTATTAAAGAACCGAAAAAACAAGAAGAAATATCCAAAGAGAAAAAAAGCGAAACTCCCGCTCCAAAAGGGTATAAAAAACATTCTTTTGAAACTTTCTTTGTAGATTTTCCTTTAAAATGCGAAGTAAAAAAAGAAGATAAAGATTTGGCTTCCATAGGAGAAAATAAGGATTGTAAATTTAAGGGCAAAATGGGAGCTTTCAAAAATAAACTGCCGACACAAAATCTTGTGGATGCGTATAAAACAAAATGTCAAAAAGAAAATAAAAAACTTCTATATAGACGATGGCTTCAAAGCGAAAATTTGGAAGGATATATTTCGGTGTGCGAAGGGGAAAAAGGCTCTTCCGTTTCTATGGAAGCGAACTCAAATATTTCGGATAAATCTTATCAATTTATCGGAGAAATAAAAGATAAATTCAATCAAGACATAAAAGCGGAACTTTATATAAGCTTTAAATCTATTTCGGAAAAATAGTTCTTTCAAATTTTGTATAATTTCTAAAGATTTGCGCCTTTTTTAGATTCTAAGGAGGGATGGCCGAGCGGCTGAAGGCGGCGGTTTGCTAAACCGTTATACGGGTGAAAACCCGTATCGTGGGTTCGAATCCCACTCCCTCCGTTTGATTTACATATATATAGCATAGAACAAATACAATAAAAAAGATGTATAGATGCGTAGACGTATGGCCGCATAACAAAAAAAGAAGATTAGACGAAGATGATTGATATAGAGCCAATAAGTGCCCCTTAAGTAAAGATATCCTCTATAAGCCCAATAATACCATTTAATTTTGGTAAATTTTATATAATTTCTCTTATACAAATCGCGGAGGTTATAATGGCATTTAGAATTTTGATACTTATTTTATCTCTTGGCATTTTTTCTTATGCTTCATTGGACGAGGCTTCTTTGAGCTTAAAAAAAGATTTGAAATCTAAAATTTTTCAAAAAGTAAATCAAAAAAATATAAAAATAGCGGTTATAAACTTTAAAGACATAGGAGAGCAATCCGTAAAAGCAAAAGCCGGAGAAATAATAGCTTCCGCTCTTTCCAATCATTTCATAAACGATTCGGATTTCATATTCGTGGAAAGAAACAGGATGGATAAAGTATTCGAGGAATTAAAATTAAACGTATCCGGAGCGATAGACGAAAAAGAAATAAAAAGAGTAGGTATCATATTGGGCGTGGATTGGATCATAACGGGGGAAGTATCCTTTGCGGAAAACGAATTTATAGCCAATGCCAGAGTAATAAATCCGGAAACGGCCGAAGTAATAGCGGCGGCTTCGGCAAATATCGAAAAAGAAACAATACTAAAAGAAACTTCCGAACTTTACAACCTTTCAAAAAATTATTTTCTAATAACCGGCGGTTTATCCGATTTTTCCGATTTGGAGGTAAATACCTCTCAATTCGGCTTGGAACTAAGACATAATTACAGCAAAAAAAGTCATATAAAATTTTCATTTAAAAAAACCGCCAATAATTCCGAGCTTTTGGATAAAGTTTTAATAAGCAAATGGGACGTAGGCAATCCTTCAGACGACATTTATGCCGAAGAAAAAATAAGTTCGATTTCATCCTTTGAAATAACTTACGGATTTGTAAAAAAATTAATGTTTAATACCAGACTAAAAGCGGAAGCCGGCGCGGCTTTAAATATGCTTTCTTCAAAACAAAGAATTTATTATAAGAACGGAAGTACTTCTATGGGAACCTTTAATATCCCCGTTTCAAATGAAACTACATATTACCTGCCCGGAATAAATATCGGCATAGGAATAGAAAAAAACATATTTAAATCTCATATATTATCTTTTGATGTTAAATACGGGAAACTAAAAAAATTAAAAAGAGAGCTGGATGCCGGCAATAATTCGCAGGCATTACAAAATTACATAAATTCCAATATAAACTCAAAAAAGATAAGTTCCGATTATTTATATGCCGGAATTTCTTTAGGATTTCCTTTTTGATATTTGCCTTGATACTTTTTAATTGCTAAATTTTAATAATGATTAGATTATTAATCCTATCCTTATTCGTTTTTTTCTCGCCTTCTTATGCTCAAAAGCATGAGAAAGGTTTTCACATAAAAGAAAAAGCGCTCTATTTGACTCAAGAACAAATAAAAGAAATAGATTTGGAACCTCCGCCTAAGGAAGGAGAGAAAAAAGACATAGAGGAACTGAATACTCTAAAAAAAATACAATCGCAAAGAACCAAAGAAGAATGCGAAAAAGCCGTGGCGCAAAAATATGCAAATTTTGAGGACTTCTTCGGACAGGAAAATCCTTTTCCTTCGCCGATGCCTAAAAAGGTAAAGAAGTTTTTTAAAACAGTAAAAGAAGACACCGACGTGGCGGTCAGTTATTATAAAAATCTATATGCAAAGCCCAGACCTTTCGACAGAGACAAAGAAATACAAACTTGTTTCGGCCAAAAAGCGGGGGGATACGCTTATCCGAGCGGGCATGCGGCCATATCCGCCGTTTATGCTTTGATTTTGTCGGATCTGCTTCCCGAGAAAAAAGAAGTTTTTATGAAATTAGCCGAGCAAGCTTCCGCAAATAGAGTTATCTGGGGAGTTCATCACCCGAGCGACGTAGAAGCCGGTAAAAAAATAGCATATAAAATATATTCTTATTTTCTTCTAAATAAAGACTTTGTCAAAAAAAGAGACAAACTGAAAAAATACATAATAAGCAATAATAACAAATAATGTCTAATTACGAATACTATTCGATTTTAATCAAACCTTCATGGTCTCCGCCGGCCTGGGTATTTGCGCCGGTATGGCTTATTCTATATGCTTTGATATTTATTTCTTTCGGCAAAATATTTTATATGTATTTCAAAAAAGAGATTCCAGGGAAAGCCGCCTTGCCTTTTGTTTTGAATTTGATTTTCAATTTTGCTTTTACTCCGATACAATTCGGATTAAAAAATAACTATCTGGCTTCCCTGGATATATCGGGAGTCTTACTAACTTTAATTTGGGGGATGTTTTCTATTTTTCCTTATATAAAATGGGCGGTATGGATTAATATTCCGTATCTTATATGGGTATCTTTCGCCTCTATTCTTCAGTTTACGATTACCTGGCTTAACAGATAAATTTTTATATTTGTTTCAATTCTTCGAGAAGATTTTTTATTTTATCCGCGGTTTCCCAAGAAGTAGAAAACGCTTTCTCCGTTTCCTTAAACATACCTTCCAAATCCGAAATAAAAATCGAATTGGAGTTTTCTAACTCCTTATTGATACTTTCGGATAGCTTCATGGCTGTCCTTATAAGATTTTTTTCCACTTCGAACTCCATCCTGTCTCTAAAGTGAGATTTTATTTTATTTTTAAATAAAAAAACGGGAATTAAAAACCATATAATATCTAGGTGGCTGTCAAAAGCTTGAGAAATTTTTATATCCGGATATAAAAGATTTTTTTTCTCAAACTCCGGATAAATAATTTTAAAATCCAATCCCAATATTTCCGAAGATTGTCTCGCCATATCGGCCAAAAAATCTCTAATTTTTTGAAAAAAGTAATATCTCGATTCGTTTAAAATTTTCGAAAAAAAATCTTTTTCTTCGCAAAAAAAAGCCGACATACTTTCGTTTAAAAAATCATAAGCGCATCTGTTATAGCTTTCGGAAATTTTCATCAAATTATTTCCGGCAGAGTCCAAACTCCTGTCCAAGACTTCAAAACTCTTTTCGGTAAGGCTTTTTTTTGCCGAAATAAACTTTTTTTCGCAAATATCTCTTATCTCGGCCTGTTTTTTTTCGGAAAGAATTTTTAGATCTTTTTTCAAAGTTTTAATTTCTTCTTTTTTAGAATCGATAAAAATTTTAAATTTTTCTTTTTCTTCCGCGGCCTTCAAAGAGGCGGAAAAATAAGAATAAAAATAAAGTTTTAGATAAGAAATTTTATTGGTTATGACTTTTTCTTTTTCTTTCATTAAATCCGAAGAAACGGATTTAAATAAATTCGAAATTTTTACTTTAAGACCCAAATCTTCTTTTAAAGAATAAAGATATATCTCGGGGAAATTTTCTTTTATGTTTAATTTCTTCTCCGTCTCTCTAAGGATAAAAGATCTTATTTTTTCCGCATCCGTCCGACTTACCATATCGGCTTTGGTCAGAAGAAGTATTACGCGCCCCGAAACGGATATTAAAGATTTAAGTATCTTTGCGTCGGAATCCGAAAAAGGAGAATCGCAGCTTATGGCCAAAACAGAAATTTCGCTTTTTGGAAGCCAAGAATAAGCTGTTTCGCTATTATGTTCGTAAACGCTTTCTATTCCGGGAGTATCGACAAAAACTAATCCTTTATATTCTTTTAGCGAGGGGAGACATATCTTTACCGACTTTACTTTCTCGAAGTTTTGAGGGTTTTTTTCTTCGCTTATATAGCGGGAAACATCTTCTACTGAGACATTTTTTTTATCTCCGGACAAGAACTCAACTTCCGCGCATTCTTTATCGGCGTATAAAATCTCGGTTAAAACTCCGGTAACGGGCAAAACCCCGGTCGGCAGTATTTCTCTTGAGGACAAAGAATTTAAAAAGGAACTTTTTCCCGCTTTGAACCTTCCGAAAACCGAAACCTTTAAATAGGAATCTTTTTTCAAAAGTTCAAAGCAGGAATCTATCAGCGGCAAAGGAGATTTAAGAGCGAAGTCTTCGGATATCCTTCTAAAAAACTCTATTTTCTCCTTATTATTCATAAAGAATTATCTTACGAACGCTTTTCTGCCGGCATAAACCGCGGCGGAACCCAACTCTTCTTCTATTCTCATAAGCTGATTATATTTCTCGACTCTTTCTCCTCTGCAAGGAGCTCCGGTTTTAAGATGTCCGGTACCCATGGCCACGGTGAAATCGGCTATAAAAGAATCCGTAGTTTCTCCGCTTCTATGAGACACCATCGCTCCCCAGCCGGCTTTATTGGCCATTCTAATTGCCGATATGGTTTCGGTTACGGTACCTATCTGATTCAATTTTATAAGAACGGCATTCGCGCAGTTTTCTTTTATTCCTTTTGCTATGTATTCGACATTTGTAACGAACAAATCGTCGCCTACCAATTCTATGTCTCCGCCCAATTCTTTATTTAGAATTTTCCATCCTTCCCAATCGTCTTCCGCCAATCCGTCTTCTAAAACTACTATCGGATATTTCTTAACCCATTGAGAATACATTTTAACCATCTGCTGAGAATCTATTTTTTTATTCTCGGTTCTCAAATTATATTTTCCGTTTTCATAAAAACCGCTTGAAGCCGGGTCTATCGCTATGCAAATATCGTCTCCCGGCTTATATCCGGCTTTTATTACGGCTTCGACGATAAATTCAAGCGCTTGCTCGTTTGATTTTAAAGCCGGAGCAAAACCGCCCTCGTCGCCTACTCCTACCGAATAATTTGCTTTTTTAAGTATATTCTTAAGAGAATGATATGTTTCCGAGCCGTATCTTAAAGCCTCTTTAAATGTCTTTGCGCCGGTCGGTGCTATCATAAACTCCTGAAGATCCGTGCCCTGCCAATTTGCGTGAACGCCTCCGTTCAATATGTTAAACATCGGAACGGGAAGAATATTCGCTCCCGCGCCGCCCAGATAACGAAATAGAGGCAAACCGGAGCTTGCGGCCGCGGCTTTCGAAACGGCTATGCTTACTCCCAGTATGGCATTTGCGCCGAGACGGCTTTTATCCTTTGTCCCGTCCGATTCTATCATTATCGAATCTATTAAAGCTTGACTGGAAGAATCGATTCCTATTATGTTTTTAGATATGTTCTTATTTACATTTTTTACCGCCGATTCGACTCCCTTCCCGGAATATCTTTTATTCTCTTTGTCTCTAAGTTCCAAAGCCTCTCTTGCTCCGGTCGAAGCCCCCGAAGGAACGCCGGCTCTTCCTAAGGTTCCGTCTTCCAATAATACATCTACCTCTACGGTAGGATTTCCTCTCGAATCGAGTATTTCTCTCGCTTTTACTTCTTTTATTTTAGAAGCCATCTGATTCCTCCATAAAAAAAACTCCCGCGACTTAAATCGCAGGAGTTATCAGCCATAAGGCGGTTGTTTGACGGGCGAACTCCATCGCCCTTTAAATATTTTAACATTTTTTGCCAAAGTTTCAATCTTTTGATAAAATATTCTTGTAGTCCTCAAATAGGAGATGGAGTTCTCCGTTAATCGCCCTAAGGCTGATAACTCCTACTTTGTTAAAAAAGGAGAACTTCTATGGAACATATATATCTTACGGCCGCTTTCTGGCTGGGTTTGGGCGTACTTTCCGCGATAATAGCATATCACATAAAACTTTCCATCGCTTCCGTGGAAATAATAATAGGAATTGCCGCCGCTTTTGCGGCATCTTCATTTTTAAACAAAGACGTATTTTCCGATAATTCTGATTGGATTAAGTTCTTAGCCGGAAGCGGATCGATATTTCTTACTTTTCTTGCCGGAGCGGAACTTGACAAACATTCGATAAAAGAAAAATTTAAGGAGTCTGCGGCGATGGGCGCGGCTTCTTTTTTTGTTTCTTTCGTATTAATTTTTATTTTTTCGTTTTATGTTTTAAAATGGAGCTATCAAGCTTCTATTATAACGGCTTCGTCGCTTTCTTCGACTTCCATAGCGATAATATAT
>JAAYVI010000034.1 GCA_012517235.1 Elusimicrobiota bacterium | reverse complement strand
TTTCTCGGCCGTAGCTTATAGAACCGGATTTTCAAAAGATAATACCCTTTTTGCTTTCGAATTTCTTTTTGTCGTATCGGCCGTATTTATGCAAAGATATTTTAAGCAGCAAAAAAAGCCTCTGACATGGACTTTGGCGGCATGCTTTGTCTTCGCTCTTATATTTGCCGCGCTTAAAAAATTTTTAGCTTAGGAAGATTATATGATAAAGAAAGAGATAAAGATAATAAACAAACAAGGCATACATGCCAGGCCCGCGGGTTTAATATCCAGAACCGCCTCTCAATTTGAAAGCGAAATAAAAATAATAAAAGAAGGCTACGAAGTAAACGCAAAAAGCATAATGGGTCTTCTGACTCTGGCCGCTGCTTACGGAACATCGGTTACCGTAATAGCTTGCGGAAAAGACGAAAAAGAGGCCGCCGAGGCTTTGGAAAAAATATTTGCGGCCGGTTTTGACGAATAAGGGGATGCCATGATAATAAAAAAAGGCATAGGAGCAAACATAGGAATAGCGATAGGCAAAGCTTATCTGATAAAAGAAGACAGCGTTCTAATAGAAAGAACGGAACTTCCCAAGGATAAAATAAAAGGCGAAATTAAAAGATTTAAAGAGGCAATAGTAAAAACAAAAGAAGAATTAAACGTGATAAGAGAACAAATACTAAATTCCTTGGGTAAAAATCACGCCAAACTCATAGACGCTCATCATATGATTCTTATGGACCCTCTGATAACAAAAGAGGTACCGGAACATATTTCTTCCTTTTGCGTAAACGCGGAATTTGCCTTATCGGAAAAAATAAGTTTTACGTTAAAAAAATTTGAGAACATAGAAGATCCTTTTTTCGCCGAAAGAAAAAACGAAATTATGGACGTGGCAAAAAGAATAATGTCCAATCTTTCAAACGAGAAAAAAATGGAAATAAAAGATTTGAAAGAACCGTCCATAATAGTCGCTCATAACATATATCCTTCCGATACTCTGCAAATAAGAAAAAGCGACAAGGTTATGGCTTTTTGCATGGATGTAGGCTCCAAATCCAGTCATACGGCAATTTTTGCTCAAAGCATAGGCATACCCGCCGTGGTGGGATTGGGCGACATATCCAGAATAGTAAAACAAGGCGATCTCTTGATAATAAACGGCGAAGACGGAACCGTTACAATAGATCCTCTGCCGGAAATGGTCGAGGCGGCAAAAGTTAAGATGAACGAATTAAAGAAGAAAGAATCTTATCTTTTAAAAATGAAAAATTTGCCTACCGCCACCAGAGACAGTAAAAAAATAAATCTCATGGTAAATCTCGACCCTCAGGACGACATACAGGATTTTAAAAGCCATAATACCGACGGCGTAGGACTTTTTAGAACCGAATTTCTTTACATGAACAGGACGAGCATACCCAACGAAGAAGAGCAGTACGAAGTATATAAAAAAGTTCTTTCCTGCGAAGCCAAACTTCCCATAACCATAAGAACGGCCGACATAGGAGCCGACAAAGCGTCGAATATAGGAATAAAAGGAATAAAAAACGAAGAAAATCCTTTTATGGGTTTTAGAGGCATAAGGCTTTTCCTAAAATATCCCGATTTAATGAAAACGCAGTTAAAAGCGATTCTAAGAGCAAGTCCGTCCACTCAAGCTCAAATAATGCTGCCCATGATAACTTCGATAGAAGAAATAGTAACGGCAAAAAAAATAATAAGCGAAGCGAAAAACGAATTGGCCGAAAAAGGAATACCTTTTAAAGAAGATATTCCGGTAGGCATAATGGTAGAAGTGCCGGCCGCCGCTTTGATGCTGGATCAGTTTTTAAACGAAATAGATTTCGTCTCAATAGGAACAAACGATTTGGTCCAATATATTTTGGCCGTAGACAGAGTAAATCAATATGTTTCCGAGCTTTATGACCCCTATCATCCTTCGGTAATAAGAGTCCTCAATCTTATAATACAAACGGCTCATAAAAAAGGAAAAAAAGTTTCTGTATGCGGCGAAATGGCAAGCGATACCTACGGCTGCGCCGCATTGATATCTCTGGGAGCGGATTCGCTTTCCGTACCTTTAAAAATGCATCTTAAAGTAAAAGAATTTATAAGAAATACAAACTATGAAAAACTCGTAGGTTTAAGGCAAAGACTTTTAAATATGCAGGCTTCTCAGGAAATACTGGACATATTCAAAGGAATATAAAAAATGAAAAACATCAGGAATTTCTCCATTATAGCTCACATAGACCACGGCAAATCCACTCTGGCGGATCGTTTTATAGACATAACGAAAGCCATACCCGAAAGAGCGATGAAAGAACAATTCATGGACGCCATGGAACTGGAAAGAGAAAGAGGAATTACCATAAAAGCAAAAACTATCAGGATGGATTATGCCGCAAAAAACGGAGAAAAGTATATTTTTAATTTAATAGATACACCGGGACATGTGGATTTTGCATACGAGGTTTCAAGAGCTTTGGCCGCCTGCGAAGGAGTAATACTTTTAGTCGACGCCACTCAGGGGGTAGAAGCTCAAACTCTGGCTCACGCTCATCTGGCTCAAAATCTTAATTTAAAAATAATTCCGGCCATAAACAAACTCGATTTGGAACATGCCAATCCGGACGCGGTAGAAGAACAAATTTGGGAAATATTAAAAAATCCTTCCGAATGTTCGAGAATAAGCGCCAAAGACGGACGTTCCGTAACGGATCTTATGGAAAGGGTAATAAAAGACATACCTTCTCCGCAAGGCAATCCCCAAGGTCCCTGCAGAGCTCTTGTTTTCGATTCCGTATACGATCCTTATAAAGGAGTAATAATTTATACGAGAATAATAGACGGAGAATTAAAACCCGGACAGCAAATAGCCCTTTATTCTACGGGAAAAATTTATAAAGTAGAAGAAGTCGGCTGGCTTACGCCAAAAATGACTCCGGCTCAAAAACTTTGTGCCGGAGAAGTCGGATACCTCGCCGCGGCCATAAAAAATATTCACGATATAAAAATGGGAGACACAATCTGCGAAAGAAACTACCTCTCGCAGGTAAAGCCTCTGCCCGGATATAAAGACGTAAAACCGGTGGTTTTCGCGGGTTTTTTTCCGGTAAATACTTCCGATTATCCTCTTTTGAAAACGGCGATAGAAAAATTGAATTTGACCGATTCTTCTTTTACATATCAAGGCGAAACATCCAAGGCTTTGGGGTTCGGATTTAGATTGGGATTTATGGGACTTTTGCATATGGACATAATAAAGGAAAGAATAGAAAGAGAATTCGACGTCCCGGTCATAGTTACCAATCCGAATGTGGTTTATAAAGTGGAAGCAAAAGTTTCGGTTCATTCCAAGGAAAAGAAAAAAACAGAAGTGACCAATCCCAGCGATTTCCCGCATTACGGCGATATTTTAAGCGTGGAAGAACCTTATGTTCTCGCTTCCATAGTCACGCCTCTTGCTTATATGGAAAATATTTTAAATCTTTTAAAGGAAAAAAGAGGCGAACACGTAAAAATAGAATACATATCTTCCACAAGAGTTCTGGTCGAATATTTTCTGCCTTTAAGCGAAATAATATTGGACTTTTACGACAAACTAAAATCCGTTTCGAAAGGTTTTGCCTCTTTCGACTATGAGCAGGCGGATTACAGGGTATCGGATATGGTAAAAGTAGAAATGCTTCTTCACGGAGAAGCGGTAGACGCTCTGTCTTTCATAGTTCACAAATCCAAAGCTCATACGGCCGGAAGGGCTATGTGCGAAAAATTAAAAGAACTTATTCCCCGCCATATGTTTGAAGTTGCCATACAGGCAAGAGTGGAAGGAAGAATACTTTCCAGAGAAACCATTCCGGCTATGAGAAAAGACGTTTTGGCCAAATGCTACGGCGGCGACATAACGAGAAAAAGAAAGCTGCTTGAAAAGCAAAAAGAAGGCAAAAGAAGAATGAAGCTTTTGGGTTCGGTAGAAATACCGCAAGACGCTTTTATGTCGGTACTTAAAATAAATCAAAGCGAAAATAAAGAAAAAAAGAGTTAAAAAATCCCCTGGGCCGATTTTCGTCCAATCTTCTATTAATTTCTTTTTTATTTTTTGCCATATATCCATGCATCTATACATCCACACATCTAAACTTCTACGCCTCTATTTTGCTATACCTCTACGCTTCTATCCGTCTCTCTTTAATCATCCGATCCTCTGATCATCTAATCTTCTATATGCTCACTTGCTATTTTCGCCGCTAAAAAGCCGCTCGACAATGTCCTCAAAACTCGGCGGCCGGCAACTCCTCGCGAAAAGCAATGTTTTCGCTCGTCGAACAAAGCCGGTCCGTCTTCAATAGAAGATACACTCGTTTTTCGGACATGCGGCTTATGCGGCTCAAACACGCAAGCTCGCTTACTTACTAATCATCCAATCCTCTAATCGTCCAATCTTCTAATATTTGGTAAAATAATATTTTAAGAGGAAAATATGGAAGAAAAACTTTTTTGGGTCGGCATACTTGTCGGTCTTCATTTTTTATTAAGCGAAGAATTCAAAAAGAAAAATAAATTCGAAGACGAAAAATTTTCTATGTTTTGGCATAGAACTTTTATGGCGATTTTTGCTTTTTCCTTCGGTTTGCTTTTATCGGTGGTTTTTGACAATAGAAACGGAGAGATAGTAACCGCTCAGCTTTTTACTTTAAAGCAAGTAATAGTCGGACTTGTCGCCGCAATGCTCGGATGGATATATCCGGATCTTCCTTTTTCAAAAACAGATAAAACAAAAAAGCCCGGAGAACCGGCGGCTTATCTTAAAAAAGATTTCGAATGGTCGGAAACGCTTTTTTCCGCGGTAATAATGGCTTCCATAGTTATGTATATATTTCTTCAGGCTTTCAAAATACCCAGCGGGTCCATGAGGACCACTTTTTTGGAAGGCGATCATCTTTTCGTAAATAAACTGATATACGGCGTAAAAATACCTTTTACTCAAAAAAAAGTTCTTAAATTGAGAGACATAAAAAGGCGAGACATAGTAATATTTAGATTTCCAAGCGAAGATCCCCAAGACTTTCAATGCGGCGGAAGCCAATACGGAAAAGATTTTATAAAAAGAGTCATAGGCCTGCCGGGAGACACCGTGGAAATAAGAGACGGTATTGTTTTTATAAACGGACAAAAACAGGACGACGAAGATTACGCAAGATTCGTAGAT
>JAAYVI010000033.1 GCA_012517235.1 Elusimicrobiota bacterium | reverse complement strand
TTATCAAAAAAGGCGCAATATTGATTATTTGCGATTAAAATTTTAAAATATATATCTGTTCGAAACGGTGGCTGTAGCTCAACGGTTAGAGCGTCCGGCTGTGGCCCGGAAGGCTGCGGGTTCAAGTCCCGTCAGCCACCCTTTTTAATATTACTTAAAACCTAACTGTCAATTCCTTTTACTTATTTTTTTCTTATGAGCCGGCTTATCCAGGAAAGTATTCCGATTTTTTCTTTTTTGGCCGTATGTCCAGAGTTTTGAATAGTTTCTTTAATATTCTTTTTATCTTCGGTAAAATATTTTTTCTTAAAATTTTCTTCCGTATATCTTTTATTCGAATTAAAACTTTTTTTGGTAAATTTTGCGTCTTTATTAAAACCTTTGGTAAATTTTTTTTCGGAAAATAACCTCGAAGGAGAATTCGTTCTCCTTAAAGGTCTCAAAGGAGGCAGGGGGGAACTTTTGAGTCTTATTCCCAAAAGTTTTTCTATTCTGCTTATGTCGTTTATTTGATCCGGAGAAACAAAACTTACCGCTTTTCCGCCTTTACCCGCTCTGCCGGTTCTCCCTATCCTATGTATGTAATTTTCTTCTTCGTCGGGTAAATCGTAATTGATAACAAGTTCTATGGCTTCGACGTCTATACCTCTTGACGCTATATCCGTGGCGACCAATATCCTGTATTTTCCTTTTTTAAAACCGTCCAAAGCCTCGGTTCTTTGACCTAAGGATTTATCGGAATGAAGTTCGCAAACCGAATATCCCAAACCTTTAAGAGATGACGTTATTTTTGAAGCCTGGTGTCTGGTTCTGATAAAAAGTAAAACGCTTCCGTTATATTTTTCAAGTAAAGCGTTCAGCAAAGACATTTTGCTTTCTTCGGAAACAAAAAAAAGTTCCTGTTCTATTTTATCCGGAGCCGTTCCGGTTTTGGCGACTTCCACTCTTAAAGGCATTTTCATATATTTGGAGGCCAAATCCATTATTTCTTCCGGCATTGTCGCAGAAAAAAGCATTGTCTGCCTTTCTTTGGGCAATCGGGAAAATATTTTTTCAACTTGAGGGATAAAACCCATATCCAGCATTCTATCCGCTTCGTCTAAAACCGCTATTTTACAGTCGGAAATAGACAAAGTATTTCTTTCCAAATGGTCTATTAATCTTCCGGGAGTGGCTATTATTAATGCGGGGTCGTAAGACAAGTATTTAATCTGCTTTTCAATATCTTCTCCGCCTATTAAAACAACCGTTTTTATATTTAAAGCTTTGGCAAAAGGGATTACGGCCTGTTCCACTTGAAACGCCAATTCTCTCGTAGGAACGAGAATTAATCCTTTACAGTTCAGAACCGCCATACGCTGAAGCATAGGGATGGAAAACGCTATGGTTTTTCCGGTTCCGGTTTGAGCTATGCCCGCTATGTCGTAGCCGCCGATCGCCGCCGGAATGGCTTTCGATTGTATCGGAGTAGGAAAATTAAATTTAAGTTTTTCAAGTTCGGTCATAATAGCCGGAGCTATCCCCAAGCCGAAAAAACCGTTTATTTCGTTTCGATTATCCATAAATCATTTCCTTGCGGCTTTTCATATATCCATATTTTAGCATTTAAGACATTTATATATTTTGATTTGCCGACTATTTTTTCAAAATGTTGTAAAATTAAATAAGGAGGTTTTATGACCAAAAACAATAAAAATGAAAAATTTGTTTTAAATAAAACCGTTTCTTATCAAAAAAATTCCGTAGTAAGCAATGCGATAATGGCCAAAAAAACCGGAAATTTAACCTTATTTGCTTTCGATAAGGGACAATTCTTAAGCGAACATACCGCTCCTTTTGACGCCGGAGTTTATATTTTAGACGGAGAAGCCGAAATAAAAATTTCCAGCAAAAAACATTTGCTTAAAAAAGGAGAAATGATAATAATGCCCGCCGGAGAGCCGCATGCTTTAAAAGCGGTAAAAAAATTTAAAATGGCTTTAATAATGATAAAATCATAAGAAATATGCTTAAAAAAATATACGATAATAAATATTATTTTTTCATTTTCGTCTATTTTTTTATTTCGTTTTTTTTATTTTCATGCTCTCCGGATACGGCATTTATATGTTCTACTGAAATTTTACCTTCCGAAGAAGCGGATCGTCCATATTCGAACGATCGTATTTATTTGAATATAGAAAAACCTCAAATAGAAGCGGAATTACCGCCAGATATGGACAGAGAAAATATTTCCGGACTAATAGAATCCGCCTTTAAAAGAGAACTGTCTTATTTGGAAATTGACCTGCCGGATTATCGTAAAAATTTTACTTTAACCGCATGTTTTAAAAAAGCAAAATTTGGCAAAATAGAAGGGAAAATATTTCCCGAATATGCGGAATTAGAAGTCGGTCTTTACGAGGACGGAAATATTTTATTTAAAAAAACATATTCCGCTTCGGCAGATAATATATTACCGGAAAATCAATATCGAAAAATAATTTCCAAATTATTTTTCGACATAAGACAGGACATAAAAAACTCTATTGTGGAAAAAACAAATGATTAATCTTTTTTTGATTTATCATTTTCTCTCTTCTTCTTTAAATGCTCAGGTAGTTTCCACTGCGTCTTTATCGGCAAACGATACGGTTCAAGTGCAAATATCGTCCGATTCCGTCAATATTGACGATAAAGAAAAAGAACCGCTCAAAGAAATCGTAAAGATATGCGAAAAGGAAACGGATTTTAAAAAAGCCTTAATAGAATTGAGATTGTCGATTCAAGAATATCTGCATAAAAATTACAGGCCGCCCAAGGATCTTGAAGAACTTTTTCCTTTATACTCGCAATGTAAGCCCAAAATCAAATTGGGTAAAGATTTTTCATATTCGGTATATTACGTAAGAACGTCCGAATACGACAGGAATTACAAACAGGCCGTAAACGGTTCCTCGGCTTATATTTACTTCTCGGATCCGCAATCTATTTATTTCGGTTTAATTCTTTTAAATTCTTCCGAAAAATCGCCCGAAGGAATTCCTTATTATTTATATTAGGAGACACTATGATATCTTCCAAAATCGCAAATAAAATAAAAAAAGATTTATTTAAAAAATATCCGAAAGAAAAAGAAAGAATAAAAACCGGCGTCGAACAATGTTCTCTTTTGTGGACAAAGGAAGACGGAAACGAAAAAGCATTTTACGATTTTTGTTTAAATAACTTCGTTCAAGAAAATCAAATTAATTATCTGCTTAAAAAATTCGACTCAAAATATGAAAGCATAAACGGAAGACTTACCGCTCTTTTTTTAGATTTAAGAAAAGAACTCGACGAAGATACCGGCGAAATGAAACCGGAAGATTCTCTCTTTTCTTCTCTCAATTTGGCTTCGCATTTAAGAGAAGATTTATTCGAAAAAAAAATAGCCTTTCTGGCTTTGCTTAATTTTAAAGCCGAAAAAACGCATACCGCTTTGACTCAAGGCGGAAAATGGACGAGAGAAAAATGGGCTTCGCACAGATTGGCTCAAAGGCATCTTTTTAGAGTGCCTTCTAAAGTAACTTCTTTTATTTCCGATACCTATAACAAATCGTCTCAATACGTATACTCTTATAATATAAAAATAAACGCCTTAACCGGACCCGAAGGGGAAAAACTTTTTAACGAAGGATTAAGGCTTATTTCTCACTGGGGTCTTAGAGATCATCTCAAAACATACTATTATTCAAACTCAAAAGAGAATGTCAAAAGACAAGAAACGATAGAAAAATTAATGGAAAGAATAGTTTATCAGGAAGTTCCCGAAGAGTTTATAAATTCCGACAAACTTAATTACAACCCCTTCGAAAATACATTGGGCGGTAAAAAAGTAAAAGGCGTTAAAAACGAGAGATACAAACATCTTAGAAATATTTTTACGGCTCATGAAAAGGAAAATCCTTATTATCCGGGATATGAAACATTATATGAAAGGCGATTTAATTTGGAAAGGGAGATTCCCGCGGTGGAAGTTAAAAAAATATTCGAATCCGTATTAAAATCCGAAGCGGCTTTCAAAACGGCCGAATTGATAAAAAAAAGAATAGGCCGCGAGCTCAAACCTTTCGATATCTGGTACGACGGATTCAAAGACAGAGGCGCTTTTACGGCAGACGAGCTCGACAAAGCTGTCTCAAAATCTTTCCCGGATCTAAAAGCTTTTGAAAAAAATATTCCTTCCATACTTGTAAAACTGGGATTTGATTTTAAAACCGCTGATTTTCTCGCGCAAAGAATAGAAGTAGACCCTGCCAGAGGAGCGGGACATGCGTGGGGACCCGAAATGAAGGGAGAAAAAGCTCACCTGAGAACCAGAGCGGAAAACGGCAAATGTTCATATCAAACTTTTAATGTCGCCATGCACGAATTGGGACATTGCGTAGAACAAGTGTTTTCTTTATATAAAAACGACTATTACCTGCTTAACGGCGTACCCAATACCGCTTTTACGGAGGCTTTCGCCTTTGTTTTTCAGGGAAAAGATTTGGATATATTGGGATTTGAAAAATCGAAAGAGACCAAAAACCTTAAAGCTCTGGATATATTTTGGTCTACTCTTGAAATATCGGGAGTAGCTTTGACCGACATGGCGGTATGGGAATGGATGCACAAGAAGAAAAAGTTTTCCGATTATGAGCTTAAAGAAACCGTCATAAAATCCGCCAAAGACATATGGAATAAATATTATTATCCTCTATTTAAAGTAAAAGACAGCCCTATTCTGGCTATTTATTCCCACATGATATATCACGCTTTATATTTGCCGGATTATCCGCTGGGACATATAATAGGCTGGCAAATAGAAGAATTTTTCGAAAAAAATTCTCTGGGAAAGCATATGGAGAGGATGTGCGCCTGCGGCTCGATTACGCCCAAAGAATGGATGATAAAAGCTACGGGAGAAGAAATATCCGCCAAATCTTTGATTAACTCCGCTCTTAAGGCGGCAAATCTTTTATCCGGGGGGAAATAATGGACGAAAAAACAAAAGAAAAATATATGACCGCCGCGATAATATGCTTTGCATTAATACTGTCTTCTTTTATAATGGCCGGGGTAGTTTTTATTTTTATAACTTTGGGTATAAATACCGGCTTTTTGGATTTAATGGAAATGGCTTATTTGACAAATATTCTAAGACCGGCTTTATATTTGATAGCTTTAAGTTTTTTATTCGTATCGAGATTCGTAGACGAAAAAATATTAAAAAACAAATTTTCTTCTCAAGATGAAATTCTTAAAGCTTTGCTTTATTCTTCGACCATAAAAGGAGCCCTGGGCGAACTTTGCGCTTTAAACGGATTTATCCTTTTTATTTTTACCGGAAATCTCTGGGATTTTTTGCTTCTGTTTTCGGTTTCTTTGATTTACGGAATATATAATTTTCCGAGAAAAACGTTTTGGGAAGATTTTATACGTTCGGTAAAAACGGGAGCCGTAAATCCTTCGTAAAATAAGGAGAAATTATGAACTTTAAGAGTAAAAAAATAGCCGTCGTAGGAGCAAGTTCCGATCAAAGCAAATACGGTCACAAGATTTTTAAAGATTTAAAACGCGGGGGATACGCAGTATGGCCGGTAAATCCAAAAGGAGGTCTTCTTTTGGGAGATACGGTATATAAATCTTTATCGGAACTGCCATCAAAACCGGATATCGTCATATCCGTAGTTCCGCCGGAAATAACTGAAAAGATAGTCGAAGAATGCAATATTTTAGGGATAAAACATATTTGGATGCAGCCGGGCTCGGAATCGGAAAAAGCCGTAAAAAAAGCCAAAGAATACGAAATAGAAACCACCGCGGCTTGTTTTATGGTATCGAATAAAATTTGGGATTAGGATGAAAGACTACTTTGCGGATCTTACCGGAAATTTTGAAAAATATTTCTCTTTTTTAAATAAAAAAATGATAGAAGAACAGCTTGTAAAAAGAGGAATAAATAACGAAAAAATTTTAAAAGCTTTTGAAAAAATAAAAAGACACAATTTTCTGCCTACGGCGCTGCATAGCAGGGCTTATGACGATTATGCCATAGAAATTTTTCCGGGGCAAACCATATCTCAGCCTTATATAACCGCCTTTATGCTTGAAAAATTAAACCTTAAAGGCACCGAAAAGGTTTTGGAGATAGGAACGGGCAGCGGATATCAAACCGCTTTATTATGTCTTCTCGCCAAAGAAGTCTTTTCGATAGATATAAAAGAAAATTTAAAAGAATCCGCATTTAATAATTTACAAAAAGAAAAATTGACAAATTTTCGTTTATTTACCGCGGACGGGAAAAAAGGACTTAAGGAAAATGCTCCTTATGACGCCGTAATAATATCCTGCGCCTGCGAACAGATCCCTCAAGAAATTTTAAATCAAACTTCTCCGGGAGCAAGAATAATAGCTCCCGTGGGCAAAGAAGCTCAAGTACT
>JAAYVI010000032.1 GCA_012517235.1 Elusimicrobiota bacterium | reverse complement strand
CTTCCAATATCCCGGAAATATCTTACGAGATTTCGTCTTATTGCGGTTTTGCTTTCAAAGAAAGCGCCGAAAAGATTTATAATAATTCTCTAAGTTTTATAAAATAACAATATGCTTTTATTAAAAAAACTTTTAAAAAATTTGTTTATGATTTTATCGGCCGTTATGGCCGTTTTTTCTTTAGGTCTTTTGGTAATGAATATTTTAATGCTTTATAGATTGGCAGAGAGATTAATCGTATGAAAAGGAAACTTCTTATCGTTGCGGCTTTTTTTCTTTCTCCTTTATGTTTTTTTTTAATACTTGCCGATTTTTTTCTTGTTTATAATTTGATTTCTTACGGGATTAAAAGATGAAAAAGATTTTAGAAATATGGAAGGAAAATTGGCTTGAAGTTTTTTTGGCTTTGGCGTCTATTTTTATTTTTCTTCATTTTATATATATAGCTTTGGCTTTTACTTTATACTCTGGCGAAAACGGATTTAGATGAATTTTAAGGAAATAATCAAAAATAGAATAGTAATTTTTGACGGCGCTACCGGCACTCAATTGGCCTCGTTAAAGCCTTTGCCTTGCGATTTCGGCGAATACGAAGGCCTTAACGAATGGCTTAATTTTACAAGACCGGACTTGGTTTCTCTGGTCCATGAAAAATATCTGCAAGCGGGCGCGGACGTAATAGAGACAAATACTTTCGGCGCCAATTCTATAACTTTAAGCGAATACGGTCTTAGAGATAAAGTTTTTGAAATAAACAAAAAAGCGGCGGAAATAGCAAAATCCTGCGCCGTAAAATTTTCTACGCCTCAAAAGCCGCGTTTTGCCGCAGGCTCCATGGGGCCTACCACCGTTTCCGCTTTCGTAAATAGAAATATAGATTTTGATTCTATTTACCTTTGCTATAAAGAACAGGCCGAAGGATTGATAGCCGGAGGCGTAGATATTCTGCTTTTGGAAACCGCTCACGATATTTTGAATCTTAAAGCCGGATTAAAGGCGGTTTTTGATATTCTTGAAGATAAAAAAATAGATTTGCCCGTTATAGCTTCGGTTACGATGGATAAAAACGATTTGATGCTTAGCGGTCATAATACGGAATCGGCATATTGGGCCTTGGAGCATTTTCCGCTGACCGCTTTTGGTTTTAATTGTTCTACGGGTCCAGAAGATATGGCGGTAAGAATAAAAACATTGTCCTCATTAAGCAGATTCCCTCTTTTTATTATGCCAAATGCCGGTCTACCCGACGAAAACGGAATTTATAAGCAAACTCCCGATTTTTTTTCTTCGCATATTCTTTCTTATGCCGGGCAGGGATTGATAAATATCGCCGGCGGATGCTGCGGAACGGGTCCGGAACATATACGCGCTTTGGCCGAAAAAATTTCTAAGTTAGAACCGAGAGAAATAAAAAAAGCGGATAAATGGGCGGTTTCTCATTTATCCGTTTTTTACTTTGACGAAATAGAACCTCCTATGTTAATAGGCGAAAGAAATAATTCCATAGGCAGTAAGAAATTTAGGGATATGATATCATCCGGCCTTTGGAGAGAAGCCGCCGATCTCGGTAAAAAACAAGCCGCGCAAGGCGCTCACGCTTTGGATATATGTTTGGCCAATCCCGATAGAAACGAAATAGAAGACTTGTCCGTTTTTTTGCCTATATTATGTTCTTCGGTAAAAATACCTTTGATGATAGACACTACTAATTTGGCCGCGGCGGAACTTGCCTGTAAAATAAGCGCAGGTAAAATAATGATAAACTCGGTAAATTTCGAATTCGGAGAAAAAAAACCTCTGGAAGCTTTGGCTCTTAACAGAAAATACGGCGCAAAAATAGTTTTCGGACTTATAGACGAAGATAAAGCCAAAGGCATGGCCGTCGATTGCGAAAGAAAAATAGCCATAGCCGAAAGAGCTTACGATTTTATGATAAATAAGGGCGGAATGAAACCTTCCGATTTGATTTTTGACGCTTTGGTTTTTCCCGTAGGAGTAGGCGGAGATTACAAGTTTTCCGCCTCCGAAACTATTAAAGCGGTAGGAGAGCTTAAAAAGATATTTCCGGAAGTTAAAACTATTCTGGGAATAAGCAATGTTTCTTTCGGTTTGCCTCCGAAAGCCCGCGAAGTTCTTAATTCCGTTTTTTTAAGAGAGGCGGTTCTTAAGGGATTAGACAGCGCCATAGTAAACATAGAAAAACTCGTGAGGTATTCTTCGATAAGCAAAAAAGAAATAGAACTTTGCGAGAATTTGATATATGCCAAAAACGATAAAGCGTCTTTCGAATTGGCCGATTATTTCAGAGGCAAAAAGGAAGAAAAGAAAATCGAAGAGGATATTTCGTCTTCGGAAAAAATATACCGCTTTGTCTTAAACGGAACGCAAAGCGGACTTGAAGAAGCGGTAAAAGAAGAAATGACAAAATCGCCGCCTATGGAAATAATAAACGGACCCATTCTTAAAGCCATGGCGGAGGTCGGACGGCTTTTTTCAAAAGGAGATTTAATAGTAACAGAAGTGCTGGCCTGTGCAGAATCGGTAAAAAAAGCGGTTTCTGTTTTGGAGCCGGAACTTAAAAAAAGCAAAACCCCAAAAAGAGGCAAAGTTCTTTTGGCAACGGTTAAAGGAGACGTTCACGACATAGGAAAGAATTTGGCTAAAGTTATTTTTGAAGCCAACGGTTTTGAAATAGAAGATTTGGGGGTAAAAGTTCCTTCCGAATTAATAGTGGAAAAAGCCCTTTCCATAAAACCTGATTTCATAGGTTTAAGCGGGCTTTTGGTGCGTTCTACCGAACAGATGGCTTTAACGGCAAAAGAATTGGCTTTAAATAAAATAAAGTCGCCTCTTCTTTTGGGCGGAGCGGCTCTAAGCGAAAAATATGTTTTAGATAATATAATTCCCGTTTACGAAGGTCCCGTAATATACGCAAAAGACGCCATGGACGGCCTTAATAAGGCCCTGGCTTATCTCTCTAACAATTACTCTTATAAAGCGGTAAAAAACGAAGGCGAAACGAATATAAAACAAAATTTACCTTCGAGTAAAAATCCGAATATTTTATTTTATCCGGACGATGTTCCCGTGCCAAAAGATTTTGAAAGAAAGATTTTTGAAGATTTCGATTTGGAAATTCTCTTTGACAATATAGATTGGCCGATGTTTAATTTTAAGTTTCTCAAAGCCGGACCTAAGAACGAAAAAAACTTAGAAAACGCTCAAAAGATATTGCAGGAACTTAAAAAAGAAATTATTTTAAAAAAATTGATAAGAGCAAACGGGATTTATCGATTTTTCCCCGCCAACTCCAAAGATAATTCGTTGATAATATTCGACGAAAAATCCGAAATTTTAAGCGAAATATTTTTCCCGAGACAAAATAAAGGCGATTTTTTGGCCATACCCGATTTTATTCTTCCGATATCTAAAGGTAAAAAAGATTTTATCGCTTTCACCGCCGCAAACTGCGGAGAAGGTTTGAAAGAAAAAACCGAAAATATGAGAAAAGAAGGAAATTACGTAAAAGCGTATCTTTTGGAAGCTTTGGGTCTTATGCTTGCCGAAAGTATGACGGAAATTCTTCACAGATTTGTCAGAGAAGATTGGGGGATATCTCAAAAAGGTCCTTTAAAAAATCTCCCCAGGTCTCAATACCGAGGCAAAAGATATTCTTTCGGCTATCCTCCCTGTCCGGATCTATCCAATCAAGCAAAGCTGTTTTCTCTGATTAATCCTCAAGACATAGGCCTTACTCTTACCGAAAATTTTATGATGGATCCGGAAGCGGGCGTTTCTTCTTTTATACTTCATAATCCCAAAGCAGTTTATTTTTCGCTATGAGAATACCTTTTTTTCTTTATATTCTTATTCTAATTATTTCTTTTATCGCCGTTTTATTTGCCGCGGATAGAATTTCAAAGTCTAAAAGCGAAGAAAAAAGGAATGCCGATATCGGTTTGGGCGATATGTTTTTTTTAGGATTTTCTTTTATTTTTGTTTTTTCGATAGTAACGATATTTGCCTTTACCGGATTATTCTCGTTGCTTTTATGGGGGGTAATGTTTATTGCTTTTTTATCTCTTGTTTTGTACGCGTATTTTTTAAACGAGAAAAAACAATCAAGGCTTATAAAAGAAGATATGTTAAACGAAAGAGAAAAGGCCGCTTATACTACGGCTACAAAAGATCCTTTAAATGCCGCGGCTTGGAGAGAATTAGCCGAAATTTATACGGAGAAAAAAGATTATTTGAAAGCTTTAAATTATATGTCGAAAGCTTGTGAGTTAGAGCCTTCGAAAGACAATAAAGAAAGAAAAGAAGAAATTAAAAATCTAATTAAATCTTGATGGATGCTTTTTCTTTTACATAAGAGATAAAAACTTCCGGCTGAGAAGGCGATATCAAAAATAATTTGTCGGATTTTATCAATACCAAATCGGAAGAGTTAGAGCAGTAAGCATAAAATTTCCCTAAGTCTTTTTTATAAAAAAGTCCGAAAAAACCGTAAAGACCGCCGGAACCGAAAAGTCTTATCGCTCCTTTTAAATCTTCTTTTCCAATTTTTTTTATCTCTTTTATTTTAGATAATTCTATTTCAATATTTTTTATCGGTCTTAAAATATTTATTTTTGTTTCCGTTATTTGATAGGAAACGGGGGAGAAAAACCATGTCAGTAAAGACGTAATAATCATTATGGAAAAAACAAGCAAGGTAACCGGATTTTTATGAGGCAGATAAAAATAAAGAATTAAAGGTATTAAAGAGCCGATATTGAAAAGATTTGTAATTAATTTTACCGTAAAATCTTTTTTTGCTTCAAAATTCATATCCATATTTTTATATTCTATAAATTATTTTCCAAATTCGATCAGATTTTTCCTGTACTTAAACGGAACTTTGTTTTTTTGAAGTTTTGGGTTTTCTCTTTCTTTTATCGATATGGTTTTAAAGAAATTAATCCAGAGTCCGCTTATTTCCTTTTCCGATTCGGATAATTTTAAAACGATATCTTCCGCGGGTTTTATGCCTTTGAGTCCGTCTAAATTAAATAAACAAAGTTTTCTTTTTTCGTCGAAAATAGCAAACGATATTTTTGAAAATCTGGCTAAGAAATGGCCTTTTATCAAAGGCAAGATATTGTGTTCGGGCGATATTTTGGCAAACATTATGCCGCTTATGTCTTGAGAAAATCTGACAAAACCTTTGAATCTGTGGGCTTCGTATAAAACTTTTTTTGCCAATTTATCGCATTTATAAACATTTTCATCCGATAAATTATTCTCTCCTTGCGCTCCGTATTTAAAGATATTTTTTAAATATCCCAAAGCCGTATTTTCAAAACCTTCTTTTTCTGAAAACCATAAAAGTCTTATTTTTTTAAGAGCCTCTTTCGAAACGGCATTTATTTCTTTTTCGAAAGCATACGCTTTTTCTTT
>JAAYVI010000031.1 GCA_012517235.1 Elusimicrobiota bacterium | reverse complement strand
TAAATTTTGAGAATTTTTGGAAAAATAATCTATATAAAAGCCGTATTCTCCGTCTTTTTCTGTTACTTCTTTATCCAAAGGATATAATCCGTTCTTTAAAAAGGATAAAAATTTTTCTTCCATAGCTTTTTTTGCTTCGCTTTCAAAAGTAAAAGTCTCAGGATTAAAGTACTTTTTTATTTCATATTCAGGCAAAGTTTTTTCCTTTAAGTATAGATTTTTAACGGCATAGTCTATAAAAAAACTCCAATTCCCGCCTTTTTCAGCCGCGTAAACGGCCAAAGGAAAAACTCCACCGGGCAAGGACAAAATAGCATTATGAGCTTGGCTCAAAGCGTCTTTCTCAAAATTATAAACCGAGGCCGATTCATAAGTTTTAGGCGAGTATTCAGGCCTTTCAGTTTTTTGTTTATCAGTTTTGTAGAAATATTCTATTTCCACTTTCCAATTCTCGCCGCTTTCCACAGGATAGGCGTTAAAAGCGGCAAAGCCGGCATTTTTAAGTTTATTTAATAAAATTTGGGCATTTTGATTAGCCTGATTTTCAAAAGTGAACTCGCCCAAAGAAACCTTTCCCAAAGCGGCGTAATAAACCTCGCTTTTTTTCAAGAGATTTTTCGCGTAATAAGTTAAGGAAAAAGAATAATTCTCGCCTTCTACCACAGAGACTTCCAGGCTCTTTAAGGGAGAAAGAGAGAAAAAATTTTCGCTTTCTTTAGCCGCTGTTTCGGCCAAAGAGCGGTTCCAATAAGAAGCAGGAGACTTGTATTTCTTTAAAATAAAGGAAGACATTTTTTCAGGATCTTTTAGAACCGGCAAATACTCCAAAGAAAAGCCGTAATCGCCATCCTTCTCAAAAACATTTACGCCTATGACCGAAACGCCTAAATTTTCAAATTCTTCGGCAGTCTTTTTGCCAGCGTCTCTTGCTTCTTTTTCAAAGGCATAAAGTTTAACGCTTTTATAAACCGAGATCTCCTCTTTTTCCACAGGAACCGAAGGCTCGGACCAACCTGAAGGTTTTAAATCTTCTTTTTTTACCGAAAACTCGCCGGCCGCGACAAAACTAAAACTTAGAATTAGAATTGAAAAGATTTTCATTTTGCTCTCCCTTTACGATATACTTAAATATACTATTTTTTATTTTTAAAAACTAAGGGTCTTTTGGCCCGCGCTTTTTTAGAGCAAAGGGCTATAAAGCAGGTAAGGCGATTTATTTTTGATAAATCTCCTTTAATATAGCCCAGGCCCGGACAAAAAGAACAATACTTATCAAGATCGCAATTAAGACAAGCCTTAGGTTTCAAATAAAGTTTCTTTCTAAAATTTTCGGCTCTGCGAGAGTTCCAGAGCGAAAAAAAATCTTTTTTTCTTAAATTGCCGAAACTATATGGAAATTGAAGGCAAGGGAAAAGCTCTCCATATGGATTTACAGAAGCTGTATTAAACCCAGCCGAGCATAAAGGCGCGGTTTCGGACTCATTTTGATTTAAGATTTCTTTAAGGCCTCTATTTTCGCTTAAGACAAGATTTTCTATATCTCTTTCTTTAGCTTTCACATGTAGAGGAAGTTCATGGCCATCGTTTTTAGGCGTCAGTAAAGGATCCGCAGAAAAAGAAAAGCCGTTTTTTAAAGCCATTTTTTTTACAAGATATGGGCCTTTGGGATTAAGACCTGTTAGCGGAGTCTTTAACTTTATTTTAAAGCCTAGCTTTTTGGCAAGCTTTAGATTTTTTAAGACAAGGCGATAAGAACCTTTTTTCCTTGTAACCGCTTCATGCTCTTTTTCTTCTCCGTAAAGACTAACCTCCAATTTTTTAAGGCCGCAATCCTTCAATCTTTTTAAAATGGAATAAGTCGCGGGAAAAAGCGAAGTGTAAAGAGAAAAGTCAAAATTGAGCGCTTTGGCGGCCAGACAAATTTCCGGCAAATCTTTTCTCAAAAGAGGCTCTCCGCCGGTAAAAGCCACGCTCATAGTTTTGGCTTTCTTGAACATTTTCAAAATTTTGATTGCCTCTTTGGTATTCAGGTATTTTCCTTTCCCCTCTTCTTTTTTAGAAAGATAACAATGCGCGCAAGAAAGAGGGCAATCATAAGTTAACTCAAAGGTTAGAGAAAGAGGTATTTTATGTTTAAGAGAAAAAAGATTAAGACCGGCGGAGGGCTTCATTTCAGGCTTAGAAGATCTTTCAAGAATTTAAAAAGCGGATAAATAAGAATTAAAAATAAATTTTCTATTTTCCTTTCGCAAGGCAAACATTTTACTTGAGAAAAAGGCACAAAGTGCTCAGGCAAGTCGTCTAAATTTCCGAAATAAAAACCATTCTCCTCTTTTCGCTTTATTCTATGAAGATAAAGGCCGCCTGATAACTCGTAGACGGCGCAATCGCCTTCTTTAAGAGAAGCCGGCTCAAAATCGCTTTGGCAAAATAAAAATTCATTATCTTTATAAAGAGGACTCATGCTTGAGCCTTTAAGCCTTACGACTTTTATCACGACCTTTTCCTTAAAGTTTTACACGCAAGCTGATTGGTAGGCCCTGTTTGACATTTACCGCAAGCCAAAGCGGCCGTTTCAAAAACTTTCTCCGTCTTTAAGAGAGGTTTTTCGTATTTTTTCCTTTTTTTCATATTATTCCTTTTTTAGACAAGACCAAAATAAATTCCTCTACATCCTTGAAAGCGGTTTGATCGTCTATTTCATATTCTGTAGCCATTTTTTTCGCTATGGCATCTTTCTTAAAATTTTTCAAAAGCAAAGAAAAGATCAAGCTGCCGGTTTCATTTAAGCTATGAAGTTTTTCCTCTTTGGAGTCCAATAAAAAATACTCATCGCCAAATTTTCTAATTATCAAATTTTCGGCTATTTTGGGCATAGAGATATTATAATAATTTAACAAAAGAATTGTCTTTTTTGGAAAAAAATAAAAAATCCGGTTTTGAAATTTTAAAAGTTAAAAAGGCGGCATTAGATATGGAAAGGCCCTCTTTCTTTGATTTTGAAAAATTCATTATGCACCTAAGAAAAAGAGAATAGAAAACCTTAAACAGCGCTTTTTTTCTAAAATTTTTACCCGCTTTCTTTAAGAGAAAAAATTCCTTCGCTTCCCCCTTAAAATATTTGCCTCTCCCCTTCATTTCGCCCCAAAATGGAGATGAATAAACATAAAGTTTTTTATTTTTGGGGCTTAAATAGAAAAGCTCGTCGCTTAAAATTTTAAAGCCGCTTTTTTTAAGAATAGCTGAAATAGTGCTTTTGCCCGCCCCCGACTTGCCGAGAAAAACAAAAAACTTTTTTTTTCTTAGCGCTAAAGCGCCATGCGCAAGGAAAATATCTTTTTGAGAAAAAAGAAAAGAGGAGAAAATTCTCAAAAAGGAGTCAAAAGAATAAATTGAAGGCCTAAGTTTCAAGAAACCTTCTTTCTCGTCTAAAAAAAATGTCAAATCTCCCCTTTCTATTTTGAAAAAAGGCGCAAGCTCTATCTTTACTTTTGAGGGATTTTTTTTAAGCGACGCGGTTTCAACTTTTATTTTAAAGTCGGTTTTCTCTTTAGAGAAAAAACCTTTATATCGAAGCAAACAAGCTTTTAGAAGTTTTTTATTTTCAATTTCAAATTCAAAAACGGTTTCTGCCAGCTTTATTTTCATTAAGGGTAAAAGATATCTACTTCCGCCTGATTTGTTTGGCTCTTAACCTCTTCTTTATTTGATGAAACAGGCGGCTGCTCTTTCTTTTCTTCTTTGTTTTCCTTTGAAGGCTCGGCTACAGCGCCGGCAGCGCTCTTTTTTCTTTTTACTAATTTTCTTTTCTTTCCATCTGGCGATGGCGGCGCCTCTTTGACCTCTGCAGGCTCTCTTTTGGGCGGTTTTCTAAGCTCTTCAAATTTTACTTTTTGTGCGTCGTCTAAAAAAGGAATAACAGTTTCTGGAAGAGATTTATAAATTTCCTCCATTTTCAAGGCCATGGGCTCCATTTCTTTTTTAAGGGCTTCTATTTCCGCTTCTTTCTTGACGTATTTAGAATTAACCTTATCAAATTCAATAGCTTTTTTCTCAACTGCTTTTTTTATCTTTTCCCTTTGTTGAGGCGAAAGCTCCAATTTGCCGGCAAGAAAATCGGTTATGCCCTGCGGATCCGGCCTGTGAAAATTCTTCTCCTGAGAAAAACCAAGGGAGAAAAAAAGAAAAATAATAGTCAAAAAAATCAAATTTTTCATAAGATATATTTTACGATATTAATGGAATAAATGTGGAATTTATTTTGTTTACTTTCTTTTTTCGCTTTTCAATAGACCTATCTTTTCCAGCCCCATATAAACATTTCCAATGCTCTTATCCTCATCATCCCAACCTTTAAATTCGTACAATATTTTTCCGTTTTTTATGAAATAAAAATGAGGATAAAAGTAAAAATAAAAATCTGGAAAATCGCTTGACTTGAAAACTATATAAACATTTTCCATTTTATGCTCATTTTTAAAATTCAATAATTCCATTGGCAAATATTTTCTTGTCAAAAAAATAGAATTTACTCTAAATATTTTTGAGATCCTTTCATCCGATACTATCTTAGATAAAGCTCTTAATGTAACCGAACAGGTAGGGGAGAATACAATAACAACCTTAGATCCTTTTTCAAAATCTATATTTTTTACAATTATCTCATTTATATTCTTCGACATAAGTTCAATAACTCGGCCTTTTGTTTTATGCGAATTTTTACTTTTTACTTTTTTTGGCAATTCTTCACATTTAAGCTTAAATTCTTGACAAAAAATATCGGCCTCCTTAAACATTCTAGACTCTAAAAAATGATAAAACATATCTTCCTTATCTTCATCAGAAGTTAAATTTCTTTTATATCTCTCATAAAAAAATTTTTTCATAGCTAAAGTAAATTTCTCTTCGTCTGGGAAATACAGAGAAGCTTTTCTAAATGCTATGTATCCATCATTTAACTCTTCATTGCTTTTTACAGATAAAGAATTCTTTTCTATATCCTCTAAAAGGTGATTGGCTAATAACATAATCTCATCTTTTACTGGTTTTTTTTCATTCTTTTTTATTTCCTCTAAAATTTTTGAGTAGTTACCTTCAAAAGAATTGGCGTTAACTAAAAAAACCAAAATTAAAGCATAAAGGGGCCTAAAAACAATTTTAAGCCCCTTTAACACGGACAAGAAACAATTACTTACAAGTTGCAGAGTTACAAACATACTTTTCTTGATAAGAGCATCCTCTATAAACATTCTTTGAGTCATTAACTATCCAAACTTCACACCATTCATCTCTTTTTCTATCTTTTGAATTATTAAAGTTTGGCATAAGAGAATCTAAAATTTGTTCCTTTCTCTCTGGGGTAAGGAACTTATCTATTTCTCCTATTTTCATAGATGCAAAATATCCATCTACCATAACTATACTATCGTAAAAATTAGATAAATTCTTTTCCGGTATTCCATAAAACAACTCAGAAAAATCAACCATTGAAACCTCTTTTATAGGTTTTTGTTCTATTGATTTTTCCTCATTATAACCGAAAACGGATAAAATTTTATCTATTTCCGAAGTTTTCATTTTATTTTTTTCCAACTCATAATAACTTTGGGAAGCCACCCTTCCATTGTATATCCTTATGGAATTCATAAAGCTTATCTTATCGCTAACCGGTAATCCATTTAGTAAATCTCCTATTTTTACTGAAGAAGATTTTTCATTAGAGGTTAACTTATTTTCTTTATCATTTTCCTGATACCACTTTATGAATTCGTCCCAGTTGGAATACTTCGCCCAGGCAAGTTCATCGTAGCCTGCGCCTAAACCGGAAGAAGGCATATAGATAGCGACGCCATGAGAGTTCTCATAAGAAACGGGGCCCCACCAGCCGCCTTCGGAATTATTGGTTCTATTATGAGCTACCAATTTATCCTTTATGAAAGTCATAAGGGCTTGCCCTTTGGCTTTCACATCGGCATTTTGCGTCTTGGCGACGACAAGCTGCGCGAAATGATAAAGGTCCTTATTTTCGCTTATGGCATAGCTTTGAGCTTGATTAATAGCGTCTTTAACTACCTGTTTTTCGCCGCTCTGGCTTAAGGCATAAGCGAATTCATTGACGGCTTTAAGAAAGTCGTCTATTTTTTCGGCTCTAACATAGGCCTGAGTGGAGCCTTCGCCCTGCTCTTTATAGTGGTCGCTATAAGCGTCCACGGCCTGTTTAGCCAATACATGGTTGGCTAAATACGCGTTTATAATTAAAATTGAAATAATCTTCATTTAACTTATTAATAATTACCAATTCGAAGTATACTATTTTTTTACTTTACATCAAAAAATACAGATAGTTTCACGCTAAATTTTTACTACAATTAACCTTAAAATAAAAGCCCCGCTTTTCAGCGGGGCCTTTTATTAAAGATTTAAGACTTTATTGAGCCTGATACCACTTTATGAATTCGTCCCAGTTGGAGTATTTAGACCAGGCAAGCTCATCATATCCAGCGCCAATTCCGGAGGAAGGCATATATATGGCGACGCCATGTGAATCATCATAAGAAACCGGTCCCCACCAGCCGCCGGAAGAATTATTGGTTCTATTATGAGCGACCAATTTATCTTTTATGAAAGTCATAAGAGCCTGACCCTTGGCTTTCACATCGGCATTTTGAGTTTTGGCTACGACAAGCTGGGCGAAATGATAGAGATCTTTATTATCGCTTATGGCATAGCTTTGAGCCTGATTCATCGCGTCTTTTACGACTTGCTTCTCGCCGCTCTGGCTCATGGCATAGGCAAATTCGTTTACCAATTTTAAGAATTCGTCTATTTTTTCCGCTCTTACATAAGCCTGCGTGGAACCTTCCCCTATCTCTTTATAGTGATCGCTGTAAGCGTCGACCGCAACTTTCGCCAATTCCGCCGGACCCATAGTAGGTTTGGCTATAAGAGGAGCGAGTAAAGTATTGTAAGTATATCCGTCGCCGGGTTCGGTTTCTTCGGAGCCGACTATATAAGTCGCGGAATCTTTAATTTCATATATGACTTCCGCCATAGCCATAAGGCAAGCGTCGGAACCGTAAACGTCTACTTTTCCGGCTTCTTTAAGAGCAAGCCCTAACTGAGGAGTATTCATATGATTACCGCTTGCTTCGTCATAAGATATGCCTTTGGTAGCTCTGCCGCCCTTGCTTTTTTCCCAGCCGGAGCCGTGATTCCAAACTATCAACATATATTTCTTTGCCGGATATGTTTTCTTGGCCCATTTTACAAAATCCGCCAAGTTTTTATAATCGCCCATATCTCTTTCTCCCATTTCCTGAATAACGGGAGAATTGATTATGTTCGTATCGGTGTCTTTTTTTATAAGAAATCTCTTAACCCCGGTCCAGTCGCCGTTGGAAGAATCGTATCCTTTTATTCTACCCATTTCGACTACTATGTTGACCTGATCGGAAGAACCCACCATTTCCATTTCGTTCATATCCTTTATGCCGAATCTTTCCAAATCGTTTTTGGCATTAAGGAAAACCATTATGGTCCATTCTTTCTGATTTTTATTCAGAAAGGACTTATCGGAAAGCTCGGGAACAGGTATGTTTTCCACATTTTTTATCTCTTCCGATATGTTAGAGGCTTTGCCGCTATCGAAGTTAACCTGGGCTTTAACCAAAGAAGCCGCGAAAAGCAAGCCTATCGCTATTTTTGTTTTTCTAAGCATTAATACCTCCTCTTTTATAAAGAGTACCTGCTAAATTTTAGCATTTATATGACATTAATCAACAGTTTTTAGTCCCATATCGGCATAGGACTTATGCCCTATTGAAAAAATAGGAATCAAACCCTTGACATGTAAATAAACTCTGCTAAACTATATGAGTACTCAGGAGGTTATATGAAGATTAAAGCCGCCGCCCTCGCATTAATATTCTCCCTAACATACGCATATTGCGGAGATTTTAACCCCTCTTTTTCAAGAGGAGATTTGGACAGCATAAGCGTGCCCGTTCCTCAAAAAACGATAGATATTGCTTCCGGGAATAAAGCCGCTTCCGTAAAGAAATGGACCATTATGGTATTTTTAAACGGAAAAAACGATCTGGAAATGGCCGGACTACTCAATATGAATCAAATGGAAATGGTAGGTTCAAATAAGGATATAAACATAATAGTAGAAATGGGAAGAATGAACGGCCAGGCTCAAGGAGATACGGACCTTGACGGAAATTGGACCGGAGTAAGAAGATATTATGTAAAAAAAGATACCGACACCGAGCATATAACCTCTCAAATAGTTTTTCAACAGGCGTCTTACGATATGGGCGATTATAAGCAAGCTGTCAATTTCCTTAAATGGACAAAACAAAACTATCCGGCTCAAAAATACATGCTCATACTTTGGGACCACGGCACGGGATGGATGGATCCTCAGCAGAAAAAGAAAAGCGACAGCAAAGGAATTTCTTTCGACGACGAAACGGGCAATTATATAAGAACAAAACAAATAGGCGACATACTTAAAGAAGGCGGAGACGTGGATATCCTCGCTTTCGACGCCTGCCTTATGCAAATGACGGAAGTGGCAAGCGAAGTAAAAGACAAAACCAAAGTTATCGTCGGCTCCGAAGAGACTATACCGGGCACCGGATATCCTTACAATCTATGGCTGGCGGCTTTGGCAAAAAAACCCTCGATGTCCGAAGAAGAATTAGGAGCAGTAGTAGTCGAGGCATATAAGCAATTTTATACATATATCAAGAGAGGGGCGATGCTTAGCGCCATAAGGTCTTCTAAAATATCGCAATTAAACGCATTGATAGCCGATTTCGCCAAATTGGCCGTGCAGGCAAACGATATAGAGGCCATAAAAAAGGCAAGAACCGAGACATTGAGATTCGACATATTAGGCCCCGACGATGCCGATAAAACCATATCTTTCTTCGGCGATCTCTATCAGTTTGCGGATATTATGGGAAAAAACATAACCAAGACCGAACCTGCGGCGGTTCAGCTTAAAGCCAAAATAGAAGAACTTAAAAACTTCATAAGCGGACAACTTGTAATATACAAAGGATATTACGGAAACGAAAGGGCCGGAAAATCTTTGGCCGACGCCAACGGCATATCGATATATATACCTCCGGCCGAAACCAGAGTTCAGCAAGCAAAATTGGAAGCCATATTCGAAGCTCCTTATTCTACTTTCGAATTCGACAAAGCGACAAAATGGCATGACTTCGTAGACTTTATGTACGCCAATGTAAAGTAGAAATTATTCTATAAAAACCCCCGGATCCATTCCGGGGGTTTTTTATTTACCCTAAAGTCCCTAATACGAGATAAACCTAAAGGGCAAAAAAGCTTGACATAAGTCAAACAAAATATTAGTATTTCAGAAATAAGTCTTCCCGCTTTTGAATTTACAGGAGGTAAAAGTGAAAAAAATAATAATATCTTTGACGGCCTTATTTTTTCTTTCTCAGATAGCGGCCGCCTCTCAGAAAATAGTAATGCTTAAAGAAAATAAAACCATATCGATGTCCAAAGACGAGATATCTTCGCTCAGCGGAAAAATAATCAGGGAACTGCCATTAATAAATGCGGTTGTGGTTCAATTTCCCGATTATATAAAAGACGCCGAAATTTACACATTGCCTTCGGTAGATAAAGTAGAAGAAGATTCTTACAGAAAGTGGATAGAAGAAACATCCTTCGCCGCAAATCCTCTTCCTACCGTGGAATCGGTTCTTTCAAAAATAAAAGAAGGAGAGTATTCTTTCGATCTTGAAATACCGAAAATAACTCCCGAAGAACAAAAAGAAATGCCCTGGGGCGTTTCCAAAGTTAACGCTTACGGCGCTTGGGAATATACCCAAGGCGAAGGCGTAAAAGTAGCCGTAATAGATACCGGAATAGACTATAATCATCCGGACTTAAAACCCAATTACAAAGGCGGATATAATGCGGTAAAACAAAATAACGATCCTTTAGACGATCAAGGCCACGGAACCCATGTCGCCGGAACCATAGCCGCCGTGAGAGATCTTAACGGAGTAGTCGGCGTCGCGCCTAAAGCTCAATTATATTCCGCCAAAGTTTTAGATTCCAACGGTTCCGGTCAATATTCCTGGATAATAGACGGAATACAATGGGCCGTAAACAATAAAATGCAGGTAATAAATATGAGCTTGGGCGGTCCCTCGGGAAGCGAAGCCCTTAAAGCGGCCGTAGACGCGGCATATAAAGCCGGAATAACGGTTGTTTGCGCCGCCGGAAACGATTCCGGACCCGTAAATTATCCGGCAAAATATGACAGCGCAATAGCCGTATCGGCTTCGGACATAAATAACAAAATAGCTTCTTTTTCTTCCAGAGGCGCCGAAATAGATTTTATAGCCCCCGGAGTTTCGGTATATTCCACATATAAGGGAGGAATATATAAAAGCTTGTCGGGCACTTCCATGGCCAGCCCTCATATGGCGGGTTTAGCCGCTTTGGCGGTATCTGCGGGAGCTAAAAATCCGGACGAAGTAAGATCTATGCTTAAAAAAGCCGCTTATTCTTTGGGACTTAAACCTACCGAAGAAGGAAACGGTTTCATAGACGCTTCCAAACTAATAAAATAAAAATATTTTCAAAACAAAAAAGCCCCGCGTTTGGCGCGGGGCTTTTTATTTTTATATGTTTATTACCAGCTGAGATACTTATTGCCTATAAGCTGTTCCATTCTCTGCTCCACAATCTTGGCTTTATTTGCCTTACGGGTTTCCATGCCTTTTTTAAGATCGGCTATCTCTTTTTCAAGTTTTTTAACTCTTATTTCCTGACCTTTGGTCCTTATATCGAAAAGCTCGTTAAGCTTGCTTTTCATCTGATCTTTTATTTTGGCCTTGTCGGCATCCGAAGCTTTTTCATAAGAAAGAGAAAGTTCTCTGACATCGTATTCCAGAGAAATTCCCCTTACTATGTCTTTTTCCAAGCCCGGCTCATCGGCCATTTTACCCATATTAAGAAACTTGGCCGCTACCGCCAAAGTGGCATCGTATTTTTTTTCATTGGTCTGTTTTAAACCGGCTAATTTTTGAGCGAAAGCCGGATCGTTTCTCTTTATTACCTCTATTACTCTTTCCTCCATAGCTTCGGGCATATCCCAACCTTTTCCCATGCCCGGCCTGCCCTGATTCATATTTTTTCCGGGGCGCCCTTGCATGGCTCCGGGAGCCATTTTTTGTCCGCCGAATTGTCCGCCCGGTCCCATTTGACCGCCCATAGGCCCTCGAGGAGCCTGTTGAGACATTTCCTCTCCGTCAAAATCTCCGCCTTCCTCTTGCGCTTTCAAAGCGGCGGCGGAAAAAAGAAACGCCAAACAGAGAGCAAGTTTTGTTATTTTCATACTTCCTCCTTAATATTTTCTTCCTTGATATCGGCAAAGGAATACAGGAAATATTCCGAAGCCGAATCGGAATAATCGGCCATATCGTATTTCAAGGCCGAGATTTCGTTTTCAACGGAGGAAAAATCGCTTTCCGACGGAGCATAAATCTTTTGCGGGGTTTTAGGTATTATAAAAAGAAAAGCCGCGGCGAATGAAAAACCTAAAGCCAGAATTTTTTCTTTCCATGAAAAGCCGGAAGGCGAATAAAAAACCTTCTCGAGCGTTTTTCTTTCCAGAATTTCCGGCAAATCAAAAGATGCGGCTTCGGAAAGCTTTTCCAAAGTTTTTATTGTTTGTGCGCATTGCGGACAAGAAGAAATATGAAGACGAGCCCGCTCGGCCTGTTCGCCCGTAAGCTCTCCGTAAAACAGCAGTATGCTTTTTTCTTTTTGACCGCAGTTCATTTTCCCTCCGTAATATATAACGAAAAGGACATTCTTTTTATTGCATATCTTTAAGACTTTCTCTAAGCTTATCCAATCCTCTGGAAAAACGAGCCAGAGCCGTACCTATGGGAATATTTAGATTTTCCGATATTTCTTTAAAAGAAAGACCCGCAAAATGCCTTAAGGCTATTATTTCTCTTTG
>JAAYVI010000030.1 GCA_012517235.1 Elusimicrobiota bacterium | reverse complement strand
GCCGCCAAAGTCCATGTCAGAGGCTTTTTTTGCTGCTTAAAATATCTTTGCATAAATACGGCCGATACGACAAAAAGAAATTCGAAAGCAAAAAGGGTATTATCTTTTGAAAATCCGGTTCTATAAGCTACGGCCGAGAAAGCGGCAAATGAAAGTACGCATAGAAGAGCTAAAAAATTCGCTTTGCTCGAAGATTTTATCAGCCGGTTCCAATTTATAAAATCAAGTCCGCAGGATCCGGAACCCGAACATTCGTATCCTTTTTTTATTCCTTTCCATCTTATATAAACGGAAAAAATAGCGTATGCGGCCGTGGGCAATAGTAAGGCAAAAAAAGCGGATCTGGCCGGAGAAAAAATATGCGAAAGAGTGAAAACAAAATATAAAATTATGGTTGTCAAATAAACGCTTATTCTAAGTCTGGCCCAAAAAATTCTATCTCCTATGGATGCGTAAGCGCAGGCCAAAGATTGTTTAATTTTTACTATCTGTTCTCCCGGAAGTTTTCTTTCTTCCATACCCGCTATGTTTCCCAGTATAAATCCCGCCATATAGGGCTGCGTATTAAATATTTCGCAATGCCTCAAATAAGCTTTTTTAAGTTCATCTCCGAAATATATTTTTTTAAGGATCGGATCTATTGAAAAAATGAATCCCAAATTCTGAAATTTCATATAATTCCATCCGGCCTGCAGAAAAAAACTCCTTAAAAAAACCTTCCAAAATTCAGGCATTTTTCCTCACTTGACCCGTAAGTCTAAAGTATAATGAGGAAAGAGCTATGAAAGGCACCGCAAGAAAAGCCGTTTCGGTCCAATTTTTAAGAAAATCGATTTTTTCCAAAAAGGGCGTTATTTTTTGAAATAAGGAAATTAAAAATCCGGACATCGAAGTTAAAGCCGCAAAATCTACTATCAAAGAAAGAGTAACCCACAAACCGGGCTTAAATTTTCCTTTTTCTATTTCCATTAGATAAAACTGATTCCACATATTTTTCCAGGTTCTTATTTTTCTGTCCGCCGCGGCGTATAAAAATCCGGAAAAAAGAGATATGAAAAAACATAAAGCAAAATATTCGTAAGCTTTAAAAGATAGTCCCGCAAATACGGCACAGGCTAAAACTCCGTTAGGTGGAACTGCTCCTCCGATAGGAGTATAATCCAAGTATATCGCCTCTATTAATAAGCCGGCAAAAAAACAAATCAGAGGATAACCCGATATTAATCCCAATATAAATCCCGCGAAAGAAGGTCTTGAAATCAAAAATTGTCCGGCCTGTATGGTTTCCAAATTTAGAATTCCGGCCGCCAAAGATATATATATTAGTTTTTGAGTTTCCATTTCACTTTATAGACTGCAAAATATCCGAGGGTTTGTCATGAGGAACGCCCCTGCCTTCTATTTTTACGCCCAATTCGTCTATTTTCCTCAAATTAAAACAATCCTCTTCGCTTAAAAAAATCGCTTTACCCAAAGAAAAATTTTTTCCGGCGGAATAATGTATTCCTCCTATGTTAAGAGTTTTTACCGTTTTCATTTTTTTAAGCGTTTCATAAGCGTCTTTGAGATTTGAAAATAAAGCCAAAACCCTTAAAGACCCGTCTTCTTGCTTTACTTCCAGATTTTCCGCCGCCTCTTCTACCTTTAAGAAAATAAGATTCACATTCTCGGGAACGGAAAATCTCATTATGCTTTTTCTTATTTCGTCGGAAAATATTTCGTCGGAAACAACCGCTATTTCGTTTATTTTAAGCTCCGGAACCCAGCCTTCCACGACCTGTCCGTGAACGAGTCTGTCGTCTACTCTAAGAAGCTCTACCGCCATAAAATCTCCTCAAATTAGTTTTTATTTAAAAGCTTTTTTACTTCGCAAATGGCTCTTTTACCGTCGGTTTGTATTTTTTCTACCAGTTCTTCGAAAGAAAGATTTTTTCTGTTAGCAAAGGCCGATACGGCCATGCTTAAATTTAAACCGCATATGACGGCCGTGTTTTCCATTTTGGCCGCTATCGGCAAAGATACGTTCATGGGGGTTCCTCCCGGCATATCGGTTAAAAAAATCAACCCGTCTTGAACGTAGTATTCTTTGGCGGCTTTTTCCACTTTTTGGGTAACGTCTTCCAGAGACATTTTTTGCGATACGGAAATATTTTTAACTCCTTCGTTTTGCTGGCCGGCTATATTTTCGGCCGCTTCGGCTATATAAGCGCCGAAATCGCCGTGAGTTACTATTATGATATTTACCATATTCACCTTCCCAGTAAAAAAGCCGAGAAAAACTATTTTCTTATGTCTCTGTGATATTCGCTGACGGAGTATCCCGCGGACGATAGAGACTCGGCTATGGTATGAGCTATAAAAACGCTTCTATGCTTGCCGCCGGTGCATCCTATGGCTATGGTCAAGTAAGATTTGCCTTCCTTTACGTAAAGAGGAAGAAGTTTTTTAATCTGAGACGTATAGCTTCTTATAAAATCTTTATAGGGTTTATGTTTGGAAATGTATTTTTGAACGGGTTTATCCAAACCGGTTTTATGCTTTAGATTTTTTATATAGTAAGGATTCGGTAGAAATCTTACGTCAAAAACAAGGTCGGCGTCCAGAGGAAGACCGTATTTATAACCGAAAGAAAGAACGGAGATTTTGACTTCCTTTGTTTTTTTTAGCTCCAAAAGGCCCGATAAGATTTCTTTTAATTCGCCCAGTGTGAGTTTTGAGGTGTCTATGACTTTATCCGATTTTTCTTTTAGTTCGCATAGCATCTTTCTTTCCTGTTTTACCGCCTCTGCTATGTTTTTGCCCAAAGGGTGGCGGTGTCTGGTTTCCGAAAAACGCTGAAGCAGAATGGGATCTGCGCTGTCTAAAAAAATTATTTTTGTTTTAAGTCCGGATTTTTCGGCCGTTTTTATTTCGTCCATGAAATTTTTCATGAATTTTGCTTCTCTTATGTCCAATCCCAAGGCTATATTTCTAAAATGTTTTTCCTTTTTTATAAGTTCCGAAAGAGGCCCGAGCAGCTTTACCGGAAGATTGTCTATGCAGTAAAATCCGAAATCTTCGAAACATTTCAGAGCTTGGCTTTTTCCGGCCCCGGACATCCCGGTAACTATGAATATATTTTGGTTCATTTTGCCTTCATTCGTTTTAATATTTCTTCGTTTAATTTTTTAACCGCAAAATATCCTTGATTTTTAAGCCTTTGGTTCAAAGACGCTATTTCTATTAAAACGGCCAGATTTCTTCCGGGAGTTACCGGTATTTTAAGAGAAGGAACTTGAGTGCCGAGTATGGTTACCTGATTTTCTTCAAGACCGGTTCTGTCGTATTTTGACATATCCATATTCGCCGCGGATTGAAGATAAACCTGCATTTCTATTACGCTTTGATCCATTATCGCGCCTATGCCGAAAAGGAGCTCTACGTCTATTATACCTATGCCGCGCACTTCCATGAATTTTTTAATGGTTTCGGGAGATCTTCCTATTAGAATTTGTCCCATGCGTCTTTTTACTTCGACTATGTCGTCGCTTATTAGTATATGTCCTCTTTTGAGAAGCTCTATGGCGCATTCGGACTTGCCTATGCCCGGATCTCCTTGAATTAAGACCCCCAGACCGTAGACATTTACCAATACTCCGTGAAGCGTTGTCATCGGCGCAAGATTATCGTCTAAAAATATCGTCAAATCCCTTATGAATACGGAAGTTTCCAGATTGGTTTCCAGAAGAGGAAGTTTGAATTTTTTACAGATTTCTATCAGTACTTTTGAAGATTTTACGCCGCCGGTAACTATTACGCAAGGGATATCCGGAAAAGCCAGCATGCCGGATAGATTTTTTTTGATTTTAGCGGGGGTTTCGGACGAGCAGTAGGAGTATTCTCCTTTGCCTATTATTTGTATTCTCTCGGAGCGGAATTTTTCAAGATATCCGGCTATGGCAAGTCCCGGCCTGTTTAATTCGCTTACGGATATTTTTCTGTCGAGAGAATCTTTTCCGCAAATTACTTTTAGGCCTAAGATTTTTCCTTTTTTCTTAAGCAATTCCCTTACGGTTATGGTTTTTTCCATCTGGCCTTCCCGCGCTGCCGCAAGGGCGGCGTGATTTATCTTTTTACCGGCTGAAGCAGTCCGTAAGAATTATCCAATCTCTTGAAGACGACCTGCATTTGTTTTGTTTTTTTATCCAAGAAAAGCCAAAAATTGTATCCCAATTTTTCCATTTCTACTACCGCGTCTTCTTTGGACATCGGTTTTATGGGAACATCTTTTACTACGGAAAATCTTATTTCCGGAGAAAAAGCCGTAGGCAATTCTCTGTAATAGTAAACATCTTCCGCTTTGAAATCGGAGATTCTTTCTTTATATTTTTTAACCTGAGTTTCTATCTTATCCATGACTCTGTCCATGGCCGAATATAAATCGTCCGATGATGCCGCGGCTTTCATTGTTTGATGTCCCACATGAACCACTATTTCGGCCGTATGAACTTTTTTCTCTACGGAAACCACAACCTGTATCCAAACTATATTGCTTATATAATCGTAAAGCTTTTGAACTTTGGATTCTATGAAATCCTTTAAAGGTTTTGTAAGTTTAATTTTTCTGGCTACTATGTGTATTTTCATCTTTCCTCCGATGTATAAAGACAATATTATAAATTATACTAAAAAAACCGAAATAATGACATTTTTTGTTAATCCGAGTAGCGTCGGTAAAAGTTAAAAAGAAAAGGTAATAAGCCTACGGAAAAAATATTTTTAGAATATAGATTCAAAAAAATAATTCGAAGAAAGAATAAAAATTTCCATATTTCAAAAGATGTTTTAAGATAGGGGGGTTGACAAAAATATAACGATGTGTTATACTAATTTTGTAACATCGTTACAAATGTAACGATAAAAAGGAATAGAGTAAAGATATAAGTTAAAAATAAAACGGAGGCGGTTATGGCTAAAATAGTATGCGTAGACGACGATAAGGACATACTTGAAACATGCGAAGTCATTCTTACGGGCCGTGGTTATGAGGTTTTTACTGCTACCGGCGGTAAAGAAGGGGTTAAGAAAGTAAAAGAAATTAAGCCGGATCTTGTCATAATGGACGTTATGATGGACGATTTTACCGACGGTTTTAACGCCGTGTATGAGATAAGAAAAGACGAAAAGGTAAAATATACGCCCGTTATGATGCTTACTTCCGTAAATCAGCATTTTCCTCAGAAATTCGGAGAAAAAGACGGAGAATTTCTTCCCGTGGACGCTTTTATGGAAAAACCGATAAAACCCAAAGAGTTTCTTAAAAAAACCCAAGAGCTTCTCGCTCTTAAAAAAGAAGAAATAAACGTCGAAGGCAAAAAATAGGCTTTTATGAAAAGAGTCCCGGAAAAATCGGTTGAAAGATTGCTCAAATATTTGGAGCTTGTAAAAGAAAAAATGTCCAAAGGCGAGCATTTCGTTTTTTCTCACGAATTGGCCCGTCACGTGGGTGTTTCTCCCGTTCAGGTAAGACGCGATCTTATGGACTTCGAAATAGAAGGAACTCCTCAAAAAGGTTATCCCGTCAAGGATTTCTTTTCGCAGGTTTGCGGCCATGTGAAATGCGACTTAAAAACAAAGTTGGCTTTGATAGGGGTGGGAAATCTCGGAAAGGCGATATTGTCTTATTTCCTTAAAAGAAGGCCCAATCTGGAAATAACGGCCGCTTTTGACTCGGATATTCAAAAAACCGATAGAATTTACTGCGGCTGCAAAGTCTATCATATTTCCGAATTGGCCTCCGTGATAAAAAAAGAAAAAATAAGCGTAGGAATTATCACCGTTCCGGCCGAATATGCTCAGGAAACTGCCGATATGCTCGTGAAAGCCGGTATAAAAGGGATAGTAAATTTTGCTCCTCTTATGGTTAGGGTTCCTCAAGACGTTTTCGTAGATCAAATAGACATAACATTATCCATAGAAAAAACGGCATATTTCGCGCAAAAATCCAAGTAGCGGAGAAAATATGAGCAAAGTAAAAGAAATATTGGAAAAAAATAAAAATAAAAAAAGAGAAGCTCTTATAAGCCTTCTTCAAGAAATACAAGAAGCCGAAGGGTATATTTCTTCTCAGGCGGTAATAGAGCTTTCCAGACATCTCAACGTGCCGGCGAGTAAAATTTACGGAGCCGCAACTTTTTATAATCAGTTCAGATTCGAGCCTTTGGGAAAATACCATGTTATGGTTTGCCGCGGGACGGCCTGTCATGTAAAAGGTTCGGCTTCGGCTCTTAAAACAGCCGAAGACATACTAAATATAAAAGCCGGGAAAACTACCAAAGACGGTTTGTTTAGTCTCGAAACGGTAGCCTGCATGGGAGCTTGCGGACTGGCTCCGGTAATAAGCATAAACGGCGAATTCTACGCTCAAGTTACCGCCGAAAAATTCAGAAAGATAATAGAAGATATAAAAGCCGCGGAGAAAAAAATATGAACATTAACGAAGAAATAAAAAAACAGCTTTCGTCTCTGCCTTCTCAGGCTTGTGAAAAATTTATCTCTTCTTTTTTCGGCGGAGAAGATCCTTATAAGACTGCGGCAGATTTAAGAAGGGAATCGGTTTCAAAACCCGTAATATACATAGGCGCGGGTACTTGCGGTTTGGCCGCGGGGGCTCTTAAAACAAAACAAAAAATAGCCGATATTTTAAAAGAGAAAAATATATCGGCCGAAATAATAGAAGTAGGATGCGTCGGGTTTTGTTCCGGGGAACCCATAGCGGATTTCTCTTTGCCGGGAAAAAATAGAATATCTTTTTTTAAGGTTATGCCGGAAAACGCGGAGAAAATAATAGATTCGGTTTTTTCGGGGAGTTTGGAAAAAGAAAATATTTTGGGACAATTTGACGGTCCTAATCCTTGGGAAGGCGTTCCCTATCTTAAAGAGCATCCTTTCTTTTCAAGACAAAAAAGAATAGTTTTGAAAAATTGCGGAATAATAAATCCTCTATCGATACACGAATACGCGGCCTCGGGAGGTTATCTTTCTTTTATAAAATCGATAACAAAAATGACTCCTTCCGAAGTTTGCGATTGCGTAGAAAAAAGCGGATTAAGAGGGCGCGGAGGCGGAGGATTCCCTACCGGTAAGAAATGGAAATTTGCCAGATCGGCCGACTCTCATGAAAAATACTTGATATGCAATGCAGACGAAGGAGACCCCGGCGCTTTTATGGACAGAGCCGTAATAGAAGGCGATCCTCACAGAGTAATAGAGGGAATGTGCATAGCGGCTTACGCCATAGGAGCGAATAAAGCTTATGTTTATATAAGAGCCGAGTATCCCCTGGCCGTAAAAAATCTTAAAAAAGCCATAGCCGACGCCAAGGAAAAAGGATTACTGGGCGAAAACATTTATGACAGCGGATTTGATTTCGACATAAAAATCAAAATGGGAGCCGGAGCTTTTGTTTGCGGCGAAGAAACGGCTCTTATTCACAGCATAGAAGGAAAAAGAGGTATGCCCCGTCCGAGGCCTCCTTATCCGGCTGTCAAAGGGCTTTTCGGCAAACCGACGGTCATAAATAATGTCGAAACATTCGCCAATGTGGCCGAAATAATAAAAGAAGGTCACGAATATTTTTCTTCTATGGGCACAAAAAATTCGAAAGGTACGAAGGTTTTTGCCTTGTCGGGCACCGTAAAGCGTACCGGTCTTGTGGAAATTCCTATGGGAACATCGCTTAAGGAAATTATTTTCGACATAGGCGGCGGCATAGAAAAGGACAGAAAGTTTAAGGCGGTTCAAATAGGCGGACCTTCCGGCGGATGTATTCCCGAAAGCAAAATAAACATAGAAGTAGATTACGAATCTCTCAAAACCGTAGGCGCCATGATGGGATCGGGCGGTCTTGTGGTTATGGACGAAAGAACTTGTATGGTGGACGTGGCCAAGTACTTTATGAATTTCATACAAAACGAATCCTGCGGAAAATGCATACCGTGCAGAGAAGGCACGAAAAGAATGCTGCAGATACTCGAAGCAATAACAAGAAGCAGGAAAAACGAAAAAGCCGAAGACGCCTTGAGACGTTTCGAAGGGATAATAGACCTCGAAGATTTGGCCAAGGTAATAAAAGAAACCAGTCTCTGCGGACTGGGACAAACTGCGCCAAATCCCGTCCTTTCCACTTTGAATTGGTTTAAGGAAGAATACGAAGCTCATATTTTCGAAAGAAAATGTCCGGCCGGCGCCTGCTCGGATATGCTCGAGTATTCGATAATCGCGGAAAAATGCAAAGGATGTACTTTATGCGCCAAGCAATGTCCGACTCAAGCTATAAAAGGCGCTTTAAAATCTCCGCATTATATAGTGGCGGAAAAATGTATTTCATGCGGCAATTGTAAAACGGTTTGTAAGTTTTCGGCCGTGAAAGTATCTTGAGGTGAATTATGAAAATAACGGTAAACGGCAAAGAAATAGAAGCGACCGAAGGAGAAACTCTTTTAACGGCTCTTAAAAGAGAAGGTTTTGACATTCCGACTTTGTGCTATTTGGAAGGGATGAACCCGTCGGGCGCATGCAGAGTTTGCGTCGTGGAAATAGAAGGTCAATCGAATCTGGTAACCAGCTGCTCTTATCCGGTGGCCGCGGGTCTAAAAGTTAAAACTCACAGTCCGAAAGTAATAAACGCCAGAAAAACATTGATAGAACTTTTAATGGGTTCTCATCCCGACGATTGTCTTTACTGCGATAAACAGGATAAATGCGAACTTCTTGCTTTAGCCAGAAAATACGGGGTTACCAAGAGAAGATTTCCGAGAATATCGAGAAACGCAAATATCGACGTTTCGGGGCCTTCCATAGTAAGAGATCCGGAAAAATGTGTATTATGCGGAAAATGCGTAAGAGTATGCGAAGAAGTTCAGAAAGTGGGATGCATAGATTTTTCCATGAGAGGATTTAAGAGTAAGATCTCATGCGCTTTCGATTCCGCTTTGAACGTTTCCTCTTGCGTAAATTGCGGTCAATGCGTTACCGTATGTCCTACCGGCGCTTTGATGGAAAACAATAACATAGAAGAGGTAAAAAAAGCTCTTGAAAGCGGAAAACACGTAGTAGTTCAGCACGCTCCGGCGGTATCCGTTTCTCTGGGCGAGGAATTCGGTTTGCCTTTGGGTAAAGATGTCGACGGGCTTATGGTTTCGGCTCTAAGAGAAATGGGTTTTAAAGCGGTATTCGATACTTCTTTCGCGGCGGATCTTACCATAATGGAAGAAGCTTCGGAATTGGCCGAAAGGATAAAGAAAAACGGAAAGCTTCCCATGTTTACCTCATGTTGTCCGGGCTGGGTCAAATACGTGGAAACTTTTTATCCTGAGTTTATGGAAAATCTCTCCACCTGTAAAAGTCCTCATCAAATGCTGGGAGCGATAATAAAGTCTTATTATGCGAAAAAAGAAGGAATAGATCCCAAAGACATAATAGTAGTTTCCATTATGCCGTGCACGGCGAAAAAATTCGAAGTAAAGCGCGCGGAAATGAAAAACGGGGAATTAGAGGATGTGGATTTTTCTCTTACTACCAGAGAATTGGCGAGAATGATAAACATATTCGGCATAGATTTTAAAAATTTAAAACCTTCCCGCGCCGATTTGCCGTTCGGCGAAAGAAGCGGCGCCGGAAAAATTTTCGGAGCTTCCGGAGGAGTAATGGAAGCCGCCGTCAGGACGGCAAATTATCTTTTGACCGGCAAAGAATTGGCGGAACTTAAATTTGAGCCGGTAAGAGGTCTTAAAGGTTTTAAAAAAGCGGAGGTTAAAATAGGAGATAAGAAAATACGTCTGGCGGTAATAAGCGCTTTGGGAAACGCAAAAGATTTCATGGACGCTTTGGAAAAAGGAGAAGCTCAAGCGGATTTTGTTGAAGTTATGGCCTGTCCCGGCGGATGCGTTAACGGCGGGGGACAGCCTTTCGCTCAAAATAAAAAAGCGATTTCGGAAAGAGCCAAAGCGCTTTACGAAATAGATTCATCCGAAAAACTTAGAGTCTCTCACGAGAACAAAGCTTTAAAAACACTCTACAAAGATTTTTTGGTAAAACCTTTGGGAGAGAAAAGTCATCGCCTTCTTCATACTTCTTATAAGGCAAGGTCTACAAAAGACAGGTGATTAAAATGAAAGAAGATCCGCTGGTATATACGGTAAAAGAACTTTGCAGAACATGCTATACCTGCGTAAGAGGATGTCCGGCAAAGGCTATAAGAATTTGCCAAGGGCAGGCCGAAATAATAGAAGACAGGTGCATAGGCTGCGCCAACTGCACTTTGATGTGCAGCCGTTCGGCAAAAAAAATAAAGGATTCTTCGTCGAAAGTTTTGGAAATACTTAAAAGCGGAAAAAACGCCGCGGTTTGTCTGGCGCCGAGTTTTCCCGTAGAGTTTTGCTCTATAGATCCTCTTCGTTTGGCCGGCATGCTAAAAAAGGCAGGTTTTTCTTTTGTTAACGAAGTTTCTTTCGGCGCCGACATAGTATCTCTTCAATATAGAAAGCTGATAAGGGAAAATCCCGGAAAAAAATACATAAGTTCCGCTTGTCCGGCTGTAGTTTCTTATATAGAAAAATATCATCCTTCTCTCGTAAAAAACATAGCTCCGATAGTTTCGCCTATGGCCGCTACGGCGAAAATAATGAAAAAACTTTACGGAAAAGAAACGGAAATAATTTTCGCCGGCCCTTGCGTTTCCAAAAAAAGAGAAGCCGAAAAGTATGCGGTAGACATAAGCGGCGTAATAACATTCGGCGAGCTTAGAGAGATATTTTCTCAACTAAATATAACTCCCGAAAATTCCGTGGATTCTTTTTTTGACCCGCCCTATCCCGCAAAAGGCGTTTTATATCCAATGGGCAGAGGTCTTTTGACCGCTTCGGAACTCGAAGAAGATTTGATGAGCGGAAAATTTATGTCGGCGGAAGGTTTGGACGAATTTACCGAAGCTTTAAAAAATTTCGAGAAAGGCGACATAAAAGCCGATTTTTTGGATTTGCTTTGCTGCGACGGATGCGTGATGGGTCCGGGCATAAAAAGCGAAAAATCCAGATATGCAAGAGAAGAGATTTTAAGGTCTTATGCCAGAAACAAATATTTCAATATGAAGATCGGAGAATGGGAAGACTATATAAAGCTTTTTAGAGATATGGATTATTCCGCTTTTTTCAAAAGCGAAAAAACGGAGAAGGATGCTCCGGCTCAAGAAGAAATAAAAAAGGTTTTAGAAAAGATGGGTAAGATTAATCGGCAAGACGAATTAAACTGCGGAGCTTGCGGATATCCCTCATGCAGAGAACATGCCGCCGCCATAATAAAAGGTTTGGCGGAAAGCGAAATGTGTCTGCCTTATGCCATAGACAAGCTTAAACTTACGGCTCAAGAGCTCAGGGAATCTTATAATCAGCTTACAAGCGCAAAACAAGCCTTGCTGCAGTCCGAAAAATTGGCCAGTATGGGACAATTGGCGGCGGGCATAGCCCACGAACTCAATAATCCTCTGGGGGTAGTTCTTTTGTATTCCAAACTTGCCGCCGAAGAAGCGGGTCCGGAAAATCCCATAAGCAAGGATCTTAATACCATAACGGAACAAGCCGAAAGATGCAAAAAAATAGTTTCGGGATTACTTAATTTCGCGCGCAAAAATAAGCCGATGTTCAAAAAGACCGATCTTTCTCTTCTTTTTGAAAACTATTTCAAAGTTTTCAAATATTCTCAAAATGTCAAAATAGAATTTAATAAGAAAGGAGAAGTTTTTGCCGAAATAGACCAGGATCAAATAACTCAGGTTATTTCAAATCTTGTCGCTAACGCTTTCGAAGCGATGCCTAACGGAGGCGCGATAAAAACCGAGGTTTATTCTCAGGGGAAATTCGCTTTTTTTAGCGTTTCGGACACCGGCTGCGGCATAAAAGAAGAAAATCTTAAAAAAATATTCGAACCTTTTTTTACTACAAAGCAGATAGGAAAGGGAACGGGATTGGGACTTGCCGTCACCTACGGCATAATAAAAGCTCACGGCGGAAGCATAATGGTCGAAAGTAACGCGGACCCTTCCAAAGGACCGACGGGTACCAAATTTACGGTAAAAATTCCTCTCGAAAGAGATAAAAATAAAGACGGATCGGCATGGGAAAAAAATGCGGCCGCCGTTAAGGAGAAAATATGAAAGAAAAAGGAAAAAAAATACTCATAGCCGAAGACGACGGCGATTTGATGGAGCAAATGGATATTTATTTAACAGGTTTGGGATACGAAGTATTGAAGGCTTATAATCAAAAAGAAGCCGAAAAAATCATATCGGAAAAAGATTTTGACGCCGCGGTTTTGGATTTGATGATGGAAAATCCCGATTCCGGTTTTATTTTGAGCCATAAAATTAAAAAATCTTTTCCTAAAAAACCCGTAATAATAGTTACTTCCGTTACGAAAGAAACAGGTTTTTACTTCGATAAATCGCAGGATAAAAACAACTGGATAAAAGCCGATTTGATAATTCAGAAAGAACTGAGATTCGAACAGCTTAAAAAAGAGCTTGAAAAGCTTTTGGGGAACTAATTATGGAAAACGGGAAAGAAAATTTCAAACTTAAAATACTCATAGCCGACGACGAACCGGGGATGAGAGATGGCGCCGCCAGATGTTTGAAAAATCTTTCCTTCAAAGAAACCGATTTTCCGGAGAAAATAAGTTTCGATATTTTTTTAGCCGAAACCGGAGAAGCCGCTTTAAGAGAAATAAACGATAAAAAACCCGACATAGTTCTCCTGGATTATAAACTGCCGGATATGAACGGGCTGGAAGTGCTTCAAAACTGCGATTCGTCAAAATTTTTAACCGTGGTCGTTACGGCTTTCGCTTCCTTGGAAGTCGCCATAGCGGCCACAAGAAAAGGCGCTTTTGATTTTTTAGCCAAGCCTTTTTCTCCGGAAGAACTAAGAGAATCCGTTAAAAAAGCGGCCAAAAATATTTTCATGTTAAGGAAAGTCCGCCAGCTTCAAGAAGAAAAAAGCAGAATAAGATTTGAGTTCGTATCGGTTTTGGCTCACGAACTTAAATCTCCTTTGGCCGCGATAGAAGGTTATCTTCGCCTTATAGACGAAAGGGTAAAAGGCGACGAATTAAAATCTTACGACTCCATGGTAAAACGTTCCGTGGAAAGAATTATTTCTATGAGAAAATTGATTAACGACATACTCGATCTTACAAGACTGGAATCCGGTAAGAAAAAAAGAGTAATTGAAAAAATAGATCTTGCCGAGACCGCGCTTTACGTATACGAAGGCCTGTCTATGAAAGCGGCCGAAAGAAAAATAAAATTTGAAATGATTTGCCCGGAAAAAATTTTATTTGAAGCCGACAGAGGCGAAATGGAAACATTGTTTTCCAATCTTCTTAGCAATGCCGTAAAATACAATAAAGAAGGCGGGGAAATAAAGTTAAATATCGCAAAAGAAAACGGTTTTATAAAAGTTATATGCGCCGATACCGGCATAGGCATAAGCGAAGAAGATCAAAAACGTCTTTTCGGAGAATTTGTAAGAATAAAGAACGAACATACCAGAGACATAGAAGGCAGCGGATTGGGACTTTCCATATTGAAAAAGATAGCCGGTCTTTACGGCGGAGAAGTAAAACTTTCCTCAAAATACGAAGAAGGAAGCGTGTTTTCGGTAACGCTGAAAGAAAAGATATTATCCGAAACGTCCGCAAATATCGCCCGATAACGGAGGGCTTATGAAAACCGAAATTAAAAACTTTATAGACAGAGAGCATATCCTTTCGATTTTAAAAGAATCGAAAGAACCTTGCGCAAAAGAAATAAGAGAAATACTGAAAAAATCTCTGGAAGCTTCTCAAGCCCTGGAGCCTTCGGAAGCGGCAAAATTAATGCGGGTAAAATCCCCGGATTTATGGGAAGAAATTTTTTCGGCCGCGGCGGCCCTTAAAAAGAAAATATACGACAACAGAATAGTCACTTTCGCTCCTTTGTACGCGTCAAATCTTTGCGTAAACAATTGCCTTTATTGCGGATTTAGAACCGGCAACTCTCAAGCGGTTAGAAGAAAACTTTCTTTGGAAGAAATAGAAAAAGAAACCCGCGTTCTTTGCGGAGAAATAGGACATAAAAGACTAATATTTGTCGTCGGCGAGCATCCCTCTACCGGCGCCGATTATATAGCTTCCGCTTTAAAAAAGATTTATTCCGTAAAAGTTAAAACCAAATTGGGATTCGGACAGATAAGAAGAGTAAACGTAAACGCTGCGCCGATGAGCGTTGAAGATCTTAAAAAAATAAAAGAAGCCGGCATAGGAACATATCAAGTATTTCAGGAAACTTACGACGAAGAACTTTATTCGAAACTTCATCCCGCCGGAACGCCCAAAAGCGATTTTCTGTGGCGGCTTTATTGCCATCACAGAGCTTTCGAGGCGGGGATAGACGATGTGGCATTGGGCGCTCTTTTCGGCTTGGGAGATTGGCGTTTTGAAATACTCGGTTTGCTTACTCACGCCAGAGAACTTGAAAAAGTTTTCAAGATAGGACCTCATACCGTTTCTTTCCCGCGTTTGGAAAAAGCTTGCGGTTCCAAAATAGGCGAAAACAAAATAAGCGGTCAGGATTTTAAAAAAATAGTCGCTTTATTAAGACTTTCCGTGCCTTATGCCGGACTTATAGTAACGGCCAGAGAAAAACCGGAAACCATAAGAAGCGTAATACCTTTCTGCACGCAGAGAGACGCCTCGACAAAAATAGGCATAGGAGCTTATTCTCACGTTTATAATAAACAGGAACTTGAAAAACAGCAATTCGAATTGGGCGATACCAGAAGTTTGGACGAAGTAATAGGCGAGCTTGCCGATATGGGATATATAACCTCTTTTTGCACTTCCGGATACAGATGCGGAAGAACCGGCGACCATATAATGAAATTACTTAAAAGCGGCGGAGAATCCAGATTTTGCAAACTTAACGCCATACTTACTTTCAGAGAATGGCTGGACGATTTCGCATCCGAAAAAACAAAGGAAAAAGGCGAGAAACTTATAGAAAAAGAAATAAAAGAAGTAATGGAACAGGGCGAAAGATTCGGCGCCGAAACAAAAAAGACTCTGTGCGTTTATTACGAAAGGATAAAAAAAGGGGAAAGAGACCTTTGTTTTTAACTTTATGAATAAAAACGATATCATAGAGATTCTTCTTAAAGATCCCGACGAAGATAAAATTTTTGCCGAAGCCGATTTGACAAGAAAAAAAATTTTCGGCGAAGAAGTTCATTTACGGGGTCTCATAGAGTTTTCCAATATTTGCGCCAGAAATTGTCATTATTGCGGACTTAGAAAAGATAATCCTTTCGTAAAAAGATACAGAATGAGCAAAGAGGAGATAATTTCTTCCTGTAAACAGGCGTGGGAAATGGGACTTAAAAGCGTGGTTCTTCAATCGGGAGAAGACGGATATTTTACCGCGCGGGTAATGGAGGAAATTATTTCTTCGATAAAATCTTTAACCGGTTTGGCTATAACTCTTTCCATAGGAGAAATGCCGAGAGCCGATTATTTCAGATTAAAAGAAGCCGGCGCCGACAGATTTTTTATGAGATTTGAAACTTCCGATCCCGCTCTTTTTTCCAGATATAAACCGGATTCTTCTTATATAAGACGTTTCGATTGTTTGCGCTGGATGAAAGAAGCCGGTTTTCAGGTGGGTTCCGGTATAATGGTAGGATTGCCCGGACAGGACATACAAAGCCTTGCCCGAGATATAATGCTTTTTAGAGAGCTGGATCTCGATATGATAGGCATAGGTCCTTTCATCGCTCATCCGGATACTCCTCTTGCCGGTAAAAATAAAAATAATTTAAAAGCGGCTTTAAAGGTTTTGGCGGTAACCAGAATTTTATGTCCCAAAGCGCATATGCCCGCCGCTTCGGCAATGGAAGCTCTCTCTCCTATGGGAAGAGAATCGGCTTTAAAAGCCGGAGCCAATGTTATAATGCCGAATATAACTCCGGAAAAATATAGGAAAGAGTATATCCTCTATCCGGGTAAAATAGCTTTAAGCCAAAGTCCTATTGAAACGGTTCAAAAAGCGAGGGAATTTATTAAAAGCATAGGCAGAAAAGAATCTTTGGATTACGGACATGCCTTGAGGATGAAAGATGAAACAAAAAGCGCCTAAATCGATGAGACTTCATATAGGAATTTTCGGCAGAACAAATGTCGGGAAATCCAGTCTTTTGAATATGATAGCGGGACAAAATACCGCACTCGTCTCTCCGATAGCGGGTACTACTACCGACGCCGTGGAAAAAACAATGGAATTATTGCCGGTAGGACCGGTCGTTTTCATAGATACGGCCGGCATAGACGATAAAAGCGAAATAGGCGAGCTTAGAGTTAAAAAAACGGAAAAGATTTTTGAAAAAACGGAAATAGCTTTAATAGTGGCGCAAGCGGGAATATGGGGCGATTGGGAAGAAAATTTACTAAGAGAATTTAAAAAAAGAAAAATACCCGCTCTTGTGATTTTCAATAAAGAAGATCTTATCGATAATAAAGAAGAATTTGCCGAAAGAATTTCAAAACAAAATTTTAAATATATTTTTACTTCGGCTTGCGATAGTAAAAAAAGAGACAATACTTTGGAAGAAATAAAAAAATTTATAAAGGATTCTTTGGGAGAAAATAAAGAGAAAACGATACTTTCCCATCTTATATCTGAAAACGGAACAGCGATTTTTATAATACCAATAGACAAAGAGGCTCCCAAGGGAAGAATAATACTTCCGCAAGTTATGGCGATCAGAGATTTATTGGACGCAAATAAGACTTCTATTTGCATAACCGAAAAAGAATGGCCCTCGGTTTTGAAAAAACTTTCGATAAAACCAGATCTGGTAGTTTGCGATTCTCAGGTATCGGATTATATGGTAAAAAATGCGCCCAAAGAATTAAAATGCACCACTTTCTCCATAATTTTTTCCGGATTTAAAGGAGATATGGCCGAATTCGCCCGCGGGGCGGCCAGATTGGAAGCCGTAAAACCGGGAGATAAAATAGCGATTTTGGAAGCATGCTCTCATCACCCAATAGAAGACGATATAGGAAGGATTAAACTTCCCAAGTGGCTTGAGAAAAAAGCTGGAGGCAAACTTAAAATAGACATTTTCGCGGGCAGAGAGCTTGTCGAAAATCTTTCGAATTACGATTTTCTGATAAATTGCGGCGGATGTATGCTTACCGCCAAAGAAATGGAAAATAGGCAGAATAAATCCAAAGAGATTGCTTTGCCTATGACAAATTACGGTATGGCCATAGGCGTTTGTTTCGGAATTTTAGAAAGACTTCTCGAGCCTTTTCCCGAAGTTTTGAACGAATATTTAAAGGAAATAAAAGCAAATTCGTCCAAATTAAAAAGCCCCTGAGGTAATAAACCTAAGGGGCTTTAAAAATTACCAAATATTATTTCGCCGGTCTTAAAATATCCGTCTTTTGAACCGAGGATTTTGTTTCGGCTATGGAATATTTGGGCGTGACTTTTACTATTTTAGCCGAACCTACTTTTTCTTCTTCCGCGCCCAAAGATTCGCCGGTATCGGGATCTATCATTTCTTCGCCGACTCTAAAGATATGATAAACATTTCCTACTTTTTCTCCGTCGGCTTCGCCGGAATTTATATATATTTGATTTCCGGTTATTTTTATTATTTTAACAGCGGAAGGTCCGGCTTCGTCGAATTTTTTACCCAATTCTTTTACGACTTTTTCCACCGCTTCTCTGGCGGCTTTTCCTATTATTGTTTCGTCAAATCCTTCTTTTCCGAAGTCAAAGCTCGGCGCTATGCTTAAATCGCCTTCTACCTCGGCGCTGGATTTGCTACCTTCTCCTTTTGCCGCGGCAAGTATTTGAGCGGTAGAAGTATCTATCGCTCTCACGTCTATGGCTACTCTGGCCGTATTTTTGCTTATTTTTGCGCTGCCGCCTATGGGAAGAACTTTATTTAATCCTCCCACTCCCAATTTGCTGTCTTTTATTCCAAATTCGGTTACGGAGCCGGTTATTATGTAATTTGCGCCAAGCAATCTGCCTATCTTGGCGGCCGTTTGAGGCGTTACGGCGCCGGATGCGCCCAATTTTTGCTCTTCCATAACCTTTTCAAGTTTCTCTCGTTCTATAATCGTATATTTCTTG
>JAAYVI010000029.1 GCA_012517235.1 Elusimicrobiota bacterium | reverse complement strand
TCCGAAAAAAAAGTTCCGGAACCCGCGGCAGCAAATCCATGAAAAACGAAACGATAAAAAATTTATCCGTTTCTTTCTCTTCTTTAAATACGGATAAAGTATATTTTTTTTCCGGGCCCGATTATCTCAGAAAAATAAAACTTATTTCCGTTTTTGAAAATTTAAAAGATTATAAAGACAATCCTTTTGATTTTTTCAAAAAAGAAGCGGATTCTAAAACTCTCGGAGACTTTCTTTTGGATTGCGACAGCCCCCCGATGAAAGCGTCTAAAAAAATAGCGGTTTTAAAAAGGGCCGAAAAGCTTAAATCGGAAAAGCTAAAAGAGCTTTTTTCATACTGCGAAAATTCTCCGGATTTTCTTTGTCTTATAATTTTATACGACGAAAGTCTTAAAAAAGAAGATACCGCTTTCGGACTTCTCGAAAAATCTTCTTTGACTCATTGCGCTTTCGAAGAGATGGAAGAAAGAGAAGCCGCAGAATTTATAAAAGAAAAATTTAAAGAAAAGAAAATTTATATAAATTCCGAAAACGCGCAATTTCTATATTCTTTGACCGGAGGAGAAAGCGCCGTACTTGAAAACGAAATAGAAAAAATATCTTTTTATCTAAAAGGCAAAGAAGAAGCCAAAAAAGAAGATATTAAAGAATGCTGCGCGGTTCAAAAAGAGGAAAACCCTTACGAAATAATAGACGCGGTAATATCAAAAGATATTCAAAAACTCGAGGAGATAACTAAAAATCTTTTAGACTCTAATACCGAACCTATGGCCGTCATATCCGTATTTTCGGCCGCCGCGGAAAAACTATTCAAAATGTCGGTACTTAAAGAACAGGGGCTATCGGGAGATTTTAAAACGGCCTATTCTATGGGAATATTTTACAGAGAATTAAAAGCGTTTAACTCTTACGGACGTATCTCTTCGCAAAAAGCCGAAAAACTGTTAAAACGATGCGCGGAAGCGGAAAATCTTCTTAAAACATCTTCGGGAAGAGATCCGAAAATACTCATAAAAAATATAGCTTACGAATTAAAAAAAGCTCTTTGAACACAAAAAAAAGCCTCCCTTAAAAAGGGAGGCCTTTATGCGAATATAAGCCGTTATTTGCCCGAGGCGGCTTTTTTGTACATATAAGCGAGCCTGGCTTTGTTCCTTGAAGCGTTTTTATAATGCAAAGTGCCTTTTTTGGCGGCTTTGTCCAGCATGGAAGAAAGCTGAGGAAGCATTTTGGACGCATTCTCAAGGTCTTTTGCGGAAAGCAGTTTCTTGAAATTTTTTATTTTATCGTGAATCCTGACTTTTATTCCGCGATTTACGGCGGCTCTTCTCTCCGCCTGCCTTACGGCCTTTATCGCGCTGGTATGTCTGCCTGTTTTAAGTTTTGCCATAGTAAGTATAGTTTATTATTTTATGAGCGAAAAATCAACTATTTTTAAAAATTCCGCCGTTCTGGCCGTAATATCTTTGATTTCAAAATCTTTGGGATATGCGCGCGACGCTCTTTTCGCATGGTTTTTCGGAGCATCCGCAGCAACGGACGCATATTATTCGGCCTTGAGAATAATAACCTTTTTTAGAAAGACGGCCGCGGAGGGGAATTTAAATGCGGCTCTGGCTTTTTCCGTTTTTTCCGAAGCAAACAAAGAAAATTCAAAGGCCCTATACGCTTCCGCGGCCGCTTTCATAGGATTTATATTCTGCGCGTTTATTGTGGCCGCATATCTGCTTTATTTTCTATTATTTCCGCCGGTCCGAAAAGACTTTTCAGACTCTTTTTTATTTATTTTGGCCATTATGTCGCCTCAAATAATATTCATACTGCTTTTTTCGGTATGGCAAGTTTTTTTAAATTCCAAGGGAATATTCGCCTATCCCGCTCTCATACATTTGTTTTTTTCATCTTCGGTAATATTTTCCATACTTATGTTTAAAAATAAAGAAATTACAACGGCATGCTATCTTGCTGCGTCGGCGGGAACAATTTCTTCTTTTATTCAATTTTTTCTTTTCTCTTATATTCTCAAAAAAAACGGAGAAACGCCGCGAATTTCATTTAATCTTTCTTTGGAATATATAAAAAAAACGGCCGTATCTTTCTTTTCCTTAATTCCTTCAAATTACGATTACTTTATTTTTACTATAACCATGTTTTTTTCCTCTTTCGAACAAGCCGGAGCTTTAACCGCCGTATATAACGCATCGAGGCTCGCCCAATTTCCCCTTTCTTTGTCTTCTTCCCCCGCCGCGGCCGCCGCGGCTTGCGAGATAGCCGAACATTCCTCCAAAGGCAATATCAAAGAAAGAAATAAATCGGCTCTAAAAGCTTTAAAAATTTCTTTTTTATGGACAATACCGGCGGCTATGGGACTTATGATTATGGCCGAACCCATATCTTCTTTTCTTTTTAAAAGAGGAGCTTACGAACAAAAAGATATTGCGATCACTGTTCTATATCTAAAAATATTCGCTTCCGCTTTGCCTTTCATATCCGCCGACAAAATCTTAATTTCATATTTTTACGCTTGCGGTAAAAGCAGAAAAGCTTTTGCTTTCCTTGCCTCTTCTCTTCTTTTAATTTCGGCCGCGGCTTTTTTATTTTCAAATACCCGGGCGATTTCGGCATACGCTTCTCTGGCGGTTTCAACCGCGGGATTTTTCGCGGTATTCTTAGATAAAAAAGAATTTATATTCGAAGAATCTTCGGAGTTGTTTATTTTTTGTTTAAAGTCTTGCTTATTGTCGGCCGCGGCATGTTTTTTAGCCGAATATTCTTTAAAATTTGGCGCTCATATTTTGATATCCGTTCTTTTGGCGGCGATATTATACGCTTTTTTTTCTAAAATATTTTTAAAAGAGAAAAAATGAAAGAAAAACTCGAAAGACTTCCGCAAAATCCCGGAGTTTATATTTTCAAAGATTCCGAAGGCTCGGTAATATATGTGGGCAAAGCCGTAAATTTAAAAAATAGAATTTCTTCTTATTTCTCAGCCGCCGCGGAAAAAACATGGAAAACTTCTTCGATAAAAATAAGCGCAAAAAAAATAGAGTATATCCCGTGTTTAAGCGAAAGAGAAGCTTTGATTTTAGAAAGGCGTTTTATAAGGAAATTCAATCCTTTTTTTAACAAACTTTGGAAAGACGGCAAAGAATATCAAATGATAAAAATAACCCGGGAAGATTTCCCGCGATTGGAATTTACCAGAAGGAAAGAAAAGGACAAAGCCTACTATTTCGGACCTTTTCCGAAATCGGAAATAGTAAAAAAAATGGTTTACAGGCTCGAAAAAGAAGGCATTATAAAATTAAGAAAATGTTCCTGGAATTTTTCTCTTTCCGAGCCTTTGCCTAAAAATAAAATGCTGTCTTGTTTATATTATCATACCGGTCAATGCCCGGCACCGTGCGATAAAAACAAAATAGACATAAAAAAATACCGGGTATTGGTTTTAAGAACGAAAAAAGCTTTAAAAGGGAATTACTCTCAAATTCTTAAAGAACTGCGAAAAGAAATGAATTTATATTCTCAAAAAAAAGAATATGAAAAAGCCGCCGAAGCCAGAGACTGCATAAACGCCATAAGACATATGTCCGAAAACGTAAGGATAGAAGAAATAAACGTAAAATCTCTTGAAAATTCCGATGTTTTCATTTCTATGAAGGAAAAATTATTTTTAAAAAAAGTTCCTCTTCACATAGAAGTTTTCGACATATCTCAGCTTTTTTCAAGGCAAGCGGCGGCTTCTTGCGTATGTTTTATAAAAGGAGAGAAAAACCGCTCCCATTACCGTAAGTTTAAAATAAGATTTTCGCCTAAAAATTTCGGAGGCGACGATTTTGAGATGATAAAGGAAGCGGTATCGAGAAGGCTTAATCAAATAAAAAGACAAGGAGAACCCGCTCCCGATTTACTGCTTATAGACGGCGGAAAAATACAGCTTAAAAAAGCGGCCCAGGCTTTGAGAGAATCGCAAATAGAAACGGATATTATTTCGCTGGCAAAAAGGATGGAAGAAGTATATATTATAGGGAAAGAAGATCCTATAAGACTAAATCAAGATTCCGGCGAAATACTTCTATTAAGAAAGATGAGAGACGAAGCGCATCGTTTTGCGGTTTCATACCATAGAAAGCTGAGAAATAAAAATTTTTTATGACGTTAAAAAAACTAAAAAAAGAAATCAAAAAATATCCCGCTTTTTACGCGAAGGTATGGATGGCGGCTTTAAAAATACCTTACGGAGAAACAAGAAGCTATAAATGGCTGGCCGAAAAAATAGGACGGCCGAATTCCGCAAGAGCGGTGGCTTTGGCGCTTAAAAAAAATCCTTTTGCTCCTTTTGTGCCCTGCCACAGGGTAATACGAAGCGACGGTTCTCTGGGAGGATACTCGGGGCCCGGAGGCATAAAAGCCAAAATAAGACTTTTAAAAAAAGAAAAAATAAAATCCCAAAAAAGATAAAAATCGCCTTAATTTTAACATAAACTTGCTTTTTAAAAATTATCTATTCTAATAATTCAATTTTATAATCTTTTTTTGCTACACCTCTATACCTTCTTGCTATTCTCGCCGCTAAAAAGTCATGGCAGATCGTAGCTTTCGGCAATTTTTCGTCGTCCCGATTAGGAAACCAGTCCCGTCGGTTTCCCCCGATAAATCGGGCCCCCCTTCCGCTACGGGCCGTCTTCAAAACCGCCGAAAGCTTTTATATACGAGTATGGTCTCTGTATTTCTCGTATTAAGTTTTTTGGTTAGAACACGCAGGCTGGCATTTCTTGCTACACATCCACACATCTATACATCCATACATCTATTTTGATATACCCATACCCTAATCTTCCGACTTTATAATCGTCCAATTATTTAATCGTAAGTCTCGATATGTTTTTTTAATTTGCTTTTGATGCCAGGTCTCCGAGTTCGAACATAGGCATAAACATGGCTATCACTATAAAACCTATGACCAAGCCCATGAAGACCATTATGAGAGGTTCTATCATAGAAGTCAGCCCTTTTACGGCCGTATCGACTTCTTGATCGTAGAAATCGGCTATTTTTATAAGCATGGTATCCAAACTTCCAGTTTCTTCTCCAACTCCTATCATTTGAACTACCATCTGCGGGAAAAGATTGGATTTTTTTAAGGGTTCTGCCAATCGGCCGCCCTCTTTTATGGAATCGCGGCTTTTCATTATGGCTTCTTCTATAATTTTATTTCCGGCCGTTTTAGCTACGGTTTCTAGTCCTTGAAGTATCGGCACTCCAGATTTTATCAGGGTACCCAAAGTTCTTGAAAACTTGGCTATGGCTACCTTTTTAAGAAGTATTCCGAAAACCGGGAGATTAAGAGAAACTTCGTCGAATTTTCGTCTTCCTTTTTCGCTTTGAAGATATTTTTTTGCACCGTAAAAAGTTCCGCCCAAGACAATAAGTATGTAGATTATATTTCCTCTGACAAAATCCGAAGCGCCTATTACTATTCTTGTTAAGAAAGGAAGTTCCGCGCCGAAACTTGCGAAAATTCCTTTAAAAATAGGTATAACGAAAATTATTAAAAAAACGGTTATGGCCGCCGCCACTCCTCCTACTACGGCGGGATACATCATCGCGCTTTTTACTTTTGCTTTTAGAGCTTCGGAAGATTCCAAATAAGACGAAAGCCTTTCCAAAATAGTATCGAGTATGCCTCCTGTTTCCCCAGCTTTTATCATCGAAACATAAAGTTCGGAAAATACCTTCGGATGTTTTTTCATCGCTTCGGAAATCGAAAGTCCGCCTTCTATGTCTGTTCTTATATTCGCTATTACCGAAGCGAAAGCCGGAGTTTCGGCTTGAGATTCCAAAATACTCAGCCCCTGAACGATAGGGACTCCGCTGGAAACCAATGTGGAAAGTTGTCTGGAAAAAATAACTATTTCTTTTGAGCTTACTTTGCCTTTCTTCTTTTTCTTTGCCTTGGTTTTTTCTATGCTGAGAACGGTAAAACGCTGAGCCCTAAGCTTGGCGGAAGCGGCTTTTTCGTCTTGAGCTTCAACCTCTCCCTCCAAAAGCTTACCAGCCGGATCTTTTACCTTATAGGCAAAGAGCATATCAATTGCTTACCGAAAGCGATTTTTGTAATAGTTTTTTCAAATCTTCCGGGTCGGTCGAGCGGTTAACCGCTTCTTGATACGTTATTTTCTGTTTTCTGTACAAATCGACAAGAGCTTGATTCATGGTTATCATGCCGTATTTTCCGCCGGTTTGTATTACGGTGTTTATTTGTTCTATTTTCTGCTCTCTTATCAAATTTCTAACCGCGGAATTAACTATTAATATTTCGCAGGCAAGAACGCGTCCCGTGCCGGAAGCCGCCGTAACCAGCTGCTGAGAAAATACCGATTGAAGAACGAAGGAAAGCTGTACCCTTATCTGCTCCTGCTGATGAGGAGGAAACACGTCTATTATTCTGTTTATGGTCTGAGCCGCGTCGGAAGTATGCAATGTGGCAAAAACCAAGTGTCCGGTTTCGGCTATGTTCAAGGCCGCGCTTATAGTTTCCAAATCTCTCATTTCGCCTATGAGTATTACATTGGGGTCTTGTCTTAAAACATGTCTTAAAGCTTGTCCAAAGCTTTCGGTATCTGCGCCAACCTCTCTTTGATTTACTATGCTTTTCTTATGGCTATGCACGTATTCTATGGGATCTTCCACGGTTACTATGTGATAATTTCTGTTTTCGTTCAAATAGTCTATCATCGAAGCCAAAGTCGTAGATTTACCGGAGCCCGTGGGACCGGTAACGAGAATTAAGCCTTTGGTAAGTTTCATTAATTCATAAGTAACCGCCGGAAGGTTTAATTCGTCGAAAGTCTTATATTTGCTGGGAATGGATCTTATAGCCGCGCCTATCACGCCTCTTTGTCTGTAAACGTTCATTCTCAATCTGCCTATGCCTTTTATGCCGAAGGCAAAATCGAGTTCGTTTGTGGCTTCGAATCTCTGTCTCTGCGCGTCGGTCATTAAGGAAAAAACGAGCGTCTGGCACATTTCCGGAGTAAGTTTTTCGAAAGGAGTGGGCGCCAATTCTCCGTCTATTCTCATCATGGGAGGAGCGCCGGCCGTCAAATGAATATCCGATGCGTTTTTCTCATGCATCATTATAAACAATTCGCTCATCGTAACCATATGGCACCTCTCTAAAAACAACTCTTTCGATTATATAATAATATAATTTTAAAGAAAATTAATCAATCCACGTCGGATCCCGTAACTCTTATGACCTCTTCTATTGTCGTAAGTCCTCCGAGCATTTTTCTAACCGCCGACTCTCTAAGAGTTATCATACCGTTTTTTTTCGCGTCTTCTTTAATTTTAGAAGCGTCCGCTTTTTCTATTATCAAACGGCGTATGGAATCGTTAACCTCGAGTATTTCATGTATTCCTACTCTGCCTTTATATCCGGTTTTTGCGCATTTTTCGCAGCCTCTTCCTCTGTAAAGAAACAATTTTCCGTCCTTCATATTCTTTTCCAAAAGCTGCCTGCTTACACCCATTCCCGTAAGGAGTTCCGGTTTTATTTCGTAAGACTCTTTGCAGTTTTTACAAACGCTTCTCACAAGTCTTTGAGCCACCACCATAAGCAAAGTCGACGATGTCAAAAAAGGCTCTATTCCCATCATCCCTATTCTCGTTATCGCGCCCGGCGCGTCGTTGGTGTGAAGCGTGGAAAAAACCAAATGTCCCGTCATAGCGGCGTTAATGGCTATTGACATTGTTTCAAAATCTCTTATTTCCCCCACCATTATTATGTCGGGATCTTGTCTTAAGAAAGACCTTAATCCCGCGGCAAAAGTAAGCCCTACCTCGCTGTTTACTCCGACCTGATTTATGCCCTCCAAATTATATTCTATCGGATCTTCTATGGTGGAAATATTTACGTCGGGACCGTTAAGCGTGGAAAGAGCCGAATAAAGCGTAGTCGATTTTCCCGAACCCGTAGGACCCGTTATAAGGTTTATACCGTGAGGAGCTTTTATACATTTTGAAAATATGGCCAGATTTTCCGGTTCGAAACCCAAATCGTCAAGTTTGAGTTTAAGCCCCGAAGAGTCCAGTATTCTCATACATACCTTTTCGCCCGGGCCGCAAGGCAATATGGATATTCTCAAATCTATTTCTTTATCGTCTATTTTAAGCTTGGTTCTGCCGTCCTGAGGAATCCTTCTCTCGGATATGTCCAGATTGGCCATTATCTTTATTCTGCTTATTATCGCATTATGAAATTTCTTCGGCGGAGCGGGCTGGGCGTGAAGCACGCCGTCTATTCTAAACCTTACTCTTGTCTCCTTATAACTGGGTTCTATGTGTATGTCCGAAGCATGAGATTTTATTGCGGAAGAGATTATTAAGTTAACCATTTTAACTATGGGGGCCGCCTCGCCTTTCCCTTCAAGAGAAATTATGTCGTCTTCTTTGTCCGAAGACTTTTCGTCGACCACGGCCAAATCCGCCGCATTTTCTTCCATATTCGTCTTTTTCAATATTTCGTTAAGAGCTTCCTGGGAGTTTTTTGCCCCGTAATATCTGTCTATGGCTTCAAAAATATCTTTTTCCGCGGCGAATACAGGCTTAATGTCCAATCCGGTCATCATTTTAAGATCGTCCAAAACGACTATATTGAGAGGGTCTTCCATGGCCACTTTTATATATCCGGCATCTTTATGTATGCCTATAAGCCTATATCTTCTGGCTACGCTTTCCGGTATGGCTTTTATCGCATCCGCCGGCAATTCCATTTTCGAAATTTCTACAAATTCCAATGAAAACTGCTTGCTTAAAAATTCAAGCAGTTGTTTTTCCGTCATGTATTTTTTTTCTATTAAAATTTGGCCGAGTTTCACGCCGGTCTGTTTTTGTATCTCAAGAGCTTCCGAAAGCTGAGCGGAATTTATAATACCGCTGGCGACTATCGTTTCGCCCAAACGCTTGGAAATATTTATTTGAAAACCCTTTTCGCTCATTTAGAATATATGATAGCAAATTAAAAATAACCGGATTTCGCAAAAAAAGACCGCTTTAAAACAGCTCTTCGTCGCTTTCCGGAGCCGTAATCTTAACCGGAGCTTTGGATATCATATCGGAATTTTCAAACCCGGTAGGTTCCGAGTAGTCGCTCTCGTCTCTTTCGGGCAAAGGCAAAAGAGAATCTTTTTTTTCGGCGGCTTTCTTTTTAATCGCGGAAGGTTTCGATTTGGGTTTTTGAGAGGGCGAAACGGCCGCTTTTTTCTTAAGCTTTTCCTCTCCGGATTCCAAAAGATCTATGGCATTATTATTTATCCCTCTCAAAATTTTTCCCGATTCAGAATCTACTTCGAATTGATAAACCAAAGGTTCCTGTTTCTGTCTTATCAGTCTGTACTGTACCACAAAAATCTTTCCCTGAAGCAAAGTGGCCGTCCATTCTTCTCTCGACTGCCCCGAAGAAGCGAATGAATTGGAAAACCAGTTGGAAACCGTTCCTCTTCCGTCGGAAAGACTAAAATTTTTTACGGCTTCTATGGCATTTTTAACGCCCTGTCCCGAAACGGAAACGGAGTCGGCGGCGCTTTGAGGAACGGCGGCCGCTATTTCCGGAGAAACTTCCTCTTTTGTTTCTTGAGGTTTTTGAGTTTCTTGAACGGCTTGTTCCCGCTGATTTTTTTCTTGATTGGAGTTTTGAGAAGAAGCCGTCATAAGATTGGATTTTTTGGATGTCTTTTTAAAATCCATAAGAAAGAACACTCCGCCGATTATTATCATAAGAGAGATGGCCAAAGACATATAAAGCTTAAATCTGTTTTTTTTCGGAGAATATGCGGTTTGTTTTCCCTGAGCCGTAACGGTCTGTTTTAGATTTTTAACCTCTATTCTTTGGGTAACCTGAGGATCCGCGGGCATTTTGGGTTCGGCCGGTTTCATCTCGGCTTCGGGTCCTTCTTTCTTTTTACGAGAAGTCATTGAAGGAATGTCTAAAACCTGACTTTTAGACGCGGCCGGCATTTCTATTTTTATTTCGCTCATATTGCTGAACGAATCGGAGGATATCTTAACATCCGGCTTTACTTGAGATTTTGTTTCCGCGGCCGGCTGCGATGCGGGAGTCGCCGGTTTTTGAGGCGTTTCTTTAATTTCTTTTTGAGGTTTAAATTCCGGTATCTGCTCTTGCGGTTTTGGAGAGAAAACCGGAACGGAAGAAATATTTTCTTGAGAAATTACCGGTTCTAAAAGATTCAAATCTTCGCCGGGTTTATTAGAAGAAGAATTTTCTTCGGAAGGCTTATGCTGTTTATTATCGTCTTCGTTTTTCTTTGCCGCCAATTGAGAAAAATCCGGAAAATCCTGTTTAACATAAGTCTGCGGCGCGGGCTTTGAAATTTCTATTACGCTCGGCTCGCTATCTTCGGGAGTCTGATTTTGAGAATAAGGATTGGCTTCTATCTTTTGACCGCCGAAACTCTTGAGATCGAAAATTTCCATGTCTTCTTTTTCCTGAAAACCGGAATCTATCAATCTTTCGTTTCCCAATTTATAATTATCCAAATCCGCGGAAATTTTCTTGAAAACTTTATGGGCGGTTTTTTCGGATTTCTTTTCTTGTTCTTTTATTTTTTCCGAATCGGTTTTTTTTGTTTCTTTTTCCGATAAATTAACTTCTTTAATTTTTTCTTTTTCTTGAGATATGCCGGTTTCGGTATCTTTAATTCTATAATCCGTCTTTTGAGAAATATTAGTTTCTGTTTTTTCCGCGGTTTTATTTTCTTCTTTTTCTTTGCTTACTCCCGATATTTCATAAGCTCTGTTTAAAGAAGTTTTTATCAATTCGTCCACTCTTTCTTCCAATTCTTTTATCTTTTCTTTGTATTCGCTTTCTCTTCTCTCCTTTATATTCAATTTTTCTATCAAAAGATTCTTTTCCCAAACCGCCGTTTCCAGCTGTTCTTTTATTTGAGAAATTTTAAGATCGAAAGTATCGGTTTTTTCGTTTTCTTCGGCATATCCCGATAAAAAATCTATTCCGGATACGGCATTCTCTATAGTATCGAGAATATTCGGATGCGACAAATAATTTTGCGAAGAAAAATCTTCGGAAGGAACGCTTTTTAAAGGCATTTTTTCGGTAAGAACGGAAAAAGACGAAAGCTCGGGTATAAAAGAAGCTCTTTTCCAATCGTCTGGGCTGGAACCGGAAAGAGAGGCTTCGCAGACCATAGAATCGGAATTAAAAGAAGGTTTTATTACAAGCTCTTCGGGCTCAAAAGGGCCTTCTATTTTTCCGTCCGAGTAAAGCCAGTATTTCATAAATACGCTAAATTCCTCCGAAATATATTGTAAACAAAGGATATTTTCAATTTAATACAAAGATATGACAAAAATGTTAACTTAAATCCTACCCCGAAATATTTTATTTATTAACAGAGCATAGAGAAACGGCCGCTTTTATTCTGTTTACGGCGCAATCCTTTCCCAAATACTCTATCATCTTAAAAAGAGTAGGCCCCTGGGCTTTGCCCGAAACGGCCACTCTAACGGGGTGGAATACTTCCCCGTTTTTTAAAGAATTGTCTTTGGCAAATTTTCTGGTGGCTTCCTCTATGCTTTTTTCTTCGAAATTAGGCAAAGAAGAATAAACTTCCGCTATTCCGCTAAGGACTTTGTATGCGGAAGGTTTTGAGAAAACCGACTGAACCGCTTCGGCGTCCATATCGGGATTTTCTTTGAAGAAAAAAGACAAAAGAGAAGGCGCTTCGCTTAGAACTTTATATTTTTCATATTCCAAATAAATCAGTTCTTCGAGAGGAACTTTTGGATAAGACAAATCAAATCCGGCTTCTTTAAGATAAGGCAAAACCAAATCGGACAATGTTTTTTTGTCGAGCTTTCTTAAATATTCTCCGTTCATCCATTTTAACTTAACCGGATCGAAAGTAGCCGGATTTTTTTGACAGCCTTCCAAAGAAAATTTCTCCTCAAGTTCTCCTTTCTCGAAAATTTGCTGGCTGTCTTGAGTAGACCAGCCCAATAAAGCCAAATAATTTTTTATGGTTTCCGGCAAAAAACCTTCCTTTTTATATTCCTGAACGCTCGTAGCGCCGTGTCTTTTGGAAAGCCTCGATCCGTCGGGACCGAGTATCATGGATAAATGCGCAAATTGAGGAATTTCCCATCCCAAAGCTTTATAAAGATTGATTTGCAAAGGCGTATTTGAAATATGGTCGTCGCCTCTTATCACATGGGAAATTTTCATAAGATAATCGTCTATTACGCAGGCAAAATTATAAGTAGGATACCCGCTTGCCTTAACCATTATAAAATCGTAAAGCAGCTTATTTTCAAAAGAAAGCTCTTTATGTATCAAATCGTTCCATGAAGTAGTTCCGTCGTCGGGCATTCTAAATCTTATGACCGGCTTTCGGCCCTCTTTTTCAAATTTTTCTTTCTCTTCGGCCGTCAAATTTCTGCATCTGCCTTCGTATTTGGGCGGTCTTTTTTCCAAAGCCGCTTTTTTTCTCATTTCGTCCAACTCTTGAGCGGTACAATAACAGTAATAAGCTTTTCCTTCTTTTACGAGTTTGTCGGCATATTGTTTATAAATACCTTGAGATTCTCTTACGCTTTGCACATAAGGTCCGAAATTCCCCTTTTGAGTACCGTCGGGCATAGCGCCTTCGTCCCAATTAAGACCGAGCCAGGCCATACTGTCGAATATCCATTTGACCGATTCCTGAGAAGATCTGAGCTCGTCCGTATCTTCTATCCTGAGAACAAAAGTACCAGAATATTTTTTGGCAAAAAGATAATTAAAAAGAGCCGTTCTGGCTCCGCCTATGTGCAAATGCCCGGTAGGAGAGGGCGCAAATCTGACTCGTATATTTTTTTCCATAGTAATATTATATTAAGTTTTGAGACGGTATTTATGCGGCAAGTCAAAAAGATTTCTATTTGTCCAGACCGAAATCGGCAACTATGTTTTTTAATTCTGATAATTGAGGCTCTATTAAATACGGTTTACCTACCGATTTCATAGCGCTTTGTATGTCTTTAAGACCGTTTCCCGTAGCCAGAATCAAAACCGAATCGCCTTTGTCTATTTTACCTTCCTTAAGGGCTTTTAGAAAACCGGCATAAGCGGCCGCCGCGGCCGGTTCGCAGAATACTCCGGTTTTTCTGGCAAATTCCGGAATGGCTTTTATTATTTCTTTATCGTGAACCGAAACGGCAAAACCTTTGGATTCCTTTAATGCTTGAACCGCGGATTGCCCGTCTCTGGGCAAACTTACCGAAATACTGTCCGCCACCGTCTGTCCGCTTACCGGTTTAATAACACCGTCGCCTTCGAAAGCAAGTTTTACGGCGTTTGAACTTTCCGCCTGAACGGCGACAAGCTTGGGTAATTTTTCTATAAATCCTATTTTTTTAAATTCCAAGAAACCCTTCCAAATTCCGCTTATTATATTTCCGTCTCCCACGGGGACGAAAATATAATCGGGAGTTTCCCATTCCAGCTGCTCGCAAATCTCAAAAGCGCATGTTTTTTTGCCTTCTCTGCTGTAAGGATTATATCCGGTATTTCTATTATACCAGCCGAATTCTTCTCCTGCTTTTACCGACAAATCAAAAGCGTCGTCATAAGTTCCCTTAACGGTAACGACTATGGCTCCGAACACCAAAAGCTGAGCAATTTTGGCGGCAGGCGCTTTCTCCGGGACGAAAATAACGGTTTTTATATCCATATTCGCAGACAGACATGCCAGAGAAGAAGCGGCATTGCCGGTAGAAGCCGCGCAAATCACTTTTTGGTCGTTCTCCATAGCTTTGGCCAAAACTACGGCGGAAGCCCTGTCTTTAAAAGAAGCGCTCGGATTTCTACCGTCGTCCTTAACATAAAATTCGGCCACTGAGAATTCTTCGGCCAAAGATTTATATTTATACAAAGGCGTATAGCCTATTTGCAGATTGGAAATTCCCTTTAAATCCGATAAAGGCAAAAGATCGGCATATCTCCACATATCCATATGCCTGTTTTCCTTAAGCTCGTCATAATTAAACCGTTTCTTTATCAAATTATAATCGTATATCACATGCAAATTGCCGCCGCAAGAAGAGCAAAGATATTTTACTTCGTCCTGATCGTGTTCTTTTCCGCAAGATACGCATTGTAATGTTTTTATTTTTTTCATATTTTATTTTCCGATTAAGCGAGCAAAGCTTCTAAGGCAAAACGGTAGTTCCGGCCTCGCCTTTTAATGTTTTGTCAAAAAGTTCGGTTTTGGTTATATAAGCGGCCGTACCGCCGTTCTTTATAAAATCTATGCAGGCTTTTACTTTAGGACCCATGCTTCCCGGAGGGAAAGGGCAAGGATTCGAATCGTACATTTTTTCCAGTTCCGACACTCTTATGACTCTTATATCTTTTTGATCCGGCTTTTGATAGTTTATTTTAACTCCGTCTTCCCCGGTAAATATGGTAAGAGTGACGTCCATTTCTTCGCCGCGCTCCAAAGCTCTTTTTCTAAGCATATTTCCCAAGAAAGCGCTGGCCAAATCTTTATCTATTACGGCTTCGACTCCCGTATACATTTTTAAAGGTTTTTCTCCCGCTTTATAAGGCCTTTTAAGAGAAACTCCGTAGTTGAAATTATATATTTCTTCTCCGTCTTTTATTTCCGGCATAACTTCTCTTACCGGGATTCCGCCTCCTCCTACCGTTATCGGAACAAGTTTTTTTTCCAAAACGGCTTCTATGGCGTCTATTTCAACTATGTCTTTGGGAGCCGGAGAAGGCACGACCCTTCTCCATATTTCGTTTCCCTTATCGTCTTTTTTATACATTTTCATGGCCCAGCCCTCTTTTTTTATTCTTTCTTCGGCTTCTTGCTTCGTGTATGACGGACCTATATATTTGCTGGGGTTCTTGAAATCCGGATCGTCTTTATCCACAACGACCTGAGTTACTATTCCGGTAACTATATTGTCGATTCCTCTTATGTTCAACTCATTATTAAGCTGAGCTATCATATAAGCCATCGCGCCCTGAGTATCGGCTCCGCATACGTCCAAAGGAAGAGAGGGCAAACTATTTCTGCAAAGCTCGGCTCTCAAAAGAACATTGCCGACCTGCGGCCCGTTTCCGTGAGTCAAAACATAATAATCTTCTGGATGATTTTCAAAAATATCGGCCACATTTTTAAGAGTCTGAGCGGTTCTTTGCCACTGCATAGGTATATCCGGATTAATAGCTTTTCCAGTGACGGGATCTTTAAGACCTACAGGAGAAACTTCGTTTCCGCCAAACGCGAATATTCTGACCATTTTTTTCTTTGCCATATTTTCCTCTTTAATAAAGCATTTTTTAAACTTAGTAACAAAATCCTTTTGCGGCTTTATCGGCCGCTTCAATAAATTTTAGAAGTTTAGCGGGCTTTTTATCAAGTTTTTTAAGCAGTTTAACGCTTATTTCCAGCTGAACGCCGCCTTCGGCCGCCATATTTGCTATGTTTTTCGGACTTCTTCCCGGAAGCCTTCTACACGGATATTCCGTTTTAAATCCGTACCGGTTAAAAAATACATCAAAGGATTGAGCAAGATCTTTATTAAGACCGCCTATGCATATTTTTTCGCTTTTATCGGCCATAGCGTGAAAAGAAACGGCTATTTTGCTTTTTTTAGCCAAAGAAATCGCGCGCGGCTCGTTAAATTTTGCGGAAGTTATATGTTTTTCCCATGCGTTTTTTTTCGAAATTACTTTAAACGCATAATAGTTTAATTTATTCGACGCGAAAGATTCGGCCAAAATATCCGTTCCTTTTTCCAAATTGCCTCCGTGTACGGCAAAAGAAGAGCAAACCGCCCCTCTGTCTTTTATATCTATCTCATAATCTCTGCCTTCGATATTATTTAAAGAAAAATCGGTAAAGTATCCGTCAAAACCTTCTTTTCTCTCGATATTTGCGCATGAAGAAAAAAAACAAAAAAAAACAAAAAATATTTTTTTCATTGCCTTTCACTATCTTCTTTGTCTTTTTTACGGCATACTTGTTCCGCTTTAATTTTATCGGATTGCGACTCTTTCAAAAGATTCATTTTGCTCAAAACCCAAGATCTTGTCATATATGCCGAGCAGAGATTTTCCGATTTTAATTCTTTCTCATCTTCCAAAACGGCGTCTAAAAAAACTTTTGCCTCTTCGTATCTTCCTTGAACCGAGAGTAAATAGCTCATATTCATGACGCTTTCAAAATGATACGGGTTCAAAGCCAGAGCTTTTTCCAATTCTTTTTCCGCTTCTTGGTATTTATTTTCTTTTATCAAAGACACGGCTTTATCGGAAAAACTTTTTGCTTGAGAATCTTTTTTAGGATCCGATTTTCGTTCTTGTTTGGCTTCTTTAAGCATTTTTTTTTCAAATTCTCCGCATCCGGCCGCCGAAGAATATGCGTAGAACCAATCCGCCATATTATTTTTTTCAAAACTCTCTTTCAAATTCTCCATTTTATTACAATCTTTTTTTCTCGCCGCATCCGATGCCAAAATTTTGATAAAACAACCGTTGTTTTTAGAAAATTTAGACTTGCTCAATAAAGATTCGGCCTCTTTATAGTTTCCCTTTCTTGAAAAATATTCAAAAGCATATACGGGATACGACTTTAAAAAAAATTCGTCATAATCTTTTGAAAACGGATTTTCCTTAAGACTTTTCTTAATCGAAGAAATATCGGTTTTTCCTCCGTAATTTAAATATCTTTCCCAAAAATAAAAAAATCTTTCGTTAATCCGGCAAATACCGTCTTGAGTTTTAATCGATAAAGAAGAAGCGCCATAAGACAATGCCAAGGATGCCGAATTTTCGTTATAAAGATCTTTTTTTAACCATTCGCCTCCGGCGGAATTTATTTTAAAGAAATTTTTATTAAACTCGTCGATAAAATAATTCTGTATTGGCGGATTGTTGTCCCTATACCAATGTACTCCGTCCGCAAAAAGATTCTCGTCCATAAATAAATTGTTTTTTGAAACGCTTAAAAACTTTTTTTCCAAATCTATCAAATCGGCCTTCTTTTCGGCGGCTAATTTTCTAAGCATATCGTTTCTTTGCGTGCCCGCCCTATCCAACCTATTGTCAAAAATCAAAGATTGAGAAAGATAATCGTATGCCTTTTCTTGTTCTCCTCTTTTATACAAAGACATGCCCAAATAATATCTCGCAAAAGGCTCTTTCTTTTTATCTTTTAGAACTATTTTTTCAAATATTTTCTGAGATAAATCATATTTCCCGTCGTCATAAGCCATATAACCCGAGATGTATTCTTTATCGGCAGGCCTTTCTCCGTCGGGAGGTAGAAAGACATTATAAGGCAAAGTTACTATAAAAATTTTTATATTTTTTTCATAAGCTCTGTCTATCGTTTCCGAAATATTGTCTTTTTGAATTTTAAGACTCAAATTAAAAAGCTTTTCTCTTTCATTTGAAAATATTTTGGCTAAATTATAAGAAACATTGAGATATCTTCTTTTAATTTCAAAAGCCAATCCGGGACAAGGCTCGTTAAATCCTTCGTTATTTCCGCTCATTAAAACTATGGCATCTGGATTAAAATCCAGACTTTGAATAACAACATCTTTTATTCTTTTACTCTCATAAGCCGGCATGCCGAAATTTATTATTTCGAAATCTTTTGTTTCAAAAAATGGCTGATCTTTAGGCTTATTATTATTTGAATATAATATCGCCGCTGCGGATTCTCCGACTATAAAAATTCTCCTGCGCTTTTTATCTTTATTAAAAGGAAAATCGAAATAATGAGAACCTTCCCTATTAGGTCTTACTCTTTTTTCGCCGTTTACTTCTTCTATCTTAAAAAAAGGTTTTTTTATATCTTCGCAATAATATCGGTTAAAATCGGATGATGCCGAAAGACCGCCAATAAAAAACAAAAGAAGAAAAAATCTCATATATAAAAAATCGGGCGGGCCTAAGGCCCGCCCATTTGTTTTAACTGTTTTTTTTACAGAACTCTTTTTTCGGCTTTTTTATAAATAGCCTTCAATATTTCCGAAGGATTTTTCTTTGTACAGGCGATTATCATAGCCGCTATTACAAAAGGCTTATACCCTGCCTCTTTATAAGTTCCTATTCTATACTTTTCAAAAACATCCGCCGAAACTTCTCCTTTTTTGCAGGATACTCCGGTTATATCTGCCGGAAGACAATGCAAATATACGGCTTCTCCGTTTTTAGTAAGTTTCATCTTCTTTTTGTCGCATTCCCATGAATCATATTTGGCGTTTTGAGCCAGACAGTCTTTTTCCAATTCTTTTAAACCGTTTTGATCTCTTTGCTCCAAAAGCTTTGTCCTTTTTTCCATTACGGCATAAGGCGCCCAGCTTTTCGGATAAACTATGTCGGCGTTTTTAAAAGCGTCTTCCATCGAATTTGAAACCTTAAAAGAACCTCCGGAAGCTTTGGCATGCTTTTTGGCTATTTCTAGAGTTTCCGGCAATAAATCGTATCCCTCGGGATAAGCGAGCTCGACTTCCATACCAAATCTTGTCATAAGAGCTATTACTCCTTGAGGAACCGACAAAGGTTTGCCGTAACTGGGAGAATATGCCCAAGTCATCGCTATTTTTTTGCCTTTTAATTTTTCAAAACCGCCAAAATAATTTTTGAGGAAAAGAAGATCAGACATGGTTTGCGTCGGATGATCCAAATCGCATTGTAAGTTTACTACGGCGGGTCTTTGATTTAAAACTCCATTTTCATATCCGTCGTCCAAAGCTTCTGCCACTTCTTTCATATATGTATGTCCTTTGCCTATGAACATATCGTCTCTTATTCCTACGACTTCAGTTAAAAAAGATATCATGTTAGCGGTTTCTCTTACCGTCTCGCCATGAGCTATTTGAGATTTTCCTTCGTCCAAATCTTGAACTGCAAGCCCCAAAAGATTGCATGCGCTGGCAAAAGAGAATCTCGTTCGAGTGGAATTGTCTCTGAAGTTAGATACTGCAAGTCCGGTTTTAAACATAGAAACGTCTATATTATCGTTATGCATCTGTTTTAATATTTCCGCTATTTTGAGAACCGAATGAAGTTCTTTATCGGTTTTTTCCCAAGTAAGCAAAAAGTCTTTATGATAAAGATCCGCTTTTAGAGATTCCAATTCTTTAATTTCTTTTTCCGTATTCAAAATATTTTTTTTAGTCACCGTATTCATTATTCCTCCTTACTTTTTTCCTGTTATAAAACCGCCTACGCAAGCATAAAAAGAAGCGGCTTTAATAAGATGATCGGCCGGCATAAATTCATTTACCGTATGAGCATAGACTTCATTGGAAGGCCCGAAACCTATCGTAGGTATTCCAAGTCTTCCGGCGCTTGCCACTCCATTAGTGGAGAAAACCCATTTATCCACTATCGGTTTTTTACCCAAAGCGACTTCTCCGGCTTTTACTCCAGCTTGAACCAGTTTATGGTTTTCGGACAAAACCCATGTCGGGAAATACTTTTCCTGGCTCACTTTAAGCCCTGTCCAAGAAACCGCGTCATATTGGAGAACTTCCACTTTGGCTTTGAATTTCTTTACCGAAGGCAAAGATTCTATTTCTTTAACGGAACTTTTTAAAGTCTCTCCTACCGTCAATCGCCTATCTAAATAAATAGTACATTCGTCTGGAACCGCATTTAGAGAAGGAGTCTTTGCTTCGGTAAAAGTTACCGCTACCGTTCCTTTGCCTAAAAATTTATCTTTTTTGAGTCTTTTGTTAAGTTTGTCTATTTCCTGAACTATATAAGACATTTTGGTTATGGCATTATCTCCTCTTTCCGGAGCGGAAGCATGGCAGGAGCGGCCCTTAACCGTAACCTTTATTTCCATTCTGCCTCTGTGTCCTCTGTAAACCGCAAGATTAGTTGGCTCGGTAAGAACGACAAAATCCGGTCTTATTTTTTCTTTATTTATTATATGCAGCAAAGGTAACCCGTCGCAGTCTTCTTCCTGAACAGACCCTACCGCCATATAAGTATAATCTTTTGCGAGTCCTAATTCTTTTATCGCTTTTCCGGCGTATACCATGGAAACCATGGAAAGCTTTTGATCGGTGGCGCCCCTGCCGTAAATAGAACCGTTTTTATATATTCCCGCAAAAGGATCTATTTTCCACGCTTTAGGATCGCCTATGCCGACGGTATCTATATGGGCGTCTATCATAATTTTTGTTTTACCATTGCCTATAAATCCTATTATATTTCCCATCGCGTCTATTTTAACTTTGTCAAAACCGGCTTTTATCATCTCTTTTTTTATTCTTTCCACAAGTTTTCCTTCCTTACAGGAAAAGGAAGGAATTCTTACCATATCCCTTGCAAAAGCGATCATATCCTTTTCGTATGATTTTATTTTTTTATTTAAAATATCGTATTTTATTTCCATCGGATCTCCTTTGGCGAAATAAAGCCATGATTTTATTTTACATTATTTAAAGGAAATTTTTTTAACTTAAAACTACCAATTGCCGGGGATATAATCCGTCTTTTTTTTAGAGCAAGCGGGTATGTATAAAGTATCTTCCGGGGTTACGGATTTTAAAAATTTGACGAAATTCTTTACGGAAAAAGTTTTATGAGAAAAAGAGTAATCGGGATAAGCCGATATTTTTATAAGAGAACATAAATGGTTTTTGGGATAATAGGAAGAAATCAATGAAAAAAAATTATCAAAAACTTTTTTATCCTTAAGAAGAGAGAATGGATTAAAAACAACCAGAGGAGAAAAAGAATATTCTTTTGGAAAATATCTCGGTCTCATAAGAAAAACACAATCGAAATCGTCCACGCCGTATTCTTCTCGCAAAAATTGAACGACATAGTCAAAAGAGGATAAAGCGGGGTATAATGTAATATCGGCTTGAGAAAATTTTTCGGCTATCTTTTCATGAATGCGGTTTAAAAACATAGGATTTCCGCATGTGAAATAAACGATATCTTTATTTTTAGACAAAGCCTTTGCGATTTCATTCTCCGCTTTGCTTACACCTTCTAAATTAGTTTTATCGTGCGAAGCAAAAATAAAATTTTTGCATATCTTTGAAATTTTACCGTCGTCTTTAAGAGAGTCCGAAATAACCGCGCCGGCGTTTTGTAGAATATTTAAGGTTTCCAAAGAGATATCCGAAGGCTTCATACCGAAAGAACATATATGCAGTTTTTTTTTCATAGCATTTTTATAAATTTTTCCAAAGTTTGAGCGAATAATTCTATCTCTTTTTCTTCGTTATAAAAACCGAAAGATATTCTAACCGCGGATTCTATGCCCAAATTAAGACAAGCCAGATCCGCGCACATTTTGCCCGTTCTGAAAGCGAAAGAATACCCGGACGAATTGGAAAGATAAAGCTGAAAGTCGGCCGGCGAAATTTTTTTATCTTCGAAAACAAAAGAAAGCAAAGATCCTTCTTCCAATCCTTCTCCCAATATTTTTACGCCCTTAACGGAAGATATTCTGCGTTTGGCAAAAGCGGAAAGAGAAGAGGTTTTATTTCTTATGTTTGTCCAATCCGCTTTTTCCAAAATTTTTAAAGTTTCGGCCAAAGCCGCGGCTCCCGAATAATTTTGTATTCCGGCTTCGAAAGACGAGTTATTATCGAGAAGAACCGGGCGGTAACCGTTTCCTGTCTTTTCTATTTTTTTAACCGTACCTCCGCCTAATTTTGAAGATTTGAGAAAATCGAAATTTTTTTCCTTTATCAAAAAAACACCCGTGCCGAAAGGCGCGGATATTTTATGTCCCGAGAAAGCCGCAAAATCGGCCTGTAACCCGCTAAAATTCAAACCGTGAGAAAAAACATATTGCGCGGCGTCCAAAAAAACTTTAATTTTTCTTTCTTTGGCAAAAGAAGAAAATTTTTGAAAATCTTCTATTCCGCCGGTAATATTGGAAGCCATCGTAAGGCACAACAATTTAGTTTTTTCGGTTATTTTGGAAGCAAAAAAAGAAAAATCCGCTTTATAATTTTTAATAGGTATTATTTTTAGCTTCAATCCCTTTTGCAAAGCCGTCCTCCAGAAAGGCAAATATACGGAATTATGCTCCAAGGCCGAAATAAAAATTTCGTCTCCTTTTTCAAAAGGAAAGGAAGATGCCAAGATATTCGCCGCTTCGGTAGTACCGGAAACAAAAACTACTTCGGAAGGTTTCGCTTTCAAGCTTTGCGCTATTTTAGTTCTGTCGGTCGCAAATTTTTCCTGAGCGTACAAGGAAGCCTCGTTAAAAGATCTCGCCCCCGCGCAATATCCAGACTCCAAAAGGCTTTTCTTTTGAGCGGCGGCGGAAGGCTCGTTTTTAACGGCGGTACAAGCGCTGTCCAAATAAATCAGTTTTTTACCTTTTATTTTAGTTTTCAGCGCCGGGAAAATTTTCAAAAAATCTTTATTCATTTTAAAATTTTACCTTTTTTAAACTTTCTTATTTTCAGATAATCTTTGCGCGGACCGAAACATAAATTCCTAATTTCGCAATTTAGACATTCCCCGACATGTTTTTTTTCCGACATATGAGGTCCTTTGATTTTTGACAAAGCTTTTTGCGTATCCACATTTTTTCTCCAAAACTTTCCCAGATGACACGACGGTATATGATCCGCTTCGAAATTTATTCCTTTACCGCTTAAAATCTCCATGGCTTTTATAATATAAGGGGAAACTTTTTCATAAGGCGGTATCAATCTTTTTTTACCGAAAGCCGAACCCTGTCCTTTAACAAAACTAAACTGAACGAGATCCGGTTTAAGAGACAGGGCAAGACGCGCAAATTTTTCCAAAGAAGTAAAATTTAAAGAATTTACGACAAAAGTAAGTCTTAGCGGAACTTTAAGTTTTTTAATTTTTTTAACGGCTTTTAATCTAAAATCAAAAGCGTTTTTTGTCCTTGTTATTTTATAATCGGTATCGGCGTCGGCGGAGGAGAAGTTTATGTTAAAATATCCCTTTGACAGATTTATTATATCCGCCAGTTTCTTAACATAATTTTCCGATAATTGCGGCAAAAGAACGGCGTTTGTTTGAAATTCTATCGTTTTTCCTTTTTTGCAAAGAAAAACGCATAGTTTTAAGAGCTCTACGGGGTCGCAAAGAAGAGGCTCTCCTCCGGATATTTGAATAAGCTCTTTCCCTTCCGGCAAAGATTGCGCCAAAGCCGAAAAAGAATATCGAGCGTTTTCTTTTTTAGAATCAAAAGAACAAAAAACGCATTTTTGATTGCAGTTTTTTTTAACTCTCAAAAGCATCGTATTTTCCGGTAAGACGCCAAATATAAACCCCTTTCTTGAATTCCTTTGCGGCTATTTTTTTCCTTATTAGTTTTTCTCCGGCCGCTATGACCGAATTTCCGTCCGAACAATCTTTGCAAATGGCCATTTTTTGAGATTCTTTTAATATTTCCGAAGTGGTCGAAGGTCCTTTCTTTTTAAGTATCTCTATCATACATCTTTCATTGTCCGTATAATAAACGCTCTCGCCTTTAATTTTATTTTTTTCTCTTTTTAAAGCCGGTTTAAAACCTTTCCAGCCGAAAACTTTAAGATAACCGGCATCGACTCCGGGACATTTGGATTTAAGAAAACATTTTTTGCAAGGTTTTCCTTTTTTCTTATTTAAATCGGCGCTTTTATCCAAATCGGTAACCGCGCCTCCTGGATCGGCTACCAAAGTATTAAACTTATCGCCTCCTATGGCATTGCTCTCGTATCCCGGCAAAAAACAAGGCGGAACGTTTAAAAATAGAATTTCTCCCGCCATATCTATTGAGGACATAAAGCGAAGCGCTTGCATAAAATACGGCGCGCAATCGGGCAAAGAAACGCCCAATTTGGCCGCATTCTTCGACATAGAACCCGTATATATGGGATAGATAACGACAAAATTTGAAATACCTTTTTTCAAAAAATACTCTATTATGTCTTTGAGACGATTATAATTATAACGGTTTATGACTATATTATTTCCGAGTCTTACTTTAAGTCTTTTCATGTTTTCCAAACCTTTAAAAGCGGATGCCCAGGATCCCAAAACTCCCGTAAGAGAATCGTGAAGCACGGCATCGTCGTTGGTAAAAGAAAATTTGCAGAAAGTAAGTCCGGCTTTTGCCAGAGACCGGCAAAAAGAATAGTCTTTAAGTCTTATTCCGTTTGTCTGTATCCTTATGAATTTAAATCCCACGCTTTTTGCGAGTTTAACGGCTTTTAAAATATTTTTATCGGCGGTGGGTTCTCCCCCGCTAAAACCAAGTCTCGTAAATCCGTTCTTTTTAGCCAAATATATTTCCTTCGCTATAAGCTCGAAAGGAGCGTTGAGAGATTTGTCAAAATTGCCTTGAGAACAAAAAGAACACGCCGCATTACAATGATAGTTCAAAAGAATTTCGTAGCAGGAACCTTGATCTTTCATAAAGAATGAATCTCTCTAAAATAGTCGCATTTCAAAAATAGTTTCAGACTTTTCATTTTTTCTTTTTCGGCCGTCTCCGCCGCTTTTAAGGAAGCGGCCGTTTTATTTTTTAAATCCTCTCCGATATGACATTTTACAAATTTATGATAAAAATAAATTCCTGCCCTGCAAATAAGACCGCTATCGGGAAATCCTTTCTTTGCCGCCGCGGTAAAAAAAGCTTTTCTGTCGCTCCAAAAAGAATTTCGAGACAGAAGAGATACTCTTTTGGCGTTATTTTCTCCGTTAAAAAACTTATCGCAGGCATACAAATTGCCGTCGGGAAAAACGGAGACGGTCGAACAAGAAGGTTTTATGCCTTTTTCTATTTCTTCTATCAGCTCGTAGCAGTTTATTATTCTATAAGCGGTCTTTTTTTTCAAAAGGCCGGTATAAAACTTCCTTTCTTTCTCCGCCTGTTTTTTTAATTCCGACAAAGATCTTTCGGACCAAGCGGAAGAATAGTCTATATTCCAGCCCAAAGCGCCCGCTCCCATATAAAACAATTTTGAGATATTCGAAAAGAGAAACCGAACGTTTTCGGGAGTTACCGTAAGAGAAAAAGCCAAAGACTTAAGCCCGGAATTTAAAAACTTTTCCGCGATTTTTTTAGGAGAATATTTTATTTTTGCGGAAGGTTTTCTTTGAACGATATTTATTCTTTGAAAACCGTCCAAACTTAAAATTACGTTTACAGAATACATATTTAAGATTTTGAAAATTTTTTGCGAAGAATTAAGTCCGTTCGTAAAAAGAAAAAAATCGCAATAAGGAATTATTTTTTTGGCGGCTTGCAAATATTTTATCAATAAATCTTCTTTGAGAGTAGGTTCTCCGCCCAAGAAGGTTATTTTTGAAAAACCGGATAATTTTTTTTTAAGAAACAGTAAAACGGATATAAAATCTTTGGGGTCCAAAATTCCGTTATTCCCTTTAAAATAACAGTAGGAACAACTCATATCGCAGTTTCCCCACGGATAAACCGCAAGCTGAAATTCTTTCTTTCTATTTTTCATTTTTAATAGGTTTAAGCTCCGCGTCCCCGTATACCGCCAAATATTCTTTCCACAGGCCCTCGCATATGGCGTAAACCGAACATCCGAAGCATCTTCTCGTTTTTTTTCTTCCAGCTTTGCGTCTCGAAGTCAAAACGTCTTTATTTACGAAGTCCGGCGCGGAATGTTCTACAAAAAAAAGCTTTCTTTCGTTTATTTCGCTTATATGGTCGAAGTATCCTCTAAAATGACATAAAGGCACATATCTCGCTTTCCATTGATCATATCCCGCTTTCAATCCTATGTCTATGGCTTTTTTCATAAAAACCGACGCCGCGGAAATCTTAGGCACATATTTGTCAAAATTATTTTTTGCCCCGCCGTAATTGGGATCTACGAATATATATTCTACGTTTCTTATCCCCTTTGAAACATAAAAATCGGCTATTTTGGGCAAGTCGCGCATATTCTGTTTTACAACGGTAGTATTTCCGTTCACTTTAGAAAATCCTAATTTTTTAAAATTTTCTATTCCTTTTTTAAGCTGAAAAAAAGAACCGGGAACGCAGGTAAGCATATCGTGAATTTTTTTATCGCTTCCGTGTACGGAAAAAATGACAGCGCCCAATCCCGATTCCAAAGCTTTTTTTGTAAAAGACAAATCGGAAAACATCCTCCCGTTTGTCGCTATTATCGTTTCTTTTATGCCGATTTTTTTGGCGGCCGCCAAAAGAGAAAAAAAGTCGTCTCTTATGGTAGTCTCTCCGCCTATCAGCTCCAATATTTCCACTCCTTTTTTAGAACAGGCGTAAATTTCTCTCAATATTTCCTGAGTCGTTTTAGGCCTTATTTTTCTTTTGTCGGCATTAATGCAAAAAACACAATTATTATTACAGGCATATCCGGTAAAAATAACCAGTTTGCGTCTTTTTTCTTGTTTATTCTTTTTCATAGTTTTAAAAAAGAAAGAATACTTTTGTTAAAAATAAGAATAAAAAGACATCCGACATAAATCCATAAAGCAAAAGGATATCCTTTAACCATTTCTATTTTACCTTTTCCTCCGTCTATCTTTAAAAGCCAGTAAGAAAGTTTTTCCGCCTGTTCTTTGTCTATGCCGTCTTTATAATAATCGTCAAAAAAAACGGATATTTCTTTATCGCTTCTCAAACTTTTAATCGAAGAAGAAGAAAGCACCATTCCTTCTTTAACTTCCGAGGAAGAAACCCAATAAGAATTTTTCTTTTCCACCAAATATTCCAAAACAAAACGTCCCAATGTCAATATGACGCTAAATTTGAGCACATTTGACAATGCCTTATATAAATGAGCAAGCATTTCCTGTCTAAAAAACAAAGAACCTAAAACAAAATAAGAAACATATAAAATTATCATTATCATCTTCCACGATTTTTTTTCGAATATTTTACCCGCTTTTTCCCAGCCGAAAAAAAGCAGGAAATATATTATATAGGCTTTTGAAAAGCTCCTGCCTATGGCCGCCATCAAGTACATATTGGCGACCTGCTTGGCCAGAAATATTACGCCTAAGCTAAAGAAAATATGAATGATTTTTTTGGCCGCAGTTTTTCCGGAATTCTCGGAAAAAAAGCTTTTTATTTTTTCCCTAAAATCTCTAATTTCCTTAAAAGCGTCATTGTCTCCGCTTATCTTCATCTTATAGCTTTCATAAAAAAATCTCGCCACCGCGTAAATTCCTGCCGCCACAAAGGTGTTTATCATAACAGAAATCCAAAGATATTTAGGAAAACCGGCCGCTTCGGGCAAAGCCAAAGGCATAATGGAAACGGATATCATATAAAATTTCGCGTCGCCGGCCGGCCAAATTTCTCCGTACCACAAAACCATACCGCCCATAACCGCCAAAGCGGAATTTAAAGCCAAATAATAAAAATATATTTTATCCAAATAAATTTCCGTACGGCCCATATTGCCTAAAACGGTATTTAATATTTGAGCCGAAATTAAAATTAAAAAAACATATAATCCCAAAACTATTTTTTTATTGGAAACTTTGCATGTTTTAAGATCTTGAGAAGAAATAAAAAAACCCCATACCATAAAGAAAATCAAAGCCGAAATCTCCAAAGCCGACAAAACGCTCATTTCTTTTTCTCCGGTCTTAATTCTTTATCTCCGTAAACTTTATAATACTCCTTCATAAGTCCCAAGCATTTTTTTCTCAAATAACATTTTAAACACTTTTTCGGATAAACTCTTTCTTCTGCAGGCAAGGTTATTTTCGCATATTTTCTAAGATTGGCGTCCAAAACGCATAAAGGATAATGATAAAGCTCAAAATTCAAATTTTTTAAATGCTTATGGCTTTCTTTTAGAATCTTAGCCGATTCTTTTAGTTTCAATCCTACTTTTTTTGAATTTATATCCGACATGCCTTCTATCTCATAATGAATAAAAGCCAAAGAAAAACGTTTTCCCCATTTTTTAAAAACAAAATCCGCTATTTCTCCGGCTTTTCTGAAATTAAGCTTATGCAAAACCACTCTTATTTGAACTTTGCCCGGAAAGAAATTATAAAGATTATTCAAGCATTTTATTGTTTGTTCAAAACTTCCTTTTACTTGAGTTATTTTTTCAAAAAGTTTTTTTTCTCCGGCATGAAGAGGAACTCCCAGCGAAAAAGGCTGTTTGGCTATTTTTAAAAATTTATCGAAAAACTTTTTATCCCCCAGTCTGCGGCCGTTTGTAAGCAGAGTTATCGGAGTTTCCGGCAAGCGTTTTCTCAAAGCGTAAAGCAAAGGGAAAAAATCGGGATGTATGGTGGGTTCTCCCCCCGTTATATTTATATAATCGTGTCTTTGCCTGTTGGAATAATAAGTGTCTTTGACTCCCGAAAGATAAGCCTCAAGTTTTTCTATTTGAGTTTTTATATCGTAATTTCCCAAAGGAGAAGATCTTGAAAACTCGGGAGGGTTTGTACACATTACGCATTTATTGTCGCATTTATTCCAAAAGCATATATCCGGCATTAAAACCATCCCCGAAAGACGCGCAAATATTTTTTATTTTCTATTCTTTCTATTAAAATTTTAAAAATACCTTTTTCGATTTCGCACCAGCCGGAAAATCCTTTATTGCCCCAGGGACTTTTGGAAGTTTCATAATTATGAACCGGGCAAACTCCGCACCATTGCTTAAAAGGGCATCTAAAGCAAGAAGGCTGGTTTTCAAGACACGAACAAATTGAACATATCTTTGCGGCCGGAGAATTCAAAACTTCTTTATAAGAAGAATTAAAAACATTGCCGACCTTAAAAAAATCGTCGCCGGCCGAAGCCGTCATCCTGCCTTCGTCGCAAGTATATATCGAACCGTCGCAGTCATAAGCCAACTGACCCAGGGCTGCTCCGCAAGGGCTTCTTAAATCCAAAAAATTCGGATCTTGAGAAAAAAGTATTTTATTTAGTTTTATCGCCGCATTTCTTTCTATAAATTTTATTCCTTTCAAATTTTTTTCGAGGATATAATCCAAGGCTTTTTCGTAAAATTTCAAAAAATCGCGAGGTTCGTATCCTATTTTATCCCAAACATTTTTCGCATATCCTATGGGCGAAAGAGGACGCAAAAAAATACCGCCCAATTTAAGTTTTTCGTAGCAGTCTATTATTTCTTTATGATTATTTAAAGAAAACCGCGTGGTAGTCATCAAAGCCGAAGGCAAAGAGTCTTTGGCGTAAGATTTTTTTGAAGCTCTTTCGTTTAAGAATTTAAGCCATTTTTCGGTTAAAGCGTAAGAAGAACCGGAAAAATAAAGTCTGTTTTTATCGTGAATTTCGGCTGGACCGTCCAAAGAAGTACATACGGAAACGCCTTCCTTTTCGAGAAAAAGAAGTTTTTTTTCATCCGCCAGAGATAAGTTGGTAACGACCGATATTTCCAAGTCTTTTTTTGCCTTAATATTTTTCTTTTTAAGGAAATTTACCGACTTTACCAGAATATCCCAATTTAAAAAAGCTTCTCCTCCTTGAAACTCTACCGTAATATTTTTCGAAGGAGTAGAAAGTATAAAATCGGCAGTTTTTTCGGCCGTCTTTTCGTCCATGGCGGGCTTATTCGATTCGCCGAATTTCGAAGCTCTGCAGTAAACGCAGGCATGATTACATTTATGAGTCAAAACGACTATATGAAGGCTCGCGGGAGAGAAAGAATATTTTTTTAAAGAATTATAGTTTTCGCAAAAAGCCAAAGCTTGTTTTTCCTCTATTAAACGCTTTCCTTTTTTGATTATAATCGACTCTTTTTTCTTAAAATCGGAAAATTCTTTTTTAGACAATAGAATATAATCTCCGTCTTCCGAAGATAAAAAATATTTTTTACCTATTTTTTCAAAGTTTATTTTCATTTCTTTTTTAAAACCGGCTTAAACTCTTCCCAGCCGTATATCTCGGGATATTCGCGCCAAGGGCCTTCGCAAGCCTTAAAATAATAACATTTGGAACATTCTTTTCTCTTAATTTTACCCTCGTTTCTTCTATACTCGCCGTAGTTTTCCACATATACGTCCGCATCGGCGACGGGACCTTCCGGAATAACGGCTTCGGCCACGCAGTTTTCATATCCTTTCATAAGACAATAAGGAATGGCTTCGGTAAAACAAGGTATGCCTTTCTTTATTCCGATATCAAGACCTTTTTTCACATAAGGCATAATGTCTTTTTTTTGCGGCACTATCCAATCCTTGTTTTCCCAAGCCGTTCCTATTATATGAACAAAAGCAAATTGATATTGACTTACGCCCAATCTTGTCAAAAGCTTGGCCAAAGAAAGCAAATCTTTATAATTTAAAGAAGTTATAACGGAATTTGTTAGAACATACATGCCGAGTTTTTTACAATTGATTATTCCTTTTACCGTTTGAGCGAAACTTCCCGGAGCTTTTGTCAGTTTTTCGTGTATCTCCGGTTTGGATCCGTGAAGAGAAGGCCCCATTTCGTTTACGCCCGCATTTTTAAGTTTCAAACAAAAGTCGTAATAAGCGAAACTTCTTCCGTTTGTTTGAAGCTGTATTTTGGAAAATCCTATTTTTTTGGCATAAGAAACTATTTCTAAAATTTTAGGATGCAATGTGGGCTCTCCGCCTGTAAAAACAACCGAGTCCACTTTATTTCTTCTTGCGTCCGAAAGTATTTTTTTGATTTCGGCAAGACTTTTCATTTTAATGCTGCTTCGTTTCGATCCCTGAGCGCAGAAATCGCAAAGATTATTGCAATTAAATGTTATCTTAACGTCTATTCTTTTCATCTCTGAAAATCCTTCCGTCCTTTATTATCGCTTCCTCTCCGTCTATAAAAATCCTATCGCAGCCGGAAATCGCGCCTATACATGGTTTTTTTAATTCTCTCGCCAAAACGGCCGCATGAGAATAATATCCGCCCGCAGAGGTTATAAGACCTTTGGCTCGAATTAAAGCCGAAACCGTATCTCTGTCAAAGTAACGGCTTACCGCAATATTGTCTTGCCCGCAATCATAAGCGTCTTTCGGACCGTTTATTATTTTTATCTTACCTTTCGCAAATCCGCTCGAAAGAACAATCCCTTTTAGCGGAAAATCCGGTTTTAATAATTCGGCTCTTTTTTTCTTTGATTTGGATAAAGAAATTTCTTTTAAAAAAAGTGATTCCTCCGCTTTCTTATCTGAAATTTTACAAATTTCGGATAGCTTATCATAATCCAAAGAAATATTTTCTTCTTTTATTTTTAGATAATAGCGATTTACCGCCGCGGAATAATACTTTTTAAAGGAATGACGAAATTGGAGAAAATAATGGTATTTATTTTTAATATTGCGGTTTTGGCCGAGAAATAAAAAAGCTCTTGTCAAAATAAAATTTAAAAAAGCCGCCCTTGAATTAGTTTTTTTAAGGCTTAACAGAGCATCTTCGGCGTTTTTAGCTTCGGAAGACGAGATTAATTCTTTTTTTAAAAAATCCAGGTATAAAAAACGCATATCGGAAAAAAAACTTTTATTTTTCGCTTTTATAGACAATTCTTTTTCGAAATCTAAAATCTCTTTCAAATTTAAAAAAACGCCATTATCGTTAATATTGAAATTAAGGGCGGATTTTATTCCGATTTTTTTAATGAACTCTTTGGAAAAAGAAGCGTCGAAATCTCTTGGATGAAAATCGTAATTTGCCTCATTTTCGAATCTAACGAAAATATCGCAAGGTATTTCTTTTTTCCACGGCGAAGCTTGAACTATAAATAAAACTCCGTCTTTGAGAATAAATTCTATCAAAACATTTTTAGCTTCCAATATTTCGCAAAGTTCAAAACCTCTATTGGCAAAAATCGACAAAGCGTCTCCGGCTTCGTCCGAAGCTTCAAAATCCGAAAAATAAGAATTGCCTCCTATTCTGCAATAGAACCTTTCTTTTCTTTTTTGGGAAATCCATTCTCCGTAAAAATTTCCGTTTTTTTCAAATAAAGCGGTAATTTTTATTCCTTCCGCGTATTTTTGAAACATTATTTCCGGTTTAATATTTGACTCGCGCTTATTTTCATATAAAAATTTATCCGAAGAATAATAAGAATTTATTACTTTTTCGCAGGCTTCGAAAAGGCCCGCGGGAAATTCGAACGCTTCGCTTGCAAAAATTCCGCAGTATTTTTTTTTAATCTCCGATTTATACGGATAAACCGATCTGGCTATAAACTTTTCTTTTTCGGAAAAAAAATTTTTGGGCGCGGATTTTTTGACAGCATCCAAAAAAAGAGTTTTCTTTTTTTTATTCAATAGCCCTTTATCCAAGAAAGGAGAGAGTCTTTTGTATTCTAAAACAAAAAAATCGGGGACCGAAAAAAAATTTTTTATTTTTAAAAGGTTCTTGGCTTTTAAACTTTCAACCGTCATATTTTCTCAAAAATATCTTCGACTATTCTGTCAGCCGAAAAAATGCCGACAATATTCTCAGCGTATGTAAAATAAGCTTTTTCGTAAGATATCATCTTTACGGAACTATTGGGAACGGAAAAAATCTTTTTTCCTTTTTTACATTCGAATAAACAATTTCCGGAAATCTTGCGCGTAAAAGGACAAAATCTGCTCATCGCCGAAAAAACATATTCTTTTCTTAAATAAACGGAAAAACTTCTTTTTTTGGGAAAATTTTTCAAAAGATCTGCTTCGTCCGTTTCCAAAGAAGAAAGCTTATTTTCCGACATGAAAATTTTAAGCTTTTCATAGGGCATTCTCATAAACTCCACGGAAAGAGGTCTTGCTATGCCTTTTTTTACTTTCGGAAAATTTTCATTTAACCATAAAAGCAAACCCGGATCGTTTATCATTACTTCGGTATCCGGAAATCTTTTTAAAATAGCATTTAAAAAAGAAGTATTTTCTTCAAACTCTTTTTGGCTCAAAAAAGAAGTATACAAACATATTCCCGCGGGATCGTAAGACAGAGCTTTTTTAAATTCATTTTCGGCGGGAATAAGCTTCGGACAAAATTCGCTTCCCAAACAAATAAAGTTTTTTTTAAGTTTCACTTTATTTTCAGGCCAGCGGCCGTGGATAAAAAAAGCCCTTTCTATCTTCTTTTTTTCCATTTTAAAAGAAATTCTCCGAATTTTTCGTGCGCTCTTAAAGCTTTTTTCAAAAAATCTTCCTTCGACAAAGAAGAATATAAAATATCTCTTACGGATAGGGCCTGTTTAAATATTATTTTCGCATAATCTTTTGAAGGATGTCTTCCTATCTTAATAATGCGCGCGCCCGCCTTATAAAATTCGTAAAGATTTAAATAGTGATCGGCCAAAGAAAATCTCGGCATTGCAAATATTCCTTTATCGCCTTTAAATCCGGCCCGGCATATGCATTCGCCGTTAAATTTTTTCAAATAACAAAATCCGTTAAGTACTACGCAGTACTCTCTGGCCGTAAGGAAGACCTCCACATCCACTTTGCGGTTATTTTTTATCAAAGGCTCGGCTTCTTTCGGCTCGAGCTGTTCCGGCAAAGCCAATCTTGTAACGCCCATATCGGCGTAAAAATCAAGCGTTCTCTTATTAAAGCACAAAGCCAAACTACTCAAAATTATTTCGCATTTCAAATTCAATCTTTTTATTTCTCTAAGAAGCGATATGTCTCTTACTATTAAGCCGTCGGCGCCGTTTTTAACCAAATAAACTGATTTATTTAAAGTATTCTCGAATAAATCCCCTCTTACTTCATTGGCCACGGCATAAAATTTTTTTCCCAGAGAGCGGGCTTTCTCAGCGCATTTTAAGAAACTTTTCTCATCCGGAAAATTTTTTCCGCCGTATAAATGCCCCGGCAAATCCGATATTCCCGCATAGAATTCGTCGGCGCCGGATTTTAAAAAATATAAAAATTCTTCCTCGCAGCCTATTCCTACTTGAATTTTCATGTTAGCCTTATATTAAAATTATATAATATTAATAATGGGAACCATGGAAAAAAAAGCGGATAAAAAATTGGTTTCATTAAGAGAGAAAATAGACTGTTTGGATAAAAAAATTTTCGAGCTTCTAAGCGAAAGATTTATTTTATCTCTTAAAACCGCCCATTTTAAAAAAAATATAAAAGATAAAAAAAGAGAAAGAGAAATTTTCTTTAGCCTTAGAAAAAACATTAAAGACAAATCGCTAAAACCTTATGTGACAAAAGTTTACAAAAAGATAATAGAACTGTCGGTAAAATATCAAAAAAAATATGCTTATAAACTTAGATAAAAGCGAAAAAAAACGCGCCAAAAGGATAATTAATATTTTTAGAAAAGACTTTAAATCGGCAAAAGTATTTTTTACCGGAGATAAGACAATATCTGTGGAAAATTTAAAAAAAGGCGAAGCCCCGGCTTTATTTTCTCAAATAAAAGCCGTATTACCCAAATCGGAAATAATCTGCTCCGCCGAAGAACTTTATCCCGATGCGGTCAAAAGCAAATTTTCGTTCGATAAAAAATTTGAAATAATAGCAGGTCCTTGCGCGGTTGAAGACATAAAAAGCTATCTAAAAACCGCTTCTTTTTTAAAATCTTTGGGACTAAAATACATAAGAGGACCGATATTTAAACCGAGACAGTCCCCGTATTCTTTTCAAGGACTCGAAGAAAAAGGAATTGAAATATTGAAAGAAGCGAAAGAAAAATATTCCTTGAAAATAGTCACGGAAGTTTTATCCGCCGAACAAACAAATAAAGTTCGGTCTTATTGCGATATTTTTCAAGTAGGCGCCGCAAATATGAGAAATTACCCCTTACTAAAAACTTTATCCGAATCGGATAAGCCTGTTTTGCTTAAAAGGGCACAATGCGCTACTATAAAAGATTGGCTTTCAAGCGCCGAATATTTGGCCGGAAAAAATAAAAATATAATATTTTGCGAAAGGGGCGATTATCCTTTGTTTCCGGAAAGCGGAGTAAATTTTAACCTGGCGGGAAAAATCAAAAAAGACTTTTCTTTATGCGTAATAGCAGATATAAGTCACTCTTCTCTGGGAGCCGAATTTGTTTTCCCCGGAGCTTTGGCAGCCCGTTATTTCGGATTGGACGGAATAATGGTTGAAATACACGAAAACCCTCAAAAATCCAAGGTTGACGGAAAACACGCTTTAAACTTTAAAGATTTCGAAAAATTAATTAAAAAGATCAAATCTTTAGGATGAGAAAAAATAAAAAATATATAAGTCTGGCCGTGGCCGGCTGGCCTTTAAAAAAAACTTTATCCCCGGATATTTTTAATTTTTTTTTCAAAAAAACCGAAATCAAAGGTATTTATAAAAAGATAAAAATAGAAAAAAACAAATTCTCAAAAAAATACTTAAACTCTCTGCCTTTTGACGGCTTGAATATAACGACTCCTTTAAAAGAAAAAGCATATATTTTATCCGACATAAAAGATAAAACCGCAAAAAAAATCAAAGCCGCAAACATACTATTAAAGACAAAAAAAGGATGGAAAGCTTATAACAGCGATTTATGCGCTTTTAAAAAAACTTTAAAAGGAAATTTTAAATCCGCCTGCGTTTTCGGATCCGGCGGCGCGGCGGCTTCAATATTATACGCCTTGGGAGAATTAAAAGTTCCGATAATATACTGCGTTTCCTCGAATGGCAAAAAAACCGCAAATTACCGTATTTTAAAAAGAAAATTAAAATTTTCCAAATTTTCTTTTATGAAACAAAAAAACACTTTGCCTTCCGCCGACATTTACATAAATGCCAGGGTCCCGAAAGCTTCTTTTCCCGATTTTCCTTCAAATTCAAAAAAAGCTATTTTCTACGACATAAATTACGGAAAGTCAAACTCTTTCATAAAAAAAGCGAAAGATTTAAAAGCGCAAATTAAAACCGGAGAAGAAATGCTTTTTATGCAAGCCGTGAAAAGTTTCGAAATTTTTACGGGCATAAAATTAAAAGAAAAAGAATTAAAAAAAGAATTTTTAAGGAGGTTTTAATGTTAGAATATTTAACTTGCGGATATTCCCATTCTTCAAAAAATGCCGGAATATTAAGCGGTTTTCCTTCCGGGGTAAAAGTAGAAAAAAAATATATAGAAAAACATCTTAAAAGAAGAGCCGAGTCTCCCCTCAGAGGAACAAGGCAAAAATTAGAAACCGATTCTTTTGAAATAATATCCGGATTAGACTATAAAAATTTTACGGACGGTTCTCCCATAGGAATAATTTTGACCAATACGGTAAAAACATTTAAGAGAGAGCAAATAATAAGGCCCGGACATGCGGATTTGCCCGCAGCCCTCAAATACTCCATAGAACCTTGGCAAGCAAGGGAAAGGGCAAGCGCCAGAGAAACGGCCGTAAGAACAGCATTATTCTGTTTTACAATGAGGTTATTGGAAGATCTGGGAATAAAAATTTCAAGCAAGGTAATATCGATTGACGCAGAAAAGCCTTCGGTTTCGTTAATTGAAAAACTTAAAAAATCTAAAAATTCTTTCGGCGGTATTTTCGAAGTAAAAGCGGAAAATATTCCCATAGGATTGGGGTCTCATATATCGGCGGAAAGAAGATTGTCGGGAAAAATTTTTTCTGCGCTCGGATCTTTAAACGCCGTAAAAGGCGTAGAAATAGGATCCGGATTTTCATTCGCCCAAAAAAATTCCAGCATAGACGAATTTGAAAACGATAAAGGATTTTGGAAATATCTTTCCAATAACTCTGGCGGAATAAACGCCGGAATCGCCAACGGAGAACCCATAGTTTTAAAATGCGCGGTAAGGCCTTTAAGCGGTCAAAGAGAGTCTTTATCGTCGTTTGATTTTAAAACGAGAAAAAAAGCCGAAAGCCTGTCTAATACCAGCGACATATCTTGCGTATATCCGGCCGCGGTAATAAGCGAGTTTATTTTATCTTATGTTTTGGCTCAAGCGATAATGGAAAAATTCGGCGGAGACAGTTTTAAAGAAATTTCGCAAAGAGTATATTTATGGAGAAAAAAATCAAAAAAAATATTAAGAGCCGCTTAAATATCTGGCTTTGCGGTTTTTCTTTTTCGGGAAAAAGTTCCGCCGGCAAAATTCTCGCTCGATTAACCGGGAAAAGATTTATAGATACCGATACTCTGGTACGTAAAAAAACAGGTTTTTCCCCCGCAAATCTTATAAAAGAAAACAAAGAAAAGCTATTAAGAAAAACGGAAAAAAAAATATTGAAAGAACTATCAGATAAAAAAGGGCTTATAGTATCTTTGGGCGGAGGAATTAGCCCCAAAGACTTACCAGCCCAAAAATACGGCGGAATATGCGTATTTTTAAACAGAAGCTTTAAAGAGATAGAAAAAGAACTCCTGTTATCGGATAATTCCAGACCGCTTTTATCCGGAAAAACTTTTAAAGAAAGAAAAAATAAAGCAAAAAAACTTTATTTAAAAAGGATAAAATATTATCTCAAGGCCGATCTGAAAATAAATTTTAAAAACCTAAAACCTTACGGACTGGCCGTTAAAATAAAGAAGGCTTTAAATGAAATTTGAAATAATAAAAAAAGAAAAAACTCTTATAAAAATATCGGATAAACTATCCGATCTATACTCTATGCCTATAAAATCCGATAAAATTCTTTTTGTCACGGACCGTACGTGTTTTAAAAAATTTAAAGACATTATAGAAAAAGCGGGGACCGAATTTTCAAAGAAATATTTTATTTTGACTTTGTCCGAAAAGGAAAAGAATTTAAAATCTTTGAAAAAAATTCTTCTGTTTCTTTTGAAAAATAATTTTTCGCGAACGGACTTCGTAATCCCTTTCGGAGGAGGATCCGTATGCGATATTGCCGCATTGGCGGCTTCTCTTTATATGAGAGGAATAAACCTTTTTATGATACCCACCACATTTTTGTCTCAAATAGACGCGGCTTTCGGCGGCAAAAACGGAGCCGACCTGGGAAAATATAAAAACATGATAGGAGTTTTTAGGCAGCCGGACTATTTATTTTGCGGCGTTTCTTTTTACGGCGAACAAGAAATAAAAAACGGTTACGGCGAACTTTTAAAGTATTTTATATTAAAACCTTCGAATTTTCCCAAAAATAAAGTTTCATTTGCCTTATCTTTAAAAAAAGATTTAAAAGCAAGAATAAAATGCGTTAAAGAATGTCTTAAAATAAAGGCGCAATTTGTAAAAGCGGATCCTTTAGACTTACAAGGAATAAGAGAATATTTAAATCTCGGGCATACCGCGGCGCATGCTTTTGAAAGCGCTTCTTTAAAAAACATATCTCACGGAGAAGCGGTATTATTGGGACTTAAATACGAATACCTTTTAAGCAAAGAAATTTTTAAGAAAAATCCTCCGCAAGGCGCCGTTATAGAAAATTTTTTGACTTTATTGTCTCCCATAAAAATAAACTCAAGGCTTAACTTTCGCGATTTCATAAAAGCCGTAAGAAAAGACAAAAAAAATAAAGGCAAGAAAAATACTTTTTTCCTATTTTCCCCAAAAGGAGAAATTTTAAAAATGAGCGGAATAAACGAAAGAATATTGGATAAAATTTTCCGGAGGATATGCGATGAACATATTGGTTATAAACGGCCCCAATCTTAATCTGTTAGGAGAAAGAAGCTCGGATATTTACGGGACGAAGACTTTGAAGGAAATAGAAAAAGAGATGAGATCGGCCGCCAAAGGCAATAAAATTAAATTTTTTCAAAGAAACGGCGAAGGAGAAATAATAAATATAATACACAAACATATAAAATGGGCCGATTGGATGATAATAAATCCGGGCGCCTATACTCATTATTCTTATGCCATAAGAGACGCCATAGAAGTTTGTAAAATAAAAACCGTAGAAGTGCATTTAAGCGATATTTCAAAAAGAGAGGCTTTTAGAAAAAAATCCGTAATAAAAGACGTTTGTAAAAAGCAAATAAAAGGATTAAAAGAAAAGTCTTATATTAAAGCTTTGGAATTTTGTATCTCTAATGGTAAAAAATAAATTTATTTATATCCCTCCTCCGGATAAGTCCATATCTCAAAGAGCTTTAATAATGGCTTATTTGGCCGAAGGAAAAAGCGAAATTAAAAACATATCCGATTGCGACGATACGAAAAATCTTATTTCATGTCTTAAAACGCTAAAAACTAAAATTAAACGGGTAAAAAATAAAATCATAATAAAACCTCCTTTATCAAAGGAAAAAAATAAATCGATAAAACTAAACTGCCGAGAAAGCGCTACGTCCATGAGGCTTTTGGCGGGAGCATTGTGCGGATTAAAATATAAGAAAATAGTTTTAAAAGCTCAAAAAACTTTAAAACGCAGAAATATGAAAGAACTCGTTTTTTATCTTAAAAAAATGGGAGCGGATATAAAAAGTCAAAAAGGTTTTTTTCCTCCTCTTAAAATTTATCCCGCAGATTTACAAGCGGCCGAAATAAAACAAAAAGAACCGAGCGCTCAAATAAAATCGGCGGTTTTATTGGCTTCATTGTCGGCAAAAGGAGAAACTCTTTTTAAGGAAATTTCTCGCACAAGAGACCATACGGAAAAACTTTTAAGAAAATTTAAAGCTCCTCTCGTATATAAAAAGGGATACTGGAAAGTAAAATACAAAAAACTTAAAGCCGCAAAAATAGAAGTGCCGGGAGATTTTTCCTGCGCGGCTTATTTTCTTCTTGCCTGCGTTTTAACAAAAAATTCAGCCATAGAAATCGGAAATGTATGCTTAAATCCTCTGCGTTTGGGGTTTATTCAAATACTTAAAAAAATGGGGGCGGATATAAAAATAAAAATTCTAAGAAGGGATTTCGAACTCAAAGGCAATATTTACGCAAAATATTCAAAATTAAAAGGAGTAAAAATTTCAAAAAAAGAATTAATAAATTCAATCGACGAAATGCCGCTAATAGCAGCGGCTGCTGTTTTTGCCGATGGAAAAACTCAAATACCGCTTGTAAAATCTCTTAAAAATAAAGAATCGGACAGAATAGCTTCGTCGCTAAAATTGGCAAAATATTTGGGAGCAAAAGCTTATATTAAAAAAAACATATTAAATATTTACGGAAGCAATTTTATAAAAGGAGGATTTAGAGGCGATTTTTGCCCGGATCACAGAATTATAATGTCGGCTGCCTGCATAGAACATCTATGCGATAAAAAAATCGGGATAAAAAATAAAAAAATAGCGGAAAAATCCTATAAAAATTTTTTTAAAGACCTTTCAATATTCAAAAAATATCTAAAAAAAATTTAAACGTATTCTTCGACCCACTTTTTTAAAATTTTTTCGGTTTTCTTATTCGAAAGCAAATAAAAAGCAAAATTAAATATACTCTTCATAATTTCACATCTTTCGCTATTAACCATATTGCCCCAAATAGAGTTTTGAACAAAATAATTATAATAAATCGGGACTCTGCACCAAAGAGAATACGGACATCTTGCGCAAAAAGGAGATAAGTAATTGTTCAAATTATAAGATAAAAAAAACCTCGTTTCGGGCTTTTTTAAAACCGAATTTAAAGAATCTTTATAAATATTACCTACGGCCAAAGAAGTATCCCCGTTTTCTCCGAGTATTCTGGCTTCGTCGGAAGGATAAATATTTCCCTCAAAATCGTAAGCCAAACGATGGAAAATATCCAAACTTCTTTTGGGATTGGCCGAGCCTTTTAAAATATCGTAAACGATTAAAAAAAGCCCCTTTTCATAAACCGAATATTTTTCATTTAGTTTCAATATATGCTTGACGGCTTTTTTGTAAAAATCGAAATATTCTTTCGCGCTTATATAAAGTTTTGAAGAATAAGCTCGGCCCAAAGGTTCGAGCATGCCCAATTGTATTCTTTTTACGCCCAATTTTAGATAAGAATCCGCTATTTCTCTTTCTTTACCCAAAGAATCTTTTGTTATAGTAGATATTAAATTCGGGTATTCGCATAATCCTTTTTTTGCGGCGGCCGATATTTCTATAATATTTTTTACCGTCAGGTCGAAAGCGCTTTTATTGTTTTGAGAAAATCTATTCTTATCGTGAATTCCTTTGGGACCGTCCAAAGAAGAACAAACCGTTATATTTTCTTTTATAAAAAAATTTATCAAATCTTTATTTTCATAAGCCAAAGAAGTAACGACGGAAATATAAACTTTCTTATTTAAACGCTTGGCTTTCTCTTTTGCATAAAGAATAGATTTTTTTAAAACTTTAAAATTTAATACCGGCTCTCCTCCGGTAAACTCAATAAAAAATTCTTCTCGCGGAATAGAAAAAATAAAATCTATTGTTTTTCTCGCCGTATTCCAGGACATATCTTTTCCCGAAGGCTTACAGGAAACGGCGCAGTAAGAGCATTTGCCGAAACATTTTCTCGTCAAAGATATTATATGAGTATGAGGACCTTTCCACCCCAAATTGTATCTTAAAAAAATAGATTTTATTATCTTATCCAAATCCAATTTGTCCGTTATAAAATTATTTTTTTCGGCTTTTTTAATATCAAGAGCTTTTTTATTTTGAAAGAAAAAATCTCCGTACTCGCTTACAAACGCTTTTCTTTTGCCTAAAAATAAGGGATTATTAAAAATGAACTTCATTTTTTTATGATTTTAAAATCTTTTATTTTGGCAAAATATCTAATATCTTTAGGATCGTAAAAATAATCGTATTTAATTATTTTGATTTTACCTTTTTTAAACAAAGGAGAATCCAACACCAAGCTTTGATATGAATTTGAATCTATCTTTTCCCCTTCTCTTATTTTTTTATTTACAAAAGAAATGAAGACATTATCTATTTTTTTTAAAAGCATTTCTTTTTCAAAATTTCTTTCTAGCCCTATGATTACCGAATTTATTTTATTTTTTAAGGATTCTTTTATGGGCGAATAAAAATCGTCTTTTTTTATAATATCAAAAAAAGAGACGAATTTTATATCGTATTTTTGACATATTTTTTTAAATTCCATATTTATTTTTTTATCCTTTTTAAACTCTTGATGATCATTGCTTGAAAAGTATGCTTTATCTTCGGCTTCGCCAGATAATTCGGTAAATTTTTTCACGATCTCTTTGAATATATCTATGGGTTTAAATTCTCTTATTTTAAAATAATTTATCTTTAAATTCATCAGTTTTTCATGAGTTTTTATAATATTTAAGTCTTCATATTGGGAAAAAAATATATGATGTTTTTTCCCTCCGCAAATATTAAATATGATAGGTTGATAACCTTTTTTAACCGAATATAGAAGAGCTAAATGAGAATCTTTTCCGCCGCTATATAAAATCAGAGCTTTTTTACTTTTCATTTTTCCCTCCCGCTATCTTGAATAGAAAACGCCCATGGAAATCGGTTTGGCCGCCGATTTTAAAGGTTTAAACTCTTTATCTCCGTAAATATCGTAATACCTTCTTTCAAAACCGGCGCAAATGCCCGAATATATGCATTTTTCGCAGTTTACCCCCTTCATCCTTAAAGTATCGGTTATCATAGAATACATAGAATCTTTGTAAACTTTTTCCGGCAAATACAAATCGTCGTCGCAAAAAGGAATCTTCCAATCGCTTATTATATGTTCGCATCCCGGCAAAAGACAAGGCTGATAATTACTAAGCAAAGCCGATATCGGCATAATCCTTTTGGAAGATAAAAATTTTAAAGTGTCTTTTATATAAGGCAAGGTTTGCGAGTAAGAAACCGAAAGTTCTTTTTCATTTTTACCAGCGGCGCCTATGAAATGCATAGCTATTATATGATATGACTCTATATTGTAGCGATCATGTAAAAATTTTACCAAGGCCGGTATTTTTTTATAATTTAGCGCGTTCACGGCCGTTCCTACCGAAGGATATATCTCCAATTTAATCGAGTTTTCCAAAGCTTTTATTATTTTGGAAAAAGCTCCTCTTACTCCCACGATAGAATCGTGAAGTTTTTTGTCCGGAGCATGTATTGAAAATGTTATCGAATTAAGTCCGGATTGTTTAAGATTTTTTAGATAATTAAAATCCGAGGCTTTTTGTCCGTTTGTAACTATTTGTATTACCGGATATCCTATCTTTTTACCTATTTTTATTATTTCAGAAAGCCAAGGATATACCGTAGGCTCTCCTCCTATTATCTGAAGCACCCGCGAGCCAGTTTTATAAGAATTATTCATATAAGAAGCAGCGGTTTTTATATCCAATCTGTTTTTATTTTTCCATTCTTCCATTTCGGGAGAACTATAGCAGAAAACACATCTGGCATTGCAATCGTAATTAAGAGTAAGTTCGCATACCTTTGTCCTATAATAAGGCCAATTGTATTTTTCGACGGCATCAAGAGTTTTCATCGATATTCTCATATTTTAATTTTGGCGATTTTTTTCAAATACTTTTTTTCGTAAAACAAAACCGTTAAAGCAAAGAAATCGGTTTCGCCGGCAGTATAATAATCGCCGTTCCTTTTCAAAGCCAATTTTAAAGCCACGGCTTTATTTAGTTTTTTTAAAGCATAATTAGCGGCTTTTTCGGAAAATATATTTTTAAGCTCGGATATAATTACTTTCCCGTCGGATAATTTATTAAGGCAGTAATGTATAACTTCTTGTTTTTCGGATATTTTTTCGTTTATTTCGCAACACAAAATTCCGCAAGACGCTTTTAGACAATATTTTTTATAATCTTTCTCGTTTCTATATCTCAACTTTCCGAATATATGCCCCATTGCCGACGATCCCAAGCCTAAAATAGTGGAATAAATTTGATAGGAAGGATTTCCCTGAATATTTATGTTTCTGCCGCCAAACAAAGAAGCAGAATCTTCGTCTATCCTTTTATATCCTATTTTTTCCAAAAAGGAAAAAGCCTTATTTTGCATATCTTTAAGCCGGTTTTTTTCAATCAATATTTGATTTTCTTTTAAAGGTTTAATTCTATTTAAGTGAACTTGATGAGGATACGTCTTTGCAAGAAGCTTTAAATCCTTGAGAAAATTTTCACGAGAACCCGATAATCCCAAAAGCATGTCAATATTAACCAGCACGCCGTTATTTTTGAATTTATTTATTACGTTAAAAAAATTATCCATATTCTGAGTTCTATTGTTTAAACTTGAGATATCTTCGTCAAAACTTTGAACTCCGGATATTATCGCATTTACCCCCATTTTTAAAGCCTCTTCTATTTTTTCATCGTCCCAAAATCCCGGATTGGATTCCATTATGATTTGCCGGCAAGAAGACAAATCTAAATTTTCTTTAAGAGCTTTTCCCAATTTTTTGATTTGGGCGGCCGTCATAAGATTTGGTGTTCCTCCGCCGATGTAAACGCTATCTGTTTTTTTTCTGATAGAGCCCATTTTTTTAAAATAAACAAGCTCATCGATTAAAGCATTCAAATATTCGTCGGGAACATTTTTTTTTGAATTTATCTGCAAAAAACAAAAACGGCATTTAGTGGCGCAAAAAGGTATATGAATATAAACCGAAAAAGGTTCGTTGGAATCTTTGAAAAAATATTCTTCCCAAAGTTTGGAAATTTTACTTAGATTTTTGGTCTTACTCCACGAAAGTAAAGAAGGATAGTGAGTAGGCAATCCTCCGTATTTTACATTATGTATCAAGGAAACGGCTTTTCTATATTCTTTTTTTTTCATAAATACAAAGGATCATAAATTTTTTTAGAAGGTATTTTAAGCAAAGGTTTAAACTCCATATCGCCGAATTTCTCCAAATATGCCTTTTCTATGCCATAGCATATTTTAACATATACGCATTTTGCACAGGAGTCTATTAATGTTTTCCTTGCCGCATATATTTCTCTGTTTGATTTCTTTTTATTTTCATCGGAAATAACCGAGGATACGGATTTAATATCTCCCCAATCGGACATAATATTTTCATATCCCGGCAAAATACAAGGAACAAAGTTGCTTATCATTGCCGTTTCTATCGGTATTTTTTTTATCTTAATATAATTTAAAGCGGTCAATAAATACGGTTTTAACCGAGAATAAGAAATCCCCGCTCCTCGATAAGAATTTTTTCCCGAAAAGAATCCGAACATAAAACAAAAACCGGTCAATCTATTTTTCTCCATAAATTTTACAAATAAAGGAAGCTCATTATAATTTTCTTTCATAACCGCAAAATTACAAGAAACCTTTACTCTTAACCTATTAAAATTTTCTATGGAAGACATAATATTTTTAAAAGCGCCTTTTACTCCTACAAATCTATCGTGTCTTTCCGAATTAACGGAATGAAGAGAAAGTTTTATTTCATTGGCTCCGTAAAAAGCGACTTTTTTGGCAAAAGAAAAATTTGAAAATGCTATTCCGTTAGATACTATTTGTATCATGGGAATTTTTAATTTTTTGGCATACGACAATGCGGAAACTATATGAGGATATAAGGCGGCTTCTCCGCCGGTAAAAGATATGAGCCAACATCCTTTTTTAAAAGCTTTTTTTATGTGTGTTTTTACCTCATTTAAAGGCATCCATTCGGAAGATCCTTGGGCACAGCAAAAAAAACATTTCGCATTGCAAAAATCCCCCAAAATTATTTCCGAACTTTTCACCTCGCTTCCCGGCTTAGGCCAGCCATATTTTTTTACCGCTTCAAAAATACTTATAGGATCATTCATAAGTTTTATTAAAAATAACTTTGAGCTTTTCAAGATATGCGGAAATGTTTTTTTCTTTTTTATTTTTTAGAATTTTATAAAAAAATTTTTTTATTAAAGCGCTTCTTATTTCATAAGCAAAAGATCCGTCGGAAAGGCCAGGCAAAATATAATAATCTCTCACGCAGTCATTACACTTTTCACATCCTAAAAAACAGTTTTTATATTTTTTTATTAATCCGTTTTTCCAATTACCTATGGATATTTTTCTAAAAACTTTCGAGTATTTGATAAAAGCAAAAGGATAAAAACCCAAATTTCCGTCGGGATACATTTCCAGATCTCTATACTTAGGACAATTATAATCCCAAGATTTCCTATCGTAAAGCATTTCCATGAAAGGTTCCAAAAAAATAAAATTTCCATTTTTCATTTCTTTATCTATGATATTCAAAATAAAATTCATTCCATCCTTAAATTCTTCGTAATTTTTTTTGCCCCATCCTCTTCCCGAAACACATTCTACGTTTATTATTTTAAATCCTTTGGATATTATTTTTTTGAAATCTTCTCTCATAGAATCCGCAAATGATCCGTCTACGCAGTAAAGACATACCAGATAATCGCTATTTATATTTTTTATAAGAAAATCTATTTTTTTAGATACCGAAGAGAAACTTCCTCGTCCGTTTGAATACATTCTATTGTAATTATGGCTTTCTTCGCTTCCTGAAAAACTTACGGAAACGTTAATATGATTGTCTTTAATCCATGAAATTTTATCATTGTCCAATAAAGTTGCGTTTGTGGCGACCGAAATCGAAAGTTTCTTTTTTTTAACAGCGATTCTTTTCTTAGCATAAGAAACTATTTTTTTCATCAGATCAAATTTTAAAAACGGCTCTCCGCCGTAAATTTCCAAGCGTTTATATTTTCCTGGAGAATTAAATAAAATATCTATTCCCGATTTTGCTTTATCAAAATCCAGAGTAATATCTTTATTTTTTTCTATTTTACAATGGTTGCATGCCAATGTACACGAAGAAGTAAGAGCAAGCTTGATTTTCTTTATTTCGCACATTAAAGTCGGGGCGCATATATATGCGCCCCAAAGATTTTAACACCATCCGCCTCTCGAATGCGAGCCGTGAGAACCGTGAGAACCGTGAGAACCGTGAGAGCCGTGAGAGCCGTGGGAAGAATGCGAACCGTGGGAGCCGTGAGAGCCGTGGGAACCGTGAGAAGCATGAGAGCCGTGAGAGCCGTGGGAAGCATGCGAACCGTGGCTTTGATGGCTTAAATGTCCCGACCAGCCGTGAGTGGCCGGATTTGCAAAGTAATTGGTATGAACCAAATGTGTCTGCGCATTGAGTTCCTCTACGAGTCCCGCACCGAGTATGCCTAATGTAAGACCGGCTTTTACCACATCGCTGTCTAACATTTTTCCTTCTTCGCTGGTAAGAAATTTTTTTATGTCTTTTTTCATCTTCTTCATAATTATTCTCCCGACCCGGGTCTTTTTTCAAGTAACTTTTTTATTTCCTTATCGGCATCTTCCTGGGCCCTTTTAAGTTTTTCCTTTATTTTTTCTTGTTCCGCTTTTTCCGCGTCTTTCCTTTTTCTCTCTTCATAAGCTTTTTGTTTTTCTATGTCGGCTATTTTCGCTTTTTCCATTTCTTCCATTTTCTTTGCGTCTTCTTCGGCTTTTTTAAGACCTTTGGAATAAGCTTCGCAATAAAAATTTAAAAGTTTTTCTTTTAGAGGAGAACAAAACGATTCCGATTTGTTCGTCAAAGCGGAACAGCTTTCTTTAGATAAGCATTTTTCCGATTTTCCGGAAGAGAAAGCTTCATAAGCCGAATAAGAATCGGCGCAGTCTGCTTCTTTTCCGCAAGAACTTATATTTTTGGGGAAAATAAAATAACATCCTTTTAGTATATCTTTATCCACTTTACCTTTCATTTCTTCGCAAACAGAAGGGAATCCTTTTTTAAGCGCTTGACAAAAATCTTCTACACTAACTCCTTCTATATTATGAGAATACAAAAAATCCGAACAAACTTCTTTTTTTTCATATTTACCGGCTGAATATGCGGCTAAAGCTATATTATCGTATTTGTATTTGCAAAGTTCCCTCGGAAAAAGGAGTCTTCCCCCCACACCGTATTTTGAAGGCAAAGATTCGCATTTATCTCTATCGCCTAAAGACAATGCCGAGCATGATTCGTAAGAAGCAAGCATTTCCGATATTTTCAAACTATCTTCCTGATTTATCAAAGGCACTTTTTTATCTTTGGCCGGAGCCACGTCCCAAATTTTACCGAAATCCTCCAATATTGAAGCTATATTTTTAGAACAAGAACCGACTATATCGGTTTCGGATTCGGAAATAACCTTTTTGGCATCCGCCGGCAAAGATGCTCCCACATCTTCGTTCTGAACCGGCAAAGGAATTCCCGGCGCAGAAATAGTTTTCGGTTTGGAAGAATATTTATATATTAAAGCTATGCCCATTAACACCACGGCGGCTATAATGAGATTTTTCTTCATTTATTCGCCTCCTTTTCGCCTAAAGCAGATAGAACCGCTTTGGTTATTATTATATTTGCTATTTTGGAATTTTTAGAAGCCAAATCTATACGGCATTGCTGATTCAAAGCTTCGTTTAACAATTCCTTAAATCCTTTTTCCGGATTCTCTCCGTCTACCTCTATCTCTCCGAAAGTCGATATTTTAAACTGCCATTCGTCAAGTATGTAAGAAGCCAATTTAAGAGCTTCCAAGGAATAAACCGAGGTATCGGCTTTGCTTTTAAACTTCATTTATCCTCCGATATCCAGCTTTTAAGGACTTCAGACTCTCTCTTTTTGCCTAAAAGCTCGAACAAAATATCGAATATTCCCATAAATATTTCGCAACGCTGAGAAGAAATTATATTTCCCCAAGGAGTTTTTTGAGCCTCATAATTGACGGCGGGACAGACTCCGCACCACGGTTTATAGGCGCATCTAAAACACATCGGCTGATTTTCCAAATTGGAAGTTACCATACATCCTTTTGTAGCGGAGCTGTTTATTATGTCTTTATACGAAGACTTGTTTATATCTCCCGCCTTAAAAAAATCGTCTCCTTCCCAACCTATCATTCTTCCTTCGTCGCAGGTATAAATCGAACCGTCCCAGTTATAAGCTATCTGCCCGACCGAAGCCCCGCAGGGACATCTTAAATCCAGAAATCCCGGATCCTTAAAATCAAAAATTTTAGTCAAAAGCATTTGAGCCGTTTTTTCGGATATCTTTTTACCCTTTAAATTGAGCGATATTATATATTCGAGACCTTTTCTGTAAAAAGATAAAAACTCTTTCGAATTATAACCTATCTTATCCCAATATTTTGCCGCATATCCTATCGGAGAGAGAGGCCTAAAAAAAATACTTTCAAGACCCAAAGAAACATATTCGTCTATTATTTCTTTATGAAATCCCAAAGAATTTTTAGATACAGTCAATAAAGCGCTGGGCTTAAAAATCCTATAAGACAAATCTTTTTGCTCGTCATGCCTTTTCATAAAATACTTTATCCATTTGACAGTAAGCGAGTGAGAGTTTCCTAAAGAAAAAGGGCGGTTTTTATTATGTATAAAAGAAGGTCCGTCAAGAGAAGTACATATGGAAATTTCATTTTTCAGCAAAAATTCGGCTTTTTTTTCATCCATCAAGCTTAAATTTGAAACCAGGGCTATAAATAAGTTCTTTTTTGAATCCTTCTGTTTTTTTCTGGCATACTTAACCGTTTTCTCCAATACCGGCCAGTTGGCCAAAGGCTCTCCTCCTTGAAATTCTATCGATATATTGGGATTGGGAGAAGAAAAAGCCATATCTACGGATTTTTTGGCGGTTTGCCATGACATGTCGGATTTTTTTCCGTTTTGACTCAAAGCGCCGCTTTGGCAATAAAGACATTTATGATTACACCTTAAAGTAAGAACGAATATATTTAAACCAGGGCCGGTATATAAAAAAGAGTTCTTTTTTTGCCAGCCGGAAAAAAGCTTATCAAAATCCATTTTTTTAGAAATAAAACCAGCTTCCGAAAGTCTTTCTTCCAAGTAAGAAGGTATTTTTTTACCTTTCAGTATTTTTTCAAAATCTTTTTCGCTTAATACGCAATGACAGCCGAAATCGTTGCTTAATACTACCCCGCCGTTTATCTTTCTAAAATTGAAAGAAGTTTTATCGAGCTTTTTATTTTCTTTTATTTTTACCGCCATATTTTTCTTCCCATGTCTTTTTTATTTCCAAAGGATCCTCTTTTTCTTTCTTTAATTCAGCTTCGACTTCCGCTATTATTTTATCCAGTTCTTTTTCTTCTTCTTCGGTTAATCCGTCCGGTTCCTTAACGGTATCCGCCGGTTTATAAACCAAAGCGCTTTTTATCAGATATTCTCTTAATTCCCTATTGGCGTCAAAAAGCTCGCTCCTGAATTTTTCATCCTCAAGTTCCGTTAAAAATTTTCTTTTAACAGAAACTTTTTTGCCCGAATTCTTAGGCGAAAACATTATTTCGCATAAATCTTTATTCTTTTTTATTTCGGCATAAAAATCCTTAGTAAAAACATAAGCGGCATACCTTATTTGCGGCAAAGAATATTTGTTTAGAGATACTTTTATTTTTTCCAAATTTCCTCCTTACTGTATTCTGCAGCAATACATCCAACCCGCCCATTCTCCGCCTGTTCTAAGCGGCCTCCAACTGGAAGCTTGATTTATATCTCCGCCATTATTTAAATAACCCGTAAGCCTAGTGGTACCGTCGCCGAAGTAACCCATAACCGTGGTACCTGCCGGACATCCCACGGCTCCTCCCGTCCCGTAATAAATAATACTGCACATACCCATTAAAGTACCTTCTATATAAACATTTCCGGTAAATCGTCCGCCCATAGATGTTTGAACGCTTTGGAATCTAAACCCTCTTTGTCCGCCGCCTATGTCCGGCTGTAATATTATCTGGCCTTCGGCTTGACCGGCATCGTGAAACTGCAAGGTAGGCCTTTGGCCTCTTCCTTCGTTTATTGAAACGGTATAATAGTTAGAACAGCAAGGGCCGGTTCCGTCATTAAAGTTAGCAACGGAACCGTTTGGAGCATTGACGGCCAGAACGCCGCTATTTAACGTAGCATTTCCCGCCGACACCAAAAGGTTGCCGGTTGCCAAATGAAGTTTTTCGCTAGGAGCCGCTGTGCCCACTCCGACATTTCCTCCGTCTCTAGCAAGCAGAGTAGTATCCGTGGTAAGCATTCTGACATAACCGCCATACGGAGCGGGATAATAAGTAGTAATAGTAAGAGTTTCGGAGTCTATTATATTGGAAACAAGAAATATTGAGCCTATCAAATAAGACCAAAATATGATTTTTTTAGCTTTCATAAATTCCCCCTCTGCCTTAGTCAAACAGAAAAAGGACTATAATAATTATAATATATTCCACTTGAAAAATCAATATGAGTTTGATTAATATCAACTTATAATTATAACCAAAGACCCATATAAGGATAGGACTTTAGACCCTTATTATTAAATATTTTTTCCAGCATAATTTGTATTATGAAAAGAAAAACTTACCTTCTTCTCTCTGTGCTTTTTTATTTTTCATCTTCTTCTTTTTCTCAGGAAAAAGACAAAAAATTTGAAAATTCTTCCTTAAAACAATTATCTCAAATTAGCGAAAACCTTAAAATTCAAATAGATATCCCTTTGCCTCAGCTTGGCACGGATAATGAAGTAACAAGGGAAACTTGCAAGTATCCCAATGAAAATATTTATCCCGGAAAATCTCTTACTCCTATCATAAGCGACCAGAGAAGAGTCAACGCCATATTGGATTTGATTTCCAAAATTGCAAAATGCGAACAGCTTCCTTACAAAGAAGACGGACAAATTTTCAAAAATAAAGAAGGAAAACTTCCTCCCAAAGAAAACGGATATTACAGAGAGTATACGTTAATACTTCCGAAAGATTCTCAACAGCAGTTTTACATAGGAGAAACTCAATATACGGCCTTGCCTTCTTTAAGCGAGAGGGGTCCCGAAAGAATAGTAATAGGCGGAGGCACATACGTTTATTACACGCCTACGCATTATGCGAGTTTTATACTTCTTGACATAGGGAAAACATACGGAAAATAACTTAAGACGATAACATTTAAAAACCGCGATTGAAATCGCGGTTTTTTTTTGTTAGAATAGAAATATCCTACCGCGGGCGTGGTTCAATGGTAGAACGCGACCTTGCCAAGGTTGAGACGAGGGTTCGATTCCCTTCGCCCGCTTTTAGACTTGTTCAATCACTTATCATAGAAAAGTAAAGCCGACTGCTCGGCTTTATGTTGGGAATCGAAAGCCGCAGCGTTGTCGAGCGAGCACGCGAAGACCGCGAGGCGGGACTGCGCGACCGAACGCAAGCGGCGGCGAGCGTGAGAGTTGTGCATGCGATTCCCTTCGCCCGCTTTTAGACTTGCTCAATCTTTTAGCTAAGAAATAAAGCCGACTGCTCGGCTTTATGTTGGGAATCGAAAGCCGCAGCGTTGTCGAGCGAGCACGCGAAGACCGCGAGGCGGGACTGCGCGACCGAACGCGAGCGGCGGCGAGCGTGAGAGTTGTGCATGCGATTCCCTTCGCCCGCTTTTAGACCTGCTCAATCACTTATCATAGAAAAGTAAAGCCGACTGCTCGGCAAAATAGATGTATAGATGCGTAGCAAAACAGAGGCGTAGAAGATTAGATGTGTGGACGTATAGCAAAAAAAGAAGATTAGACGATTAGAAGAATGGACGATTGGCAAAAAAGCAAGCTTGCGTTTTTAAGCCTAAAACATAATACGAGATATATGAAAGAAAGTCTTTATGTATAAAAGCTTTCGGCGGTTTTGAAGACGGGCCGTAGCGGAAGGGGGGCCCGATTTATCGGGGGAAACCGACGGGACTGGTTTCCCAATCGGGACGGCGAGAAATTGCCGAAAGCTACGAGCTGTCATGGTTTTTTAGCGGCGAGAATAGCAAGCAAGCTAAACGGCAAATGGGAAAATTATGCATGCGATTTCCTTCGCCTGCTTTTAAAAACTAATACTTATTTAACTCACAGATTACAAGTAAGCTTGATTTTGATAATTTAGTTAATATAAGTGTTTTATCTGTTTTGATTTACTTAATAAAAAGAAAAAAAATTAAAACAAGAACACTTGAAATACAAAGTGAAATAATTTAAGCTATTCTAAGGCTATTATTTTAATAAGTTTTGGAGAAAAAATGAAAAAAAATTTATTAAAACTAACTCCTTTAATAATGTTTTTATGTGGGAATATTTTATTTGCAGATGAAATTGTAAAGAAGGATACGGGGGAAGTCTTGCAAGGACAATTTATTGAAATAAAAACGAATGAATATTACAGAATTAAAACTGCAGACGGTAAAGTGTATCAAATACCCTGGGAAAATACACATTATGTAAAATTTGAAGAAATTCCGCAAGAAATAAAAATATTTAAACAAACTATTCCACATTCACTTTCCTCACCCGAATATGATTCAAAAAAAATTGAAAACGAGTATAAAAAAGCTAAAGATCAAAGTTTCCTTAAAATGACTATAGATATGGGGGGAAAACAAAAAATATCTGGAGAAGGATTAAGCAATTCCGCCGATATAAATACGGCATTCTCATTTTCATTTGAATTTATGTTTCCATCTGATATGCGCAATAAATTAGGCATTGGAGTGACATATCAATTCCCCAGATCAATAAAAGACAGCGAAGGTGATTTTAACTTTGTTCCTTTATATGCTTTTCTAAAAATGCCTTTAGGAAATGAAAATGATTTATCGGGATACTTTTTAGGACATCTTGGTTATAATTTTTTTATGGGTGACGATGATTATAAGTTGATTGGTGATCTAAGCGGTGGATTATACTATGGAGCGGGTATAGGATTTCAGTCTCAAAATATTTTATTTGAATTTTTATATTCCGTTAATAATGGTTCTTATAAAGTTTTAGATTACAACTTTGATGTTAAATACTCTAAAATCGGTTTATCTATCGGATTTATTTTTTGATAATATAAAAAAATTTATCTTTTTTTTAAAGATGAATAAAATATTTCCGAATAAATTTTTATTTCCCTTTTTATTTCCTCTTCCTTTTCAGATAAAAAAATTTTCAATTCTTCTTCTTTCATTTTTGTGGCCTTATAACGCGCACTTTTAAGAACTTCGTCCATTTTATCCGAATAAAATCTTTTTTCCTCCTCGGCCTCTTCTAAAATTTTTTTGAGTTTTTCCATGCGAAAAAGATTGGAATCTCCGTTTTGCAGTTCGAGAAAAGATTTTCTCAAAATCCTTTTCAAACCGTTTATGTCTTTTTTTGAAAAAAGCAGATTTATTTCTTTCATTCTCTCGCAATAAAAATTTTTTACCGAAGCCGATGCGTTTTTATCCGGATGATAAGCCTTTGCCAGTTTTCTATAAATACTTTTTAAATTTTCTTCGTCGGTATTTTTTTCATTCTCTTTTTTATATTTTTTTTCGCTTTTTGATTTCATACCCAAAAGAATTTTAAGATTATTCAATCTGTCTTCGAGCTTTTTAAGCTTAGGCTCTATCTTTTCTTTTTCAAAATTTCTTATAAGAATCTCGGTAAAGCATATTTTCTCCAAAATATCTTCCGCTTCTTTTTCCGTTTTTAAAATCTTTTCTTGAAGCTTATCGGCTTGAGCTTTATAAACAGGCTCCATACATATAAGATTCTTATTTTGCATAAATATCCAATATTCTAACAAAATAAGATAAAATAAATCTTAATGAAAACGGGATATGCCGTATTAAAAAACTTTCTTTACATGCTTTTCTCCAATGCGGTAACCAAAATTTTAGGACTAATAACCGTAATATATCTGGCAAATATTTTAGGTCCGGAAAATTTCGGTAAATTGAATTGGGCTCTGGTTTTGGTATCTTATTTTGCCGTTTTGGCCGACTTCGGATCTTCCATGTCGGCGGCAAGAGACATTTCGAGAAAAAAAAGCGACTTTACGGAAATTTTTATGAAAACGGTTAATTTCAGAATTTTTTTCGGAATAACCGCTTTTCTGATCTGCTGTGTTTTTTCTTATTTTATTTCAAAAACCAAAAGCGATTTTTTATTGTTATTTTTTTCTTCTCTTACCATTTTTTCATCGGTAACTTTTTTTTCGGCCTGGGCTTTTCAAGGTCTGGAAAACATGAAAAGTCTCGGCTATTCTCTGATACTGCAGTCTTTCGTATACACCGCGGCCGTTCTTTTACTTTCCGACAGAAATACTCCTATATACGAAATAGTTTTTTTCCTTTTTATCTCGCAAATGTCGGCCGTTTTTTTCCAGCTTTTCAGACTTAAAATAAATTTCCCTTCTCTAAAATTTAAAATTAATTTTTCCGATATAAAAAAAGAAGCTTTTTCAAGTTTTCACATAGCCTGGTCTCATTTTACTCTGATTTTAAATCAAAATTCTCCTCTTTTTCTAATAGGATTGTTATCTTCCCCTCAAGCCGCCGGTTTTTTTGCGGCAAGTCAAAAGATAAGCTCGCTTATCTGGGAAGTCATATCTAATTTTTCAAACGTGCTTTTCCCGGCCATGTCAAAACATTACAAATCGGACGAAGAAAAGTTAAATAAAATAGCCAATTATTCTCTTAAAATAGCTTTTTCCGTTTTATCTCCCATTCTGGCCTTAATAGCCGTTCTTTCTTATTCGATAACGGAATTTATTTACGGAAACGGATTTATAGAGTCTTATTGGACGCTTAAAATATTGATATTTTTGCCTCTTTTCATGTTCCTGGAAAATATGGCTTCAAATCTTATGATAATAGCGTCGAGACAAAAAGAATCTTCTGCGGTAAAAACATATGTGTCTTCGGCATTTTTTATAATTTATCTTCTATCGGCGAAAAAACTCGGCATAAATTTCGTATCGGTATTTTTCTGTCTTTCTTTTTTGATTTCCGCTTTTTGGCAATATGAAAAAGCAAAGAATTTTTTAAAAATAGATTGGCTTAACTGCGTTTTGCTTCCGATCTTATTTTCGGCCGTCTGCGCCGCTTCGGTATTTTATATAAAGTCATACAGTCTGCCTTTGGCTTTCGTATCCTCCGCGGTTTTCTATTTGTTTTTGATTTATATTTCCGGCGTTTTCGGCAAAGAAGAAATATCCATTTTAAAAGATAATTTAAACTCTTTAAAAAGTAAATTTTTATCCGTAAGATATGAAAATTGAAAGACAAATTTAATACTTTGTACAATTTAAAAATGAAACAAGATAATCTTTGGGAAAACTATCAAACAGACTTTGATTTATTAAAAACATTTAAGTCTTCAAAAAGATATGATTTCATATTATCTCAAATAAAAGGCGGTTCTTCGGTATTGAATATAGGCATAGGCGAAGGATATTTTGAAAAAAAATGTTTAGAAAAAGGTATAAATATATTCTCGATAGACCCAAGTGAAAAATCCATAGAAAGGTTAAAAAAAGAATTAAACATATCGTCAGATCTCTTTAAAAATGGAAAAATAGAAAATATTCCTTTTGATAGTAAAATGTTTGACTATGTTGTCGCTTGCGAATTATTAGAACATTTAGATGAGATATCATTAGGCGAAGGCTTGTTGGAAATAAATAGAGTTTTAAAAAACAACGGATACTTCATTGGCACCGTTCCGGCCGACGAAAACCTATCGGATAATGAAGTAATTTGCTTACACTGCGGAAAGAAGTTTCATAGATGGGGACATCAAAGAAGTTTTTCTTTAGAAAACTTAAGGAATATCCTCTCAAAATATTTCAAAGAAGAAAATATAAAAAGAGTATATCTATTTGATATGAAATATCTAAACTTCAAGGGAAAATTCATTTACTTAATAAAAAAGCTATTTCTCTTTATCAATATAAAAGGATCAAATGAAACCTATTTTTTTAAGTTCAAAAAAATAACATAAAACTAATGTACCCCCAAAATTTTGGAAGCATCGGATAATACTTTTTCTCTATAAAATCTCTTAGCCGAATCAAACGCATTTTTCGACATTATTTTAAGCTTTTCTTCGTTATTAATTAAAAGTTGCATGTTAGAGGCAAACTCTTTTGTATTAAAATTTTTTATTAAAAATCCGTCAAAACCGTCTTTTATTATATCGGAAGGACCGGTCAAGCAATCGAAAGCGATCGGAACACAACCGTAAGCCATAGCTTCTATAAGCACATTAGGGAAACCTTCCGCTTTGGATGTCAAACAAAAAATCTTACTTTTCTCATATATTTTTTCTATCTCTTTTTCGTTTCCTTTTAAAAATATTTTTTCTTCCATTTTTTTATTTTTTATCAAATTCGCCAAATCATTTCTTAAGCTGCCTTCTCCGTATATTAAAACTCTATAATCTTTTTTTTCATTAATCGACGAGAATATTTCAATCAATTCTTTTTGATTTTTTTGATTTTCCAATCTGCCTACATTCAAAATTATATTTTCTTTTCTTTCATATTCGACATCTTTCTTTGTTTTAATAGATATCGGATTAGGAATATAATAAACATCGGAATTTATAATTTTGTAATACTTTCTGTCAAATTCGCTTAGAACTATTATTTTTTTTGCAAAAAAATAAAAAAATATTCTTAATATTTTTACTAGTTTCGATTCTTCGTATAAATGATGTATTTGTTCAAAAATTATGACTCGCTTAAATAGAAAGAGAGCCGCAATTATAGATAAAATATTTATTTTTGTTTGAAAAGAAATTATTTTATCCGGCTTCAAATACAAAATAATTTTTCTAATCGCTATTATTCTTCTTATCGTTTTTTTAATCGTGTCGATAAAAGAAAGCGATTCCGAAAATAGGTTTAAAGACATTACTTTTACTTTTTTGCTTAACTCATAATAAGGATTGCCTTTATCCAGTTTTAAGATATAAACATCGTGATTTTTTGAAAAATAATCTGCATAAGAACTTAAAACCCTTTCGGCGCCTCCTGGTAATAATGTAGAAGTTATAAATAGTAATTTCATTTCTTTCTAAACCTAAAGTAGTATTTTAAAACATAAAACGATAATGGGCAAATAGAAAAAAGATAAAAAATAAAAGATAAAAAACTTTTATCGGACATAAAAGATTTGGCGGCATAATATGAAATTTTTTGTTTATTTCCGGACAAAAACGCAAAATATGAAGCTATTTTGCAAATATAAGAATATTTTTTAGGACATGTTTTTATAATATCTTCTCCGAAAAGTTCCAAATATTTTTCATAAGAATTAAATGTCCTTAAAGCGTTCTGTTCGTATGTATTTGAAAATTGATTTTCATGAACGTAATATTTTCTGACAGCCTTATGAATATATTTAAGTTTTATATTTTCTTCCTTATACAATCCGAGCCATGCTAAACCTTCGGCTCCGCCATACTCATCCTTGAATCTTATTTTTTTCATTATTTCATAAGAATTAATTCCCCAATATTCCCCTTCATATTTTCCGCAAATAAAATCCCAATAAGATGCTTCTTCGTCTCTATCATAATGTTTTCCGGTAAACTTTCCATTATCGCTTCTTACGCAATTGGCAAAAGCTATTTTATAACTACCGGTAATTAACACTTTCATAACCGAAGATACGGCATCGTTAAATAATTCGTCGTCGTCGTCCATAAAGGCGATAAAGTCTCCCGAAGCGATATCCAGACCGTTTTGTTTGTTGCCGGAAGGACCTTTGGCATACTTTGTATTTTTGACATATATTATTCTTGAATCTTCGGCTTTTAATTTTTCTATGAAAGATTCTTCATAATCGCCGTCGTCGGTTATTATTATTTCTTTTATATTTTGATAGTCTTGACCCAAAACGCTGTCTAAGGCTCTAAGTAAAAATTCCGGCCTTTTATATGTCGGTATTATGATAGAAACGGAAGGCAAATTCATTATTTTAATTTTTCTTGTCCGGAGAAATCCCTGTTAAGACGGAAATTATAAATACTTTCGTCCTCTTTAGAAGCCTGTTTCGTAATTATTTTGGAAATAATCCATCCTAAACCGGGACCTAACATAAATCCCTGTCCGCACATTCCGGCCGCTATGATATAATTTTCTACGCCGGCGGCGTCGAATTGAACTATCGGAAAACCGTCCGGAGTCATAGGATAAAGGCCGCGCCAGACTCTTCTTACTTTTATATTCGAAAGGCCCGGAAGAATATTTAGCATTCTTTTTGAAATTTCCGGCAAAAATTCGCTCGTGCTTTTCCTGTCATATCCCCAAATTTGAGGATCCGGGGTCATGCAAAAAATAATTTGTCCTTCGAAATTCTGATAAAAGTAATAGTTTTTGGATTTTTCACCTTCTCTTATGTCTACCACCATAGGTTCCACGAATCTTTCCGCGGGTTCGGTTATTCCCGCCTCGTGACAATCGGGTTTTACCGGTATATCTACGCCTAACATAAGAGAAATTTCTTTGGCATGAGCTCCGGCGGCGTTTATAAATATCGGAGTTTCATATTCTTTATCGGAAGTTTTAACCGAAAACAAGTTTCCTTTCTTTTTTACTTCTTTTATTTGTTCATTAAACGAAAATTCCGCTCCGTTAGAAACCGCTTTTCTATAAAAAGCGTTAATGCTTAAAAGAGGCGAGGCGCTGCCGTCGTTCGGCGAAAAAGTGCCGCCTATAAGACCGTCCTCGTTTATTCCTTTAACCAATTCTTTTACTTCTTGCGCCGAAATCCAATTTATGTTAAGACCGAATTTTTCCTGAGTTTTCAACAACTCTTTGAGAGTTTTTTCTTCTTTCTCCCTATAAACCGGGAACAAATATCCGCCGCGTCTCCATCCTATGTCTTCGCCTTCTTTTTCATGCCAGGATGAAAATATTTCCAAAGATTTAAGACAGGTTTTTATTTTGGAACCGTCGGAATGTGTGGCTCTTATTCCGCCTATCGCCGCTTTATTTTGCCCCTGTCCGCAAGAAGGTTTTTTTTCAAGAACCAAAACTTTAATCTTATTTTCGGCCAAAAACATGGCCAAAGGAACTCCCGCGCTTCCGGCGCCGGCTATTATAACATCGTAATTTTTCATAAATATTCTCCGATATTAAAAACCGCTAAAAGAAGTTTTGTCTTCTTTCTTAGAAGAAACTCCGGCAAATACGGCAAATTCCGTTTCCATAAAAAGCGGCCTTTTTGTAAGGTCGGTAATTTCTTTTGTATCTATCCCTTCGCTTTTCATAACGGAAAGAAGCAAAGAATTACAGGTTTTTGATCCGCATGCTCCCATTCCGGCTCTTGTCAAAGCTTTAAGCTGATTAAGATCGCGAACTCCTTCTTTTATTTTTTTTCTTATTTCGCCCAAAGTAACTCTTTCGCAGCGGCAAACTATTACGCAATCGTCAAGTTTTGAGATATCTCCCCGCCACTTTTCGCCTTCTTCATGAGAAAGTATTCTCAAAGAAGCCGCTTTTTCGGCTAATTCCGCGGGAATTTTAACGCCTATTATTCTCATATTTTCCGCTTTCATATCTAAAACCGAAACTATCTCGGCTTTATAAAGATCCTCGCCGTAATCGTCTACAATTTCGGCCGTTTTACCTTTCTCAGCCAAAGCCGGATCGTTTTCATAAGGCAGATAAACAATAGGATTTTTTTCGTCTTTTCTTTTATCCACTATGGTAACCGCAAGGCCGGGACATATTACCAGACACTTAAAACATCCTATGCATTCTCCCGAAAATTTCGGAAGACTCATTATGGTTTCTCCGGAGAGTTTTATCGACTTTTTAGGACAAACCGTAACGCACGGGTTACAAGGAATTTCCTGTCTGCAGTGAAAAACCGGATATACCTTGCCTTGATATTCTTGTTTTAGTTCTTCTAAAGAATAAGTTTTCCCCGGACGCGATTTTAATATTTCCAATTTTTCATACCAGAAATTAGGAACTTCCGAAGTTATAAAACCTAAGCTTTTAAGAACTTTGTGCGCGGCTATTTTACCGCTAAACATCGCCGCTGAAGCCTCGGCTATTTCTTGAGCGTCTCCGCATATAAAAGCGTTTATTCCGCTTTCCAAAGCATGCGTATAAAATTCGTTTACCGGATTAAGTCCCACCGCCACAAGAAGAGTGTCGGCTTTAAACTTTTTTTCCGTTCCTTTTATCGGCTTAAAATTTTCGTCTACTTTGGCGATAGTTACGCTTTCCAAACAGTTCTTGCCTTGAGCTTCAACGACGGTATGCGAAGTAAAAATAGGAACGCCCAATCTTCTAAGTTTATCTTCGTGCACTTTATAACCGCCGCAATAAGCGGCCGCTTCGACAAGTCCGACTACTTTTATACCGGCCTGTACGGCGTGATAACCCGCTATAAGCCCCACATTGCCGCCGCCTATAATAAATATTTTTTCGCAAGCTTTTATCAAATCTCTGTTAACCAAAGTTTGAAAAGCGCCGGCGCCGTAAACTCCGGGCAAAGTATTTCCCGGAAACATTAATGTTTTTTCTCTGGCTCCTGCGGCCACAACAAACACTTTCGGTTTTATCAAATAATAAACTCCGTCTTTTACGACGCCTATTTTTTTATCGGAAAAAACTCCCGCGCATACGGAATTATTCCACATCTTAACCGAAGGATATTTTTTTACGTCGTCGGCTAATTTATCGGCTATGTCTATGCCTCTGCTACCCGCATAGCAATCTTCCACCGAGCCGAAAAATTTATGAGTTTGAAGAACAAGTTTTCCGCCCGGTTTATCTTTATCGTCTACGATTATCGTATCCAAATTAAATTTTCCTATTTCAAAAGCGCAGGCCAAACCGCTTGGGCCGGCTCCCAATATCAAAACATCCGTATCGATTTCTTCTATCTTTGAAAAAGACAATTTTTTATCGGACTTATCGCAAGATACCGGAGCCGCTCCTCTTAAAGTCTGAACCTTCATATTTTCTTTTACGGCCGTAACGCAGGCTTTTACGACTTTTCCGTCGGCTATGACCGAACATTGGGCGCATTGTCCGTTTGCGCAAAAAATCCCCTGAGGGGCCGAATCTTTTTTATGATAGCTAAAAATTTTAATACCGGCGGCAAATAGAGCCGAGGAAAGCATTTCTCCCTCAAAAGCCTTTATTTCTTGCCCGTCAAAATAGAATTTTATTTCCTTCCTTTCCTTAATTTCCAAAACGGGATGTTTCTTTATTCTGTTCATATTTTCACCGCCCGATTTTATTGACTTAATTTTAATTATATAATATTTAAAATGTTCAAATCGGAGGCCATAAATGAAAAAGATTTTTCTTTCGGCCGTTTTAACGGCCGTATTGTCCGCGTTTGCCGGAGCTCAAATGAAACAAGATAAAATATCCTTTTTGGAGAAAATGGGAGCAGTAGTCGAAAAAGATCCCAAATATCCTCCCGTAATCTCTTATACCCTTAAAAACGGAATGAAGTTTTTGATTTTAGAAAAAAAATTTGTTCCTACCGTTTCGTTCACGATGATGTTTAAAGTAGGCAATGTCGATAATCTTCAAGGTAAAAGCGGTCTGGCTCATTTATTCGAGCATATGGCTTTTAAGGGAACCAAAACGATAAACACCTCAAACTACGAAGCCGAAAAGAAGATCCTGGATAAAATAGAAGAAACGGCTCTTTTACTAAACGAAGAAGATAAAAAAAGCGCCAGAGACGAAGCCAAGATAAAAAAACTCAAAGATGAACTTTCCTCTCTGGAAAAAGAAGCCGAAAAATATGCCGTTAGAGAAGAACTTTGGAAAATATACAATAAATTGGGAGAACACGGGCTAAACGCTTTTACTTCTACCGATTATACCGGATATGTCATAGAACTGCCTTCCAATAGATTGGAAGCATGGATGACAATAGAATCCGACAGATTTCAAAATCCGGTTTTGAGAGATTTTTACAAAGAAAGAAGCGTTGTTTTGGAAGAACTGAGAATGAATCAAGCGGATCCCAACAGAGTCATGTGGCAAACGCTTCTCTCCAATGCCTTTGTCGCTCATCCGTATAGAAATCCGACTATCGGCTGGGAAGACGACGTAAGTCATCTTACGAGAACCGACGCGGAAAATTTTTATAAAAAATTTTATGTTCCGAATAATTGCACGGTAGCCGTAGTCGGGGATGTCGACGCCGAAAAAACCATAAAACTGGCGGAAAAATATTTTTCTTCTTGGCAGTCTAAACCTTTGCCTAATACGGATTACACAAAAGAACCGGCGCAAAACAGCGAAAAAACGATAAAGCTTTTTTATAAAGCAAAACCGATGGTTAAAATAGGTTATAAAATTCCGGCCGGAGATCATAAAGACATACCCGCTTTAATAGTTCTTTCCGAAATTCTCTCAAGCGGTAAAACATCCAGATTCTACAAAGAAATCGTCGAAAATAAAAAAATGGCCTTATACGCCAATTCATATGTGGGATTTCCCGGCGACAGATATCCTTCGCTTTTCATAACTCAAGGCGCGCCAAAAGAAGGATTTACCAACGAAGATTTGGATAAATCCTTAACCGAAGAAATAGAAAAGATAAAAAATATTCCTCCCACTCAATGGGAATTGCAAAAAGTGATAAATAATTACGAAGTTTCGCTGATAACTCAGTTAGAGTCAAATGCGGGATTTTCAAACGCTTTAGCATCAAACGACAGGATACTGGGAGACTGGAAACTTCAATGGAAACAATTGGAAGACATAAAAAAACTTAAGCCCGAAGACATATCGGCCGCCGCGGCAAAATATCTGAAAGCGGAAAACAAAACGGCCGTATATTTGATAGAAACAAAATAAGGAGAAACTATGAAAAAATTTATTTTACTTTACGGAGCTTTGATTATGAATCAAAATATTTTCGCAAAAGAACCGAAATTTGCCGCAATGGAAAAAGTCAAATTCGATCCGCCTGCGGTTCATAGAACATTAAGCGAGGACGGAACGGTAATATACGCAGAAACGGATAAAACTCTGCCGATAATAAGACTTACGGCTATGATAAAAACCGGAAGAGTAAACGATCCGGCCGGAAAAACGGGACTGACCGATTTATTTATGACAATGATAAGAGACGGCGGAACGTCTAAATATAAAGCGGAAGAAATAGACAAAAAACTGGAATTTTTAGGCGCGTCCATAGAAGCTTCGGCAAACAACGAAGAAGCAAGACTTTCCATGTATTGTTTAAGCAAAGATTTTGACGAAGTTTTTTCTATTTTTTCCGATATGCTTATAAATCCCTCCTTCGACGAAAAAATATTCAATCTTAAAAAAGAAGAAGCTTTGGAACTTATAAGAAGAAGAAACGACAAATCGGACAGACAAGCCGCCAGAGAAGCTTTGAGAATGTTTTTCGGCAAGGATCATCCTTACGGCATAAGGCCGGAAAAAGAAACCGTTTCCGCGATAACCGTAAAAGATTTGTCCGATTATCATAAAAATTATATTAAGGCTTCCGCTTTGGTCGTAGCGGCGGCCGGCAATATGGAGAAGGAAGACTTCGTAAAGAAAATAAAAGAAGGACTCGCATCGCTGCCTAAGGGAAAATATTTGATGCCGGAAATAAAGGCCCCCGTTCTTCCTTCCGAAAGAAAAATATACCTTATCGACAAGCCCATAAGCCAAGCCTCGGTGGTAATATTAAACGAAGGCGTAAAAAGACATGACGACAAAGAGTATCCTTTGGCCGTACTTAGCGAATATATGGGCGGAGGAATACAATCCAAACTGGGAAGAGAAATAAGATCCAACAGAGGACTGGCCTACAGCGTTTATTCTTATTTCTCAAAAAGAAATCTTTCCGGATTTATACAGACCTACTTGGGAACAAAACCTCAAAGCGTATACGAAGGAACTTCGGAAATACTAAATCAGCTTAGAACCGCGGCCGAAGGCAATATAGAAAAAGAAGCTTTCGAATCGGCAAAAAGCCAAATAATAAATTCTTTCGTGTTCCGCTTCCCTACCGTATTTGATTTGGTAGAGGAAAGAGCTTCTTACGAATTTTACGGATACAAAAGCGATTATTTGGATAATTACGTAAGAAAAATAGACGCGGTGACTTACGAACAAACCGTTCAAGCGGCAAAAGAATTTTACAAAACCGACAAGGCTTTGATATTTGTGGTGGGAGACTCGAAGAAATTCGACAAACCTTTAACTCAATTGGGATCGGTGGAAGAACTTAAAGAAGATTAATATTTATTTCTTTTTGTAAACCGCTATTCTTTGCTCGAATAAAACATATCTGTGATTGGGATATATTTTATCCCAAAAAGTCTTTTTTCTGTAAAAATCGGCTATTAAAACATATTTTTTATCAAAATCCGCGCTTTCGGACATACCGTCTCTATAAGATAAATCCATACATCCGTAATATTGATTTATATCGTTTAACACATAATAATCTCCGTCATTTTTTTCCTTTATTCGATAATCGGGCAAAGGAAAAGGCGGATATGACTTAAAACCGAAATAAGGATATGTGTCGAAGGCTACTTTTGCGCCTTTTGGAATATTTTCCGTTATCCATTTCCCGGCTTTATTTAGATTTTCTTCGTTTTCCAAAAATATTTTCCTATCGTAAAGTGTATTGCCCAAATTAAATAAAACCGCAAAAGATAAAATAAGATAAGCTTTTTTAGAATAAGAAATCATTCTTTCGGCAAAAAAACCCGCCGCCGGCAAAGCCGCCGCCGCCAAAGGCATCGAATAATGAGGAAAATCCCAGTGCGCGTTAGAAGTGTAAATAAAATAAAAAAAGAAAGGCGAAGAAGATACTATTAAAAATTTATTCTTTTCCTTAAAACCCAATATGACCGCGCCGGCAAAAAGCAAATAAACAGGCCAGCTCAATATTTTATTAAGTTCAAATAATGCAAAACGAATCATATGACTTAAAGAAAAAACTAAATTATGAGCGCCTTTCACATAAACTATCTCTCCAAAAGCGTTTTTAAAAGAAAATATATAATAAGGATTGGCCAAAAAAAATCCAGATATAAAAGCAAAAGGTCCGAGTAAAAATACTTTCAAATTTATTTTATTTTCTTTTGCATAAAAAAAATAAGCGGTTAAGAAAGAAAAAACGCAAAAAGAAGCAAGAAGCATAGATCCGCCCGCCAGACCGGCATATAATCCTGAAAGAAAATAAAAACGGTTAAATTTTTCTTTAAACTTTATAGATTTCAAAGAATAATAAACGCATAAACCCCAAAAAGGTAGGAAAAAAGCATACGGTTTCAAAGCATGAGCCTCAAAAGCTATCGAAGGCAAAGTTGCGGCAAATAAAGCCGAAAATAACCCCGCTTTAAATGAAAAAAAATCCGTTCCGATAAAAAACAATATAACCGCAAAAAAAGCGGCGGATAAAACTCCGGTAAATTTACCGGCGGAATAAAGCAAAGCGGCTTGTTCGTGATTTTCCATATAAAAAGACGAATCGCCTAATTTACAAATTCCGAGGACCGAGCAAGCCTTAATCAAAGCTCCGCAAGAATAAAAATAAATTCCTCCGTATTGATATACTCCGGGATCAAACTTAAATTCCGCCGGTTTTATTTTTGATACGGCGTAAAGTATTTTCTGCTCGTCCGGAAACCTGTTTTGAAGCAAGACCGAACGCAAAGCGTGAAGCTTCTTCTTTTCCGTTTTTATTATTTTACCGTCCCATTTTAGAAATGCCTCTTTCGAGTCTTCTTTATAAAGCTTTAATAACTCGCTTCCGCTCTTGGAAGAATAATCGGAGTATACGTCCTCTCTGGCTTTAATCAAATAAGGCAGGGCGTCTTTTAAGTTTTGTTTATTCTTAAAAACCAAAGAAGCTCTTTGAGAAGAAGGCATGCCTTTGGTTAAATATAAAGAATTTAAAAAAACGGAAAAAACGAATATAAAAACAGATATCGATATTTTAATTTTATAATTCATCGGTCAGGAAAAAACTATAAGCTTCCACATTTCAAAAGCGGTTTTTGCCGCCTTAAAAAAATCGCTGCCCACACCCTTGCTTTCTCCGACTCTTTTTCTAAAAGTTACGGGTATCTCTATGACGGTAAGGTTTCTTTTAAGAGCCGCCAATATCATCTCGCAGGAAAAGTGATTGCCGTTCACTTTCAAGTCGTCTATTATCTTTTCCAAAGCCTGTTTTTTTATAAGTCTGTAAGTGCATCCCATATCCGTAAGTCTGACTTTCAAAAACCTAAGCTGCATGAGCTTGGCCATAAAAACATTTCCCCACTGCAGGGAAAAAGTTATCTGAGAATCCGGAGAATTCAATTCTCTTGTCGTTCTTGTGCCCAAAACCATATCCGCATTTTCCAAATAGGCGGTAAATTTTTTTAAATCTTCTCCGGAAAAAGTGCAATCTCCCTCGACAAGACAAATTATATCTCCCTGAGACATCGCTTCTTTCAAAGCTCTTTTGCAGGCCGCGCCGTATCCTTGAACGGTTTCTTTTACGACTTTCGCGCCCGCCGCTTCGGCTTTTCTTGCCGTATCGTCTTTAGAATTATTATCCACTGCTATTACGCAAACTACCGAGTCTCTATTTTTAAAATCTTTAACCGCTTCTCCTATGGACTCTTCGTCGTTATATGCCGTCATACCTACGGCTATTTTAGGATTTAAAATTTTCTCAAAACTGAGATTTTTGGATTCTTTATCCGATATGGAAATCAAAAAATCCGAAAAACAAATTATTAATCCCGACAAGAAAAACAAATCGCATAAAAAAGACATGCCTGCGAAAAAAAATTTAAGACAATAAAAGAAGAAAGCGGCAAAAAAGAAATGAAATCCCCAAACTAAAAGTTTATGTTCTCTCATAAGAGAAAAGAAAGCAGTTTTTTAACCGCGGTTCTGCTTTCCTCCCAGTAAAATAATACGAAAAAATTCGCGCAAAACCAAGAGACAATAATTAATCTATATTTTGTTTCTTTTAAAATTTCTTTATTTTTATAAAACCAATAAAAAGCCGCCAGAATAATATAAGGAGACATCGAATGACGATATCTGGCCGCCGAAAAGAAAAAAGCGCTGACCGGCAGATATACGCTCATACCCGATAAAATCGCGCCGTCCCAATCTTTATTTCTAAAAATCAAATAAAAACCCAAAAAGAAAAAAGGCGCTATTAAACCGTAAGTAAAATCGTATTCCGGCATAAAAGGATAAAAAAACTGAAAGAAATTTATAGACCATTTTTTTAAAAGAGCCGGAAAAGACATTTCTAACATAAAATTAAGCCCTTTCTTAAAATTCTTTGCGTCTCTTTCCAATTCCGGGTATATGTCGTTTTCGTTTACCAAATGCAGCTTATCTTGAGGGCTATAAGCGTGCTGAAAAACAAAACCGGTCTCCAAAGCTACCGGCACAAAACGGCCGAAAATACGATAATTTCTTATCCACCAAAAAGAAAGAAAAAGCGAAAATCCCAGCAAAGCCAAAGAAAAAAACTTTAAGGCTCGCTTAGGATTATACTTTAAAAGAAGCCATAATCCGTTAAAAGGCAAAAGCAAAAGTCCTATCGGACGGACAAAAGCGGCGGCGCCGTTAAACAATCCGGAAATAAAAAAATATTTTTTATTTTCCGTTCCTTTTAAAAAGAAATAAGAAGAAGCAAAAAATAAAGGAGTAAAAATAACTTCGCTTAAAATATGCGAAGGCTCTACTATAAGACCGAAATAAAAACAAGAAAAAAAAGCCGCCGCCAAAGCAAAAGAGTCGTTCATTATTTTTTTGCCGAAAAAATAAATCAAAACAGGAACAAAAGAGCTTATAAATATTTGAACCGTCTTTAAGGCGGTTACCGAAAAACCGAAGAAATAAAAAACTCCGGCGGAAAAGAACCCGTATCCCGGAGGTCTGAACGCATAATCGTTAAAACTTCTATAAGTACCCTCTTTTAAAAGGTGCCAAGCATAGGAAAGATAGCAGCAGGAATCGCTTGCAAGCATGTTTGAGAAACCGGCTATAAAAAAGATATATATAAATCTTGCGGCAAAAGCGGTCAGAAAAATTACGGTTAGGATTTTTATTTCTTTTATATAAGACTTCATTTCACCTTTTCCGAAATTTCCGAAGGTATTTCGGAAAGTTTAAGATTTTTATCCACGCAAACTAAATCGGTAATCGCTTTATTTAGAAAAATACCTTTTTGATTATATGTTTCGCATAAAAAAACTATTCTATGAGAAGTAATTTCTTTTAAAAAAGTTTTTATTTCCAAAATATCGCCGTAATATGCGGGAGCCTTATATTCTATTTCCTGTTTTCTAACCACAAACCATAATCCTTTATCCATCAAATCTTTCAAGGATATTCCTTTTTCCTCCAAAAATTCGGTTCTGGCTTCTTCCAAATATTTAAGATAATTGCCGTAATAAACCACTCCGCCGCAGTCCGTATCGTGATAATATATTCTTTTTTTCATTTTTCTATTCTTCTACCTTATGTTCTCTTAAATATTTTCTTATTTTGGAACGCGCGCTGGCGGTTCTTACAAAATTAAGCCAATCTTTTTTGGGGCCCGAATTTTTTCTGGTAACTATTTCGCATATGTCTCCGCTTTTTAATTCGTGGTCGAGTTTTACCATTTTGGAATTAACTTTTGCTCCCACGCAATTGTCTCCTATTTCGGAATGTATGGAATAAGCAAAATCCACCGGAGTAGACCCTACAGGCAGAGGCTTTACGTCGCCTTTTGGTGTAAATATAAAAATCTGCTCCAAATCTAAATCGGTTTTAAAACTTTCCAAAAATTCGCGCGGACTTTCCAATTCCTGAAGCCATTCTATCCACTGTCTAAGCCAGTTTAATTTCTCGTCCAAATGTTTATCGTTGGAATTCTGCCCCATTTTATATCGCCAATGCGCGGCTATACCGTATTCCGCGGTCTTATGCATATCCTCGGTTCTTATTTGTATTTCTATGGGTTCGCCGGATCTCGACATTACCGTGGTATGAAGACTTTGATATAAATTCTTTTTAGGCATGGCTATATAATCGGTAAAGCTGTTTGCGGTAGGCTTAAAATGAGAATGAACTATGCCCAAAAGAACATAGCAGTTTACCGCGGTATCGGTTATTATTCTTACTCCCAAAGTGTCTTCTATCTCTTCGAAAGGTTTATTTTGCTTCTGCATTTTTCTGTAAATAGAATAAATGTTTTTGGCTCTATATAAAAGCCTGTAAGGCAAACCGGATTTTTCCAATACCGAATTTAATTCGTTTTTAAAATCTTCCAGTATTTTCTCTCTCTTGAAATATCTCAGCTGTATCTTGGCGCTAAGCATATCGTATTCTTCCGGATATAAATACTTAAAAGACAAATCCTCCAATTCCGATTTAAGCTGGAATATGCCCAGTCTTTGAGAAAGAGGCGCGTATAGAGTAAGAGTTTCATATGCTATTTCAAGCTGTTTTTCTCTGGAAAGATAATTTAAAGTTCGCATATTGTGAAGACGATCGGCAAGCTTTATCATTATAACTCTTATGTCTTTGGCCGTAGCCAAAATCATCTTCCTCCAGTTTTCCGCCTGCGCTTCGTCTCTCGATGAGAATTTTAAAGTCTCTATTTTTGTAACGCCCTCGACTAACTGAGCTATTTCTTCTCCGAATTCTTTTTTCAAAATATCTATGGTTATCTTCGTGTCTTCCACCGTATCGTGAAGAAGTCCGGCGCAAACCGTTTGCTGATCCATTTTGAAATCTATCAAAATCTCGGCCACAGAATAAACGTGAGTAAAATACGACTCTCCGGACGCTCTTTTTTGTTCTCCGTGAGCGTCTTTGGCAAAATTATAAGCCAATTCGAGCATTGTGGTGTCTTGATTGGAATATTCCGAAAATTTCTTTATAAGCTCTTGCTCGTTCATTTATGCTCCGCCATAAAATGAATCAAAAATACGAACAAATATCCTCCTAAAAAAAGAAAAGGAGAAGAAAATCTTTTTTCCCTGTGAAGATGAGGAATTATTTCCGTAGCCGAAATATAAATGAAACTTCCGGCCGATATGCCCAAAAGTACGGGAGAATAATAAGAGAAAGAAGATATGAGCCGGTAAGACAATGCCGAACCTACTACCGTGGCAAAAGACATTAATGCCGCATAAAAAATATTTTTCTTATCCGAAAAACCGGCATGTCTTAATATGGCGGCCAAAGTTATGCCGTCGGCGAATTTATGCATCATGACCGCAGCCAAAGAGTTAAATCCTACCGCTTTTCCGAAAGAAAATCCCACCGATATATTAAATCCGTCTATAAAAGAATGAAGCGTCATTGCCGCAAAAGCGAAAAATCCCAAAGAATGCATATGACAATCTTCCACAAATTCGCTGCAGGTATTCATAACGGTAAAATTTTCCAAGGAAAAAAGAACTAAAACGGCCATAAGAAAAGACCACGAAGTCATAGAAGAGTTTTGCGAATAACCTTCCGGCAAAAAATGCAAAAAAGAAACCGATATCATTATCCCGGAAGAAAAAGCCAGAATTTTAGATATTTGATTTCTTTCGGCAAATCCTTTTTTTAAAGCCCAAAAAGCGGAAACAAGCGAAAAAATTGCCGCTATGAATGAAAAAAATAAAATCATATTTCAGCTCTGCGCCAAATATAGTTTTTTATATTCGCCCTCGGCCGACATAAGTTCGGCGTGATTTCCTTGTTCTATGACCGAAGCGTTTTTCAACACAAATATTTTATCGGCGTTTTTAACCGTAGAAAGCCTATGCGCCACCATTACCACTGTTTTATCTCCCAATACGTTCTCTATGGCGCTTTGAACGGCTTTTTCGCTGGCAGTATCCAAATTTGAGGTAGCCTCGTCTAAAAGAAGAATTCTCGGTTTTCTTACTATGGCTCTGGCTATGGCCAAACGCTGTCTTTGTCCGCCCGATACTTTAACCCCTCTTTCGCCTATCCCCGTTTCATAACCGTTAGGCATTTGATTAATAAATATTTCGGCATCGGCCGCTTTCGCGGCCTCTCTGACTTCGCTTTGAGAAGCGTCCTGTTTGCCGACTAAGATATTATTATAAACCGTATCGTCAAAAAGAATATTATCTTGGGTTACAAGAGAGATATGACGTCTATATTCTTTCAAATCGTATTCTCTTAAATCTTTTCCGTCTATGAGTATTCTTCCGCTAATCGGGTCAAAGAATCTCAAAAGAAGCTGTATAATCGTACTTTTACCAGAACCCGAAGCCCCCACAAAAGCGGCTATTTCGTTTTCTTTTATTTTCAAATTTATATCTTTCAAAACCCAATCTTTGGAAGAGGGATACTTATAAGAAACATTTTGAAACTCTATTTCCCCTCTTAAAAAAGACGGCTTGAAAGCTCCTTTATTTTCTATTACCGCCGGTTTTTCTTCCAGTATTTGATATATCCTGTCCCAAGACGCCAATCCCATTTGAAGCTTTGAGTTAAGATTTGAAATATTTTTCAAAGGCATGTATGCCGTAAAAAAGGCGGCTATAAATGAAAAAAACATCGCCGGCTTTAACTGTCCGCTAAATATATATCCGGCCGCCGCGTATATTACCAAAATGAGTATCAAACTTCCCAAAAGCTCCATAAGAGGTCCCGACATGGAAGTAGCTCTGAGATATTTCATCATTTTATCGAAATATCTGTCGTTTGTGGCGGCAAATTTTTCTATAGCCTTTTCTTCGTAATTAAAAGCCTTAACCACGGCCATACCTTGAAGGCTTTCTTGAAATTTATGAGATATGTCGGCGACTATTTCCTGGCTTTCTTTCGAAGAACGTCTCATTTTTTTGCCCAATTTTTTCAAAGCAAAAGACGTTACCGGAAGTATTACGACGCCTATCAAAGCCAAACGCCAATTTATGTAAAATAAGACGAAAGTAAGAGAAATAACGGTCATAACGTCTCTTATTCCGTAAAGAGGTATAAACTGAACGGTAGACTGTATATTATTTAAGTCGTTTATAACCCTGCTCATAACGTCGGAAGATCGGCGCCGCCAATAGAATTCCATAGACAAAGCGTGTATGTGAGAAAACAAATTTTCTCTTATTTTCTGAACTATTTTTTGGCCGATATAATTCATCGTATAATTATTGGAATATTCCGCGGCAAATCTTATTATAAAAAGCACGGGCAAAGCTATCATCAATTCGTTAAGCATGGAATATTTTTTATCTATGAAAACCGTTTGAATCAAAGGACCGAGTATATAAACTATCAAACCTCTTATGGAAGCCAAGACTACCATGGATAAAACGGCAAAAGCCATCCTTTTTTTATGTTCCAAAAGATATTGTAAAAGAGAGTTTAGCAAAACTTTATTTCGCTCTCCCATTTTTACAAAAATCATACGGTTTTAAGTCCGGAAAGAATTTTTTCCGCTATTTTTTCCGCCACCGGAGCTTCTCCTAAAATTTTTCTAACAGATATTAACTCCGCGGAAAAAGCATGATATCTTTGAGGATTATTAAGCAGAGAAAATACTTCCTGAGCCATCAATGCGGGTTTGGCGTTTTTTTGAACAAATTCTTTTATCAAAGGCTTTTTAAGTATTATATTGGCCAAAGATATATAAGGCACTTTTATTATTCTTTTTGCTATCTGATAATTTATCTCCGGCATAATATAAGCCGTTATCATAGGAATACCCAATAAAGCGTTTTCCAAAGTGGCTGTTCCCGAACAAGTAAGGCAAAAATCGCTTTCGGCTCTTTTTTTATAATCGCTTTCTCTTATTATTTCGCAAGAAGAAAGCAAATCTCCTCCGGCTTGAGAAATTAAGTCGCATATTCTTTTATCGGAAGTCTCCGGTACGGCAAATATTTTAGCCGAAGCGTTTTTATAAACCGATTTTATTATGGAAAAGCATTCCATAAAAAGAGGCAGATGCCTTTCTATCTCGCTTTTTCTGGATCCCGGCAAAATACCTATTTTAATTTCCGCCGCTTCCGAAAAATCCGATTGTTTTTTAGGCAACGAAGGCGGTATTATGTCCAATAGAGGATGTCCGAAAAAAGAAACTCTTCCCCCGTATTTCGAATAAATGGCGGGTTCGAAAGGGAATATCGCAAATATTTCTTTGGATAACTCGGCTACGGTTTTTGCTCTGCCCGGTCTGGAAGCCCACACCTGAGGCGGTATATAATAATAAACCGGTATTTTCCTGTGCTTGCAAAGACCTAAAACTTGGTGATTAAATCCGTAAAAATCTACCGCTATTACGCATAGCGGTTTTTTTTCCTCCAAGAATCTCCTTATGAGTTTTATCAATTTAACCCATAAAGCTACGCTCTTGAAGCTTTGCAGGAAACCTATGGCCCCGTGAGAAACCAAATCGTAAACCAAATGATTGGATACGGCTTTCATCCTGACTCCGCCTATGGCATAAACGGAAAGTTCGGGGTCTTTCTTTTTAAGTTCCGAAATTAGACTTGCGCCGTGCATATCGGCGGAAGCGTCGCCGGCGACTATCAAAATATTTTTGTTGGTTTTTATTATCTCGGGCATAATTATCTTTGTATACCCTTGTTCTTAAGCTTTTCCTCGGCTATTATTTTTGCGGCTCTGGCCAAATCGGATACCGTTTCCGCAATTTTTGATTTTTCTTTTACGGCCGGATTTCTCGGCAAATCGTATCTCTTTATTTTATCTGTCACTTCCAATGCCAGTTTTAACGCGTTAAGACCTTTTTCGCCGCTGGGGGTCGGTGTTTTAAAATTCTTAATACAGTCTATCATATGATAGAGTTCTTCTTTAATCGGCTCTTTTTTTTCTATTTTAGGCGAAGAAATTTCTATATCTTTTAAAGTTTTGGGCGGGTCGTTTTTCTTTTTATAAATTTTTATTCTGGAACTTATATAATCTACGGATATATAAGCTTGATCCTGGTATACTCTCATTCTTCTAAGCCTTTCGAAAGTTATTCTGCTTGCCGTAAGATCCGCTATGGCTCCGTTCTTAAATTTTATTCTCGCATTCGATATGTCGTCATGAGAAGACAATACGCTTGCGCCTACGGCTTCCAGAGACTCGACGGGAGAATTCATCATGCTTAAAAGTATGTCCAAATCGTGTATCATCAAATCCAATGTTACGCCTATAGATGCGACTCTGGGATCGTAAGGCCCCATTCTTTCCATGCTGATATACATGGGATCTTTTATATGTTTAAGAGCCTCTACTACGGCGGGATTAAATCTTTCTACGTGACCGACTTGCATAATGACATTGTTTTTTTCCGCTGCTTCCATTATTTTTCTGGCATTTTCCACGGAATCGGCTATCGGTTTTTCGACAAGACAATGTATGCCTTTATTCATCGCTTTTACGGCTATTTCCGCGTGAAATTCCGTAGGAACGGCCACGACCAAAGCGTCTATCTGCGGAAAAAGATCTTCGTATTTATTATAAGCCACGGCATTATAGTTCCATGCTATGGTTTGAGCTCTGAGCATATCTATATCCGAAACGCCTATAAGTTCTACTTCCGGCATTTTTGCCAAAGTTCTCGCATGGAAATTGCCTATTTTGCCGGCTCCGACTACTCCGAATTTAATTTTTCCGCTTTTGGTCATATTTTATCCTCTCGCAAGGCTAACTTAAACGCCGAATACAAGCCATTAATCTAATTTTAGCAAATTAATAATTAAGATTTTGCGGTTTGAAAACTTTGTTACGCTTTTTATTAAAAACCTATAATCGAAATATTTTTTTCCGAAGCAAAATCCAATGTTTCTTTCTTATTGACTATCAAAGTTTTTTGAGATTCGACGGCCAAAGCATATCCTCCTGCTTGAAGCAGATTTTCTACGGTGGTTTTGCCTATTACCGGCAAATCGAATCTAAAATCTTGATTTGGCCTTGCGGCTTTGCCCAATACAAATCCTTTGGAACCGCCTAAAATTTCACCCGCTCTTTTTATGCAAGCGTCGGTTCCTTCCGCGGCTTCGACCGCTATTACCGCTTTATCTTTAACGGCGACGCTAAGCCCTATGTCCAAAGAAGCTATTTTAGAAGCCGTTTCCATGGCAAAAGAAAGATCTTCGTATGTTTTCTGAGAAACCTTAGGTCCGGCCAGAAGTCCTTTTTGAGCAAGAGATTCTTTTAAAAACATAGAAGTATCCGCCGGTTTAAGTCCGTCTTTCTCCAATTCTTTAGACAAGGCCCTGAAAATTCCCATCGGACTTTTATCTTTCAAGCCAAGCAAAAGGGAAGCGCCTCTTAAATCGGGATTTAAATCTCGAAAAATATTTATATGAGATATATTTCCTATCAGGATTATCTCTCGAACTCCGTTTTTTTTGAAAAAATCTATCGGCGCTTGTATTTTACCTAATTTAAAGAATTCGCAGGAGGCGGAAAGTTCTTTTATATCCGGGCGTGCAAACCCTTCGAAAGCGGCGCAATAAACCTCCGCTCCGTTAAAGGAAGCTTCTTTGGCTATTAAAACCGGCAAATCTCCGCCGCCGGCCACAATTCCTATTTTATTCATTCTATTTCGCAGTAAGCGTTCAATCTGGGCCTTGCTATGCCTCTCTTGCTTTCTTTACAAAAATCGAGTATCTCTACGGCCTCTTTCGGAAGATTTTCCGCATATAATTTATCCAAAGCTTCTTTCATTTTTAGATTTTTGAAAAACAATGTTTTAAAAACATGTTTTATGGCTTTTATCGCTTCGGTAGAGAAACCGTTTCTTTTAAGACCGACTACGTTAAGACCCACCGGTCTGGCCCTGTCTCCTTGAGCGGTAACATAAGGAATAATATCCAAATTGGCCATAGAACCGCCTGAAAGCATGGCGTATTTTCCTATTCTTGTAAATTGATGAATACCGACAAGACCGGAAATTATCGCTTTATCTCCTATGTGAGTATGTCCGGCGGCGGCGGCCGAATTAACCATTATTATCCCGTTTCCCAGTCGGCAATCGTGACCGACATGGGAATTGGCCATAAAAAAGCAGCCCGAACCTATTTTTGTAAGTCCGGTCAAAGGCGAACCTCTATGAAGAGATACTCCTTCTCGTATAAGGTTTTCGTCGCCTATTTCCAAATAGGTTTTTTCCCCGTGATATTTATAATCCTGAGGAGGAGCGCCTATGAAAGCCGAAGCAAAAATATTGTTTCTTTTTCCTATTTTAGAATACTCTATTACGCAATGAGGTCCGACATAAGTGCCTTCTCCTATTTCCACTTCCGGACCTATCACTGAGTAAGGTCCTATTTCCACTCCGTCCGCTATTTTCGCGTCCGGACTTATTACGGCGCTCGGATGTATTTTTGTCATGATGTTTCTCCTTAAAATCAATCTATCGCAAAAACGAGTTCCGCTTCGCAGGCAAGTTCGTCTCCCACGTAAGCCTCGCCTTTTACTTTTCCTATTTTGGATTTTATTTTTACTATTTCTACGTCCAATAGAAGCGTATCTCCGGGAATTACCTGCCTTCTGAATTTCGCTTTATTTATCCCGGCAAAATAAGCGAATTTTCCGCTCATCTCCGGCAAACCCATAATCATGGCCGCCGATGTTTGAGCCATCGCCTCTAAAATCAAAACTCCCGGCATTATGGGTTTTTCGGGAAAATGACCGTGAAAGTAAAGCTCGTTTGCGCTTACGCATTTTATGCCTATCCCTCTTTTATTTTCTTGAATAATTTCAACTTTGTCTATCATTAAAAAGGGATATCTGTGAGGTATTATTTTGACTATCTCTTCGCTATTTAAAACTCTTATCGGTTTTCTTTCCGGTTTCATTTCATCTCCTTTAAAAATTTGGCAAAATAAGCGTTTGCCTCGTGCGAAGGTCTATTGGCCGATATCTTAACTTTTTCGAACTTAAAGCCCGTCAAAGACAAATCGCCGAGCAAATCCAAAGCCTTATGTCTAACAAATTCGTCTTTAAATCTCAATCCCGAAGGATTTAAAATACCTTTTTCGTCTAAGACTACCGCATTATCGAGAGTCCCGCCCAAAGCCAAATTATTTTTTCTGAGATACTCTATTTCATGTTTAAAGCCGAAAGTTCTCGCCGGAGCTATTTCGGCAATATATGTGTCCGGATTTATTTTAGCTAAAAATCTCTGCTTTCCTATCATAGGATGACTGTTTTCGTATATGACTTCCAATTCGAAATCTTGAGAAGGAGCTATTTCGTAAAAAGAATCTTTATGTGAAAAAGAAATTTTTTTTGAAACCGAAAAAGAAGGTTTGGAGTTTTGATTTTTTTCCTTTATTGCGCAATTTAAGATAAGTTTCGCGAAAGGCAAGGCTGAGCCGTCCATTGCCGGCGGCTCGCATCCCTCCGTTTTTATCTCCGCATCGTCTATTCCCAAAGCAAAAAATGCCGAAAGCAAATGTTCTACGGTATAAACGATATTACCGCCGGTTCCCAAATTTGTCCCTCTTACCGTAGAAGTCAGATTTTTAATATCGGCTTCTATTATTTCGCCTTCGTAAAGAAATCTTATTCCGCAAGGCTCAATCAAAGGGAAAACCGTCAAAAAACTTCTTTCGCCTTTATGAAGACCTATGCCTTCCAAAGAAAATTTTTTAGCGATTGTTTTTCTCATCTAAATCTATAAGTTTCTTGGCTTTTTTATAAAAGTTAAAAAAATCGGGGAGCTTTGAAAGAAGAGCTTCTATTCTCATATATTCCCCTCTGGGGCGGCCTAAATATCCGAATAAAACGCTTCCCGGCTTTACCTTGCCCATAACTCCCGTTTTAGCCATTATTATGCTATTGTCGCCTATCTCAACATGATCCGAAATTCCAGCCTGACCGGCTATTATTACATTGTCTCCTATTTTTGACGAGCCGGCTATTCCGGCTTGCGCTATTATAAGGCAATTTTTCCCTATTTTGACATTATGCGCAATGTGAACCAAATTGTCTATTTTACATCCCTCTCCTATCTCGGTAAACCCCATCGTAGCTCTGTCTACGCAGACATTGGCGCCCAATTCGCATCTTTCCCCTATTTTTACGGCCCCTATTTGAGGCATCTTAATATGACCTTTTTCGCAAGGCACATAGCCGTATCCGTCCGAACCGATTACGCAACCGCAATGTATTATGCAATCTTTATCTATTAAACATCCCTCTCTTATGGAAACATTGGAATAAATAAGACAATTTTTCCCCAAAGAAGAATTTTTTCCGAGATAAACTCCGGAAATTAAAATACAATTATCTCCCACAAAAGCATTTTCTTCTATGTGGCAAAAAGGTCCTATATGAGCGCTTTGAGATATTTTTGCGCTCTTAGAAACATAAGCCAGTGGAGAAATACCCGGCTTATAGTAAGAAAGTTTTTCTTTTTCTATTTCTCCGAGAATTTTGGCAAAAGCAAGTTTGGGATTTTTAACAAAAATTACCGGAAAAGGAAAAACCGGAGAGGATAATTCTTTTTCGCTCAATATTACGCAGCCGGCTTTAATAGCGGCCAATTCCAAATTTTCGGTTTTTTCCAAATAACATACTTCCTTGGGACCCGCTTTATCCGGAGAATTAACTCCGGTTATTTGGGCCGAAGGATCGCCAACAAGTTTCCCGTCCAAAAAAACGGCCAAATCTTTAAGGGAAAAAAGCATCAATAATCCTCTTTTAATTCCTTTATAAGCTTATCGGTAAGATCCACGGCTTTATGACCGAAAAGTATGGATTTTTTATCTACGACGACGCTTACGCCTTCTTTTACGGAAACTTCCTTGAGTTTTATATAAATTTTTCCCAATATCTTCTCAGTTTCGTCTTCTTGATATTCGAGCATTTCCGCGTCAAATTTCTTTCTCGTTTCTTCCAGAGAAGCCTGAGCGGCCAATATCGAAGCGTTAAGAGAGTTTAAAGCAAATTCTACCTCGGCGGGAGAAGTGGAAACGGAAAATTTGAAATGATTCAAAGGCAAATCTCCTACCCCGGGCAAAGATATTAAAGGCGAAGACGATTGAGCCGAAGAAGAAGAAAGCGAAACGGCCGCAGCCGCCGCCGAAGAAGGCGATATTAAAGCGTCCGAAGATATCTCTACGGAATCCGAAACGGTCGACTGTTTTAAGTTTAGAGACTGAGCCGCTTTCTGCGCGGTTTCCATCATATTTTTAAAACTTTCCGCAAATTCTTTTTCCTGTCTAAGTCTTACGGCTTTCGCTTTCATTTCCTCTATTTCCGCCGATTTTGCTTCTAAAATTTTTCTTCTTTCTTCTATTTTTTCTTTAAACTTGTCTTTCGAAGATTTTGTAAGAGGATAAAGTTTGAAAACTTTTTCTATATCCACATATCCAACCGTGCCGCTTTCCGCTTTATTTTCTTCCAAAGAAAGTTCTATGGCAAAACAAGAACCCGCCGATAAAGACGCAATAATTAAAAAACGAAGAAACGGCTTCATATCTCTAAATTCTATATATTAATAAAGGCAATATCAAGAATCGAAAGCGAAGAAATTAGATGCATAGATGCGTAGACGTATGGCAATAGAAAAAAACGAAATTACCTTTTTGGAAAAATAAAGTTCTAAAAGAAATAAATGTTTAAAATAACCGATGTTACATTAATTCTGCGACCAAAGCAGCCAATTCGCTTCTCTCGGTCTTTGTAAAAGTCAAATGTCCGTATATCTTTTGACCTCTAAACCTATCGACTATATAAGTCAAACCGTTTGAAGCGACGTCCAAATACGGATTGTCTATCTGATAAGGATCTCCCGTCACGACAACTTTTGTGCCGTCTCCGGCTCTGCTCAATATGGTTTTTATTTCGTGAGGAGTAAGATTTTGAGCGTCGTCTACTATCATATATTGCTTCGGAAGAGACCTGCCTCTGATATGAGTAACGGAAGCGATTTCGAGTTTTTCCTGCTGAAGAAGATACTCAAATTTGCTTGGAGCGTCGTCTTGATGTTTCCTATCCATTATAAATTCCAAATTGTCGTATATGGCTCCCATCCATGTGGCAAGCTTTTCCTCTTTTGTTCCGGGCAAATAACCTATGTCTTTTCCTACCGGTATTACCGATCGGCATATTATAAGACGTCTGTACACATTCTCGTCCACGGCTTTTTGAAGTCCGCAGGCCAAAGAAACCAATGTTTTTCCGGTTCCGGCGGTTCCGAGCAAAGTAACCAATTTTATGTTTTCGTCCAAAAGAAGCTCCATCGCGAATCTCTGCTCTTTGTTTAGAGGTTTTATTCCCCACGGAGCATGCTCCCCGGAAATAATCTTTATTTTAGAAGGGTCATGAGGATCCACTCTGGCCATTGCGGTTTTTTTGGAATCTTCGCTGGAATGGATTATCAAAAATTCGTTCGGAACTTTTTCATCCAAAGGATTTTGTGCTATTTTTTCCTTATAAAGGGAATCTATAAACAAAGAAGGAGCGTTAACCGAAGCTATGCCCGAATAGAGTTCGTCTATGTTTACTTTTCCGCTTTCATAATCTTCGGCTTTAAGACCTATCGCTTCCGCTTTAAGCCTAAGATTTATGTCTTTTGTAACTAAAACGGCGTTCTTTTCTTTTTTTGAAATACCGTAGGCGGCGGACAATATCCTATTGTCCATTTGATTCAATGTGAATTTTCCCGGCAAAGTATCCTTGCCGTCCAAGAGAACTTTTATAACTCCTCCGTCTTTGGTTTTAACTCCTTTATCCAGACGGCCGAAATCTCTGAGTTCGTCTAATTTTCTGGAAACTATTCTGACATTTTTACCTTTTTCGTCGGAATGATTTTTAAAAGTATCCAATTCTTCTATTACCGCTATCGGGATTATCACGACATTATCTTCGAACTTTGTGAAAGAAAGAGGATCGTGTATTAAAACATTGGTGTCTAATATGTATGTTTTTTTCATTTCCGTCTCCGTTTATCCGCCAATATTGCGGTTTTATTATTATAACAAAAATTGTCAAACAAGGCCTAAAAAAGTTATTATAATCATACAGGAGAATCAATGAATATACTATTTTTTTTGCTTTTGTCGGCATTATCCGTCCAATCTCAAGAGCTTCAATCTTCGGGCGTATCGACTCAAACCGCCTCGGCGGTTCAAGAAGACGATTTCTCATCCGGGCCATGGGAAATAACGGAAGTCAAAGTTCTCGGAAATTTAAATTTATCTCCAAAATTAATTAAAAAAACCGTCAGAGCCAAGAAAGGCAAATTATATTTTGAAGAAGATAAAAAAACGGACATAGAAGCT
>JAAYVI010000028.1 GCA_012517235.1 Elusimicrobiota bacterium | reverse complement strand
CGTCATTGACTTACGGCGAAGCTAATTAATATAATATTGGAAGCGATTATATGGAAAAAATAAAAGAGAGAAAACAATGACGATGACAAAAAACATAAAAAAAGAATTAATGGATAAATTCGCCGTAAAACCCGGAGATACCGGTTCCGCGGCCGTACAGGTAGCTTTAATAACCGAAAGAATTCAATACATTTCCAAACATCTTACGGGAAATCCGAAAGATCATTCGACAAAAAGAGGTCTCACGCTTTTGATATCCAAGAGAAAAAGACTTCTTTCCTATCTTGAAAAAAATAATAAACAGGAATATTCCAAACTGATACAGCAGCTTGGTCTGAGGAAATAAAAATATGAATAAAAACGATATTATCCACTTCGAAGAGAAGGTGGGAAGGGATCTTATTTCCCTCGAAACCGGACTTCTCGCAAAACAAGCATCCGGAGCTGTAGTAATACGCCTGGGAGATACGATGGTTTTAAGCACATGCGTCCAAGCCAAAAAACCGAGAACCGATCCTCCCGAATTTGTTCCTTTGACCGTCGAATATAAAGAAAGAACTTATGCCGCCGGAAAAATCCCCGGCGGTTTTTTCAAAAGAGAAGGCAAACCGAGGGAGAAAGAAATACTTTCCGGCAGACTATCCGACAGATCCATAAGACCTTTGTTTCCGGAATATTTCAATACCGAAACTCAAGTAACGTCGATGGTTTTGTCAAGCGACGGTTCGGCAGATCCCGATGTTTTGGCTATCAATTCGGCTTCGGCGGCTTTGATGATTTCGGACATACCTTTCAACGGCCCGGTGGGCGCGGTCAGGATCGCCAAACTAAACGAAGATTACATTATTAATCCGACTTTCGAAGAAAGAAAAAACGCCGATATGGAACTTGTCATATCCGGAACAAAAGAAGGAATATTAATGGTCGAAGGCGGCGGCAAAGAAATACCTAACGAAGAACTTATAAAAGCGATGGAAACCGCCAAAAAGGAAATAGACGCACTCTGTAACGTTCAAATAAAACTGGCAAAAACATGCGGAAAAACAAAAACCGAAGTAATACGCCCGGTCATAAGAGAGGAAATTTCCGAAGAAGTTAAAAAAATAGAAAAGGAAGTCGAAGAATATTTGAATACTTTTCCGGAAAAGAAAGCAATGGAAGCGAAATTCGCCTCCATACAAGAATCTTTAATAAGCAAATTCAAAGAACTTTTTCCGGAAGACGAAACAGTTTCCTATCAAGTCAAAACGGTAATGGAAGAAGTAATTTATAAAGTTTCCAGAGAGCTTGTTTTGTCTAAAAGAGTCAGAGCGGACGGAAGAAAAACCGACGAAATAAGACCGATAAGCATAATACCGGGATATCTGCCGAGAACTCACGGATCCGCCTTATTCACAAGAGGACAAACTCAAACCATAGCCACTACCACTTTGGGAACTCAAGAAGATCAGCAAATATTGGACGATTTAGAAGGCAAGGCAACCGACAGATTCATGCTTCATTATAATTTTCCCGGATTTTCCACGGGAGAAACCAAACCGGACAGAGGTCCCAGCAGAAGAGAAATAGGTCACGGTAATTTGGCAAAAAGAGCTTTATCTTATCTCTTGCCTACCGAGGAAGAATTCCCGTATACAATAAGGATAGTTTCCGACATATTGGAATCAAACGGTTCTTCTTCTATGGCGACGGTATGCGGCGGATCTCTATCCATGTTCGACGCGGGCGTACCTATGAAAGCTCCTTGCGCCGGCATAGCCATGGGACTTATAACGGATAAAGACAGATATGCCGTACTGTCGGACATAGCCGGACTTGAAGACCATTTCGGCGATATGGATTTTAAACTTGCCGGAACCGATAAAGGTATTACGGCTTTCCAAATGGACGTAAAACTTTCTAGCGGAATACCATTTAATATACTAAAAGAAGCCATAGAACAAGCCGCAAGAGGAAGAAACCATATACTTTCTTTAATGAACAAGGCTTTACCCCAACCGAGAAAAGAGGTTTCTCAATTTGCGCCTAAAATGATAAAACTCGCCATACCGAAAGATAAAATAGGCGCTTTTATAGGTCCCGGCGGAAAAAACATAAAAGCTTTAATAGAAAGGACAAAAGCTAATATAGAAGTTAACGACGACGGCATGGTTTTCATATCCGGACAAGACAGCGAAGGAATAAAAGAAGCCCAAAGAGTGGTAGAAGGATATTCCAAAGACGTAGAAGTCGGACAAGTGTATAAAGGAAGAGTAGTGGAAATAAAAGACTTTGGAGCCTTCGTAGAAGTTTTGCCCGGTAAAGAGGGACTTTTGCATATTTCCGAGGTAGACGTTCACAGGATAAGAAAAGTGGAAGATGTTCTTAACATAGGAGACGAAGTCGAAGTTAAAGTCGTAGATATGGACAATACGGGTAAGTTTAAATTGTCCAGAAAAGTTCTCCTTCAAAATAAGAAATAGGAGCTGCTATGGCTAAAAAAATGCAAACTAAGCAAATAAAAAAAGAAGCCTTAACTCCTCTGGAAGAAATTAAAAAATTCTATGAGTTTATGGTGGCTAACAAACTCGACCTTTTGGAATATTCCCAGGACGGAAAAACTTTGAGACTGGCCAGAAAATCGACAGTTCCTTCCGTTCATCCCATACCTGTTTTTTCGGGACCTGTGTCTAATCCGCCGGCATCTCATTCTCAAAATCAGCCGTCGGTTCAGGAGACTGGAGAAACGATAAAATCTCCGATGTCGGGCATATTCTACAGAGCTCCCAGCCCGTCCAGTCCTCCTTATGTCAGGGAAGGAGATCAAGTAAAGGCGGGACAAGTCCTTTGCATAGTGGAAGCTATGAAGGTTTTTAATGAGATAAAGGCGGATTTTGACTGCGTAATAAAAAAGGTTATTTGCGAAAACGGAAAACCCATAGCCGCCAATCAAGATATCTTTTTAGTTGAAAGGAAATAAGATGGAAGATAATTTTTCGTCCAAACTCGGGGAAGCGGCTTCTAAAATAGAAGAGGCTTTAAAAGCACATAACGAATTAACCGCTTGGGATTTAAAGCTCAAATTTAAAATGTCCGCTTCCCTTCTTTACCTGTCTTTGGGATTTTTGTCGGCTTTGGGAAAAATAGAACTTTTGCCGGACGAGCTTAATTACAGGGTAAGGATAAAGAAAAACTCCTAAAATTACGATGCCCAGATTATTCGCCCCAAAAACCAAAAAAAAAGACGGGGGCGGCGGCCTATCCTCGATTTTTTGGTGGCTATTCTCGCTTTCGGCCAATATTTGGCTTTTTTGGATAATATTAAATCCTTCGCAAAAAGGTCTTTTCGGAGATTTCATTTTTTCCGGATTAAAAAATTTTTTCGGACTATCCGTATATATTTTGCCTTTTCTTACTCTTTACGGCATAATAGCGCTCTTATTAAAGCTCGGTAAACCCAATAAAGGCTTTATCACTTTAATATTCGCAATAGCGTCCATACTAACGGCAATTTCTTCGATCGCGGAATTTGTAAAGATAAAAACCGCCAACGATTTCTTTAACGGCGGATGGATAGGATATGCGGCGGAAAGTCTTTTGGCTAAGATTTTCGGAAGCGCCGGCGCTTTAATTTTTTCTTTGGCTTTTCTTCTTTTGGGAATACAAATAGCCTTTAGGATTTCCTGGGTTAAATTTATTTCCGATTTCTGGGAAAAGATTAAAATAGATTATAAGCAATGGTCTGTCGCAAGAGACGAATTGGCGGCAAGAACGAAAATATTAAAAGAAAAAAAACAAAAGAAAGAAAAAGTATACGACATAAAACCGGTAGACACTCCCGGCTCCGCTCCGGTTATCCAAACAGACAACTCTACCCAAATAGAAAAAAATAAAGAACCCCAAAAAAACTATCATAACGAACCCGCCGTATTTTCCGTTTTTAAAAACGAAAAACAGCCGGCGCCTATAAAGAGCGAACCCAAAGTAAAAAAAAGTTCGGAATATGATATGTTTAAAAATTTCAAATTACCGGAAATTTCTCTATTAAATCCTCCGGATAAAAATGCGGTTTCCGGTCCGGAACAGGAAGAAATGCAGCAGGCGAAAACAAAACTCGAAGAGACTTTGAGAAATTTTGAAATAGAAGCTTACGTATCCGGCGTATATCCCGGTCCCGTTATAACAAGATACGAAGTAACCCCGTCTCCCGGAGTAAAAATAAGTTCCATAGTTTCTCTTTCAAACGACATAGCTTTGGCAATGAGAGCTCAAGGCATAAGAGTAATAGCCCCAATACCCGGAAAGGCCGCAATAGGATTTGAAATACCGAACGCTAAGAGAGCAAAGGTATGTCTCAGGGAAATCTTAGAATCTTCCAAATTTAATTCATCTTCGGGAAAACTGGTATTCGCTTTGGGCAAACACGCGGACGGTTCGCCCGCGACTGCGAACCTGGAAACAATGCCTCACCTTTTGGTAGCCGGCGCCACCGGCAGCGGGAAAAGCGTTTTTTTACAATCTCTTATACTTTCGATAATATATAGGAATACTCCAGACGAAGTAAAATTCTTATTCATAGATCCCAAAAGACTTGAACTGACTTTTTACGAAGGAATTCCTTACCTCTACGATCCGAAAGTAACTCCGGATAAAGTAGAAGTAATAACCGACGCAAAAGAAGCGGCAAAATCTCTGGTGGCTCTTACGAGGCTGATGGATTCCAGATATAAAAAATTTGAAAGAGCGAGAGTTAAGAACATATCTTCATATAACAAATGGGCGGAACAAAACAATCAGCCCAAAGAGTTTTATATAGTAGTGGTTATCGACGAACTTGCCGATTTGATGCTTCAAGCCAAAAATGTGGTGGAAGAAAATATTCAACGTTTGGCGCAAATGGCCAGAGCGGTAGGAATACATTTGGTATTGGCCACGCAAAGGCCTTCCGTAGACGTAATAACGGGAGTAATAAAAGCAAACCTGCCTTCAAGAGTGGCCCTCCAGGTAAGTTCAAAAATAGACTCGAGAGTCATAATAGATATGCCGGGCGCCGAGTCCTTGATAGGAAGGGGAGATATGCTTTATTTGGGGATAGATCTCCAAAAACCGGAAAGAATACAGGGCTGCTACGTAGGCGAAGACGAAATAGAAAAAATTGCCGAATTTGTAAAAGAACAGGGAGCGCCCAATTATCCGGTTGAAAACGCCGCGGAAGAAGCGCAATTTGACACGGGCAAAGGCGGATCGAGCGAAGAGCTTACAGCCGCGCTAAAACTGGTTCAGGAAAGAAAAAAAGTATCTCAAGATCTTTTAAAAGCTCACTTCGGTTCTTCCGCAAGAGCGACAAATATTTTAAGCATACTCGAAGTAAGAGGTTTTATATTTAAGCCGGAAGGCACAAACCGCTGGCAGATATTTTTCGACAAAATAGACGATTATTTGAGCAAAGTCGAATCGCAAAAATCGGAAGTTAAGGAGCAAAAATGACAAAAAATATATTTATTTTTTTGACGATATTTTCCGTCTTGCCGTCTTTTTCCCAGGAAAAGCATCAATCGTCCGAAAAGGCTGATAAAAAATATTCCGTACAAGAAGTGTTGTCAAAACTCAAAGAATGGGACGACAAACTAATAACCTTCAAGACAAAATTTAAGCAAAAAGCCGTTTTCAAAAATGCGGATGTGACAAAAGAAATTTCGGGAGAAATAACATACAAAAAACCGTCCATGCTCAAAATAGAACATTTCGCTCCTAAAAAACAGATAATCATAACCGATAAAAAAAAGATATTCATAGTAAAACCCTCGGAAGACGAAACATACGAAGCGGATTGGGACGAATGGAAAAAACATCTGGACGGCTCTTTGGCTTCACTTATAGATTTCGGAGATTATTCGTCTTTATTGGAAAAAAACTCGGCCGAAATTTCATATTCCGCCGATAAAATAATTTTAAAAATGAAAAATAAAAAAAATCCGTCCGCCTATATCCTTACCCTTTTTCTTTCAAAAGAAGATTTTTTTCCTCAATCGGCCAGACTTGACGTTGAAGATTCTTCCATAGAAACGGAATTCATTTCAATAATAAAAAATAAAGACATAAGCGAAGATGAATTTAAGAAGCCTAAAACTAAAAAAACGGAAAAAATGAAATGACAATAGCCAATAGAATAACTTTAGGACGGCTCGCTCTAAGTATTTTTCTATTTTTTCTTATAATACAAAAAACTTTTTATTTCGAAATAGCGGCTTTTATAATACTTATAATAGCTACAATATCCGATTATGTGGACGGTAAAATAGCAAAAACGACAAACACCGTAACAAAATTCGGAGCGATAGCCGATCCTTTTGCGGATAAGGTACTGGTTATGGCCTGTTTTTTGGCTTTCGCTTCCATAAAAAGTCTAAACATTCCTCTTTGGGCGATATTTTTAATAATAATAAGAGAGCTAACGGTATCGACTCTGAGAGTTTTGGCCGCTCTTCAAAATTATGTGCTAAAGGCGGAAGCGGCGGGGAAATTTAAAACTTTGACTCAATTTATATCGATATATTTGATTTTGATAATCCTTATTTTGAAATCTATGCCTTCGCCATCCAAAGAAGTCAAAGTTTTAATTTACAAAACGGCTTCTTTGCCTTACTATTTGTCGGCGGCCGCCGCGCTGGTAACCGTAATAAGCGGAATTATATACGTTTATAATCATTATAAAATGTTAAAACATTCTTGGGGAGAGAAAAAAGACGTTTAACTTTCTCTTTACTCTTACGTCCGCTATTTTCAAAATTCCGCTTTTAAGTTATAATATAAAAGAACTTATGAGTAAAATATTTTTTTCTTTTATATGTCTTTTTTTATTTTCCTTCTCTGCTTATTCTCAATCTTTTCAAGAAAATACTCCGCCTTCGTCTTCTTCTCAAACGATATCAAACGACATTCAAACTACGGATAGAGAGCGCAAAGATGAAAAAAAGGATTTTGTATTTTATCCCGCAAAAGTGAATTTAAGCGGAATAGTTTTGACTCCCACCGCTTACAGAGCCAAGGGGATAAACTCCGTAGGAACGGCGCTCGACTTTAACGCTTCTTATTACATAGGACGCCTTTACGGTAAAAACTCTTTTTCGTGGACTTCCGAAAAAAAGAATTATCTGGACAGAGTAGGTTTATGGCTTTTAGAAGCCGACGGGAAAATGATGGTTCAAACAGAAAGCAAATACAGGCCGGCTATGGCGGCGGGGGTAAAAGGAATTTTTAAATTTAGAGACGCCCCGCAGCCTTCTATCAACAGCCCCTCGGTATCCGTCAAGGTAGACGACAAAAATACGGACACATATGCGGCGGCTTATATTTCCCTAAGCAAAAGACTTCACGATAAATTTTTTATAAATGCCGGGTACTCGGACGGAGATATGCCTAAAATTATTTACCAAATGTCCGAATTTTTATCCGAATCGGCTTTAAAGCTTGACGGTTACGCGGCACCTAGGCAAAAAATTTCTCAAACGGCTTTTTACGGCGGATTTATTTGGCTTTTTAAGGAAAAAAATCCCATAGAATTGGAAGTCATAATTCCTCAAGGCGGGCCATTATCTCCCAAGCTTTTAAATCTTCAGTTGGGAACTTTGCTTAAACTAAACTTTCAAATTTCATATTTGACATATAAAGGCGGCTGGGAATATCTGGGCCTTTTTAATTTCAGATACTCTTATTTTCCGAAAAAATAATTATTTGCTATCCAAAATTTTTAAATAGTATGCGGCGGCTTTATTGTTAGGATCTATCAATAGAGCTTGCTTCAAATAATTTTTAGCTTGTAATTTATCCGAATTCCAATATAATACGGCCAAATTATAATTGACTTGCGAAGAGTTTGGATTTAATTCTAAAGATTTCAAATAAGCGGTTTCGCTTTTTTTAAAAAGACCGATTCTCTCATAAGCCGCGCCCAAACTCATTAAAGCGTCGGCATACGATTCTTTAATATCATTTAACACTTCGGGCAAAGCGGCATAATTTTTCGCTTTTTTAAGAAGATTGGAATATATCAGATCGGCTTTTTCAAAATCAGAAACGGACTCTCTCCATTTGCCCTTGGAAAAAAAATAAAAACCGCGAAGGACATAAGGATCAGGAATTTCGCCATCCAGATAAAAAGCTTTTTCGATATTTTTAAGAAGATCTTGATCCACCTTTTTTTCCTTTAAAGCTTGAGAAAAAACTTCGCAAATTCCCAATGCGTACGAAGAAGCCAAATCTTTGACAAAAAAATCGTTATAAGGCTTTTTAAAAAGAGAAAGAAAGTTTCTCTCCGGAAAAAAAGAATTATTTTCCGAATATGTCTCCCAAACGAGCCCCAAAGATTTTTTTGGAATATCCGCAGGCAAATCGCAATCCAAAGTCGCAAAAACTCTTCGGCCGGATGTTTTTTTAAGATCGAGCCATGAATATTTATCCGAAGATAAACGCGGCAGGTAAGAAAGCTTTCCCGACACTATGGGAGATTTCGAATACCAATCGGAACCGCTCAATCCCTGAGATATTATCGTCAAATCCGGCCTTATTTTTTTCCCGTAAGCATAATACCAAAGAGAAAAAAGCTGAACGTCTTTCCTAACGACAACTATGGAATTTTCCGGAAGCAAAGAGAAAATATCTTCGCAGTACTTTTGCGTTATTTTAAGATCTCCTCTGTAAAAATACGGGAAGTTTAAGCAAGCCGCCGCTGTCAAAGAAATAGCGGCCAAAATTTTCGGTAAATATCTAAACTTCATAGAAAAAATATTAAATCCGTATGCGGCAAAAAATATAAGGCATAAATCCGCGCAGGCATAATAAGGTTCAACTATGCTTAAAGCATGAGGGTTAGGCGGCATATTTGCCATATATAAGAAAACAGGCCCGGTTAATACAAAAGCAAAGAAAAAAAGAAGGAAAAATTTTTTATTGCAATAAAAGGATTTTAGAATTCCAAATACGATAAAAAGTATTGAAAAATTAAAATTGACAAGCAAATGTTTTAGGTAAAAGAATAAATTAGGAACGAACATTTCTCCTTTCTTGTAATTTAAGGAGATAAGGTCCAATGTGGAACCGTAATTTTTTCTTAATATGACGGATAAAAAATTTCTAAAATCGCAAGGTTGAGACCAATTTATAAAAGGATTAGAGCATGATCTTATGGGCATATATAAATAAACGCTAAGTCCGAATATAAAAAAAACAAAAGAGAAGATAAAAATTTTATAAGGCGAAGGCGTCTTTTTAAGACTATACGCGAAAATCCCCAAAAAAGGAATATAAAAAAGAGATAAGTCGGTTCTATTGCCCAAAAAAAGTCCGCAAAGATAAGAAAAAAGAAAAAAATCTCGCTCTCTTAACTTTTCTTCTCTCAGAAAAAATAAAGCTTTTTTTATAAGTATGATTGCAAATAAGAGATTTAACGAATACATTTCCGACACGGAGGAAAAAGTTTGAACGGTGAAGTTTAAAGAAAACAATAAGGAAAAAAAGAAAGCCGCCGGAAAAGAAGTAAATTCTATTACGGTTAAAAATAAAACGGCGCAAGCCAAAGCTCCGCAAATAGCGGAAAATATGTTTAGAGAATAAGCGGCATCCCAAAAAGGAAAAAAAGAAATCCAAGCTCTCGATAATATCGAATATAGAGGATATCCCGGCTGATGAGAAATAGACATTGTCAAAGCGTCCAAAGCCATTTCTCCCGCATCTCTATAGGGAGCCAATACCGGGGGGAGATTTACAAAATAAAAAACAAAAACAAAAAATAAAACCGCAAAAAAACCGCTTTTCTTGTTAAAATATTTACTCTCCATTTTACACCTTGCCCGGAATATTATCTAAGATATGCGACGCTTCATTATAACAAGATTTGTCTTTTAAGGCCTCTTCGATATATAACTTAGCTTCTTTAATTTCTCCTTTTTTAAAAAGGATTCTTCCCTTTAGCAAAAAATCGCGGCATTCTATATTATGAGATTTAAAAATTTTACTTATAAAAGAAAGAGCCATGTCGTTTTTATCGCATCGAAACGCCAATTTTGCGGCTCTATAAAGATTCTCTTTTTTCGAATCGGAAAAACCGGGCCAGGCCAAGAAATCTTCCAGAGCGGAATTTAAATCTCCCAATTCTTCCGATAACATAGATTTTTCGTAAAGGTATTCTTTAGCCCCGTAAAAAACCGCATAATTTATCGCATTTAAGGCACCGATATTATCGCCTGTTTTTCTTTTCAACAAATAAAGAGCGTAAAAAGCATCGGGAGATTGCGGATACTTATTGATAACAAAATTTATTTTTTCCAAAGCTTTTTCGTAGTTTCCGGATTTTATTAGAATTAGAGACATTTTTATCGCGGCGTCATAAGCCAATTCTCCTTTTTGCAGGAAAACTACGGAAAATTCTTTTAATGCTTTTTCATTCTCGTTCAAACTAAGATATGCCAAACCTTTTTGATAATAACCTCCGTCATAGGAAGGGTCTTCGGATACGGCTTTTTGAGAAAGAATTAATCGAGAATTCTGATCGTTTTTTTCTTCTCCCATAATATCGGCTTTAAGAACCAAAGATTGAACGGTAGGATACCCCAAATCCAAAGATTTTTCTATCTCGGAAAGAGCCTTATCCGTATCTCCGATTTCCCGAAAAGCCAAAGCTCTTAAATATCTTAATTTACCGTCTTTCGGATGAGAATTTAAAATATTCTCGCTAATATTCAAAAATTCCGAATATTTTCCGGATTCGAATTTTTTTTCGGCTTTGACATAATCTTCGGACGAAAAAATATCCGAAGAGGCGTTCCAGAAAAGATATGCCAACGCGCCTAAAATCAAAAAAATTAAAGATACGAATTCAAACTTTTTCACATAGTCTCCCTGAAAAAAATTATATAAAATTTTTTTGAGTCTAAATTATCCGTATCTATTCGCAAATCTAATTTTACTGTAACTTTTGTCACAAAATAAACTTGACAAAAATCAATATAGGTGCTAAAATAAGTTTTGTTAGGGCTGCCTCCCTCACCCTACCCCCCATAAAGGCAGCCCTACCTTTTTTTTACGCTAAAATAACCAGATTTTTATTGATTTGATTCGGAGTATTTTTTATAATTTATTATATATTTTAATTGACGGGGGAGACCTTGTCGGAAGCTAAGAAAATAATAGTGGTAGACGACGATCCTAATTTGGGACTTTTGGTCTCCGCTTTGTTTAAAAATTTCAATTATGAAATAATAACTTTTTTCACAGGCGCCGAACTTACCGATTATCTATCCTCAAATAAGCCCGATTTGATACTTTTAGACCTAAAACTTCCGGATGCAAACGGATTCGAGCTGTGCAGGAAACTAAGAGAAACTCCCTATATATCGGACATACCGATAATAATAATAAGCGGAGTTTCCGAAGTGGATTCCAGAGTTAATTTAATAGAAACCGGAGCCGACGATTATATTTCAAAACCGTTTGACGTAAGAGAGCTTAGAGCGAGAGTCAATCGAATATTAAAGAGAAAAAAAATAGACACTTCGTTAAACCCTCTTACCGCTCTTCCGGGAAGTCCTGCCATAGAGGAATTTATAAGAAAAAAAACGGCGGAAAATTCCCCATACGGATTTGCATACATAGATGCGGATAATTTTAAAGCTTATAACGACGTATACGGTTATTCCAAAGGAGACGAGGTCATAAAGGAAATTTCAAAAATATTGATAGAATCCGCAAAGAAATATTCTCCGGAAGATTATCTGGTGGGACATATAGGCGGCGACGATTTTGTTTTGATATGTAAACCGGAAAAAATAGAAGACGCCGTAAAAGAGGCTTTAAAAAATTTTGATTCCAAAATAAGAGAATTTTATTCCAAAGAAGACATAAAAACCGGTTTTATAAAAACTTTAGACAGACAAAATAATCTCAAAACTTTTCCGATAATGACTCTTTCGGCCGCTCTGGTAATACCGACAAAACCGGTGCATTATGCGAAAATAGTAGAGAATGCTTTCGAGATAAAAAGATATCTTAAATCTTTTAAGGACAAAAAGGAAAGTTATTATCATAAGGACAGAAGAATAAATGAATGATTCCGAATTTATAGGTTCGATATTTGCCGGCTGTAAAATAGTTTCAAAAATAGGACAGGGCGGCATGGGCTCGGTATACAAAGCGGAACATTTGGCTTTGGGTAAAACCGTTTGCGTAAAACTTCTTTCCAAAGAGCTTTCTTTCGATCAGCGAAACATAGAATTTTTCATGCGCGAAGCCAGATCGGCTTCCAAACTCGATCATCCCAACATAGTTCATGTTTACAGTTTCGGAGAAGAAAAAGGACTTTACTTCATAGTAATGTCATATGTGGAAGGCAAAAGTCTCGAAGACATACTAAAAGAAAAAGGGCGTATGACAATTCCCGAGGCGGCGGAATACGTCATAGGAATCCTGGAAGGATTAGCTCACGCTCATTCAAAAAATATAATTCACAGGGACATTAAACCTTCCAATATATTGGTAACTTCCGAAGGTACTCCGAGAATAGCGGACTTCGGTCTGGCAAGAAGCGTAAACGAAGAAAAACAGCTAACCATAGCCGGAGAAATGGTAGGCACGGCTTACTTTATGTCTCCGGAACAAGGATTGGCCGCCAAAGTGGACACAAGAGCCGATCTCTACGCAGTCGGCGCGACTTTTTTTTATCTGATAACCGGACGATATCCCTATGACGGGAAAACTTCCATAGAAGTCATAAGCAAACATATAAACGAACCTCTCCCCAATCTTTATCAAATTATGCCGGATATACCGATATGGACGGCCAAAGTAATAGAAAAATTGATGAAAAAAAATCCGGAAGAAAGATATCAAAAAGCGCAGGAAGCATTGGAAGAAATAAAAAAACATAAGGAAGCAGGATACGCCGATAACTTATCGCAAAACGACAACGAAAAAACTTACGATTTGGAAGATCTAAAAAAAAGCGCTCAAACAAAAAAAGAAGAGAACGGACAATCGGTCATAAACAGACAAAGGTATGACGATTTCTCCGTCGAAAAAGAACAAAGCTCGCGCGGCCTTTCTCAAAAAAAGGAAGAACCTCCTCAAATTTTTGACCCCAAAAAAGCAAAGTTTCAATTAGGATCTATTTATAAGATAACGAAATTTGTTTACCATTTGGGTCTTCTTTTCGCCGCGGGAATATTTTCCATGTTATCGGGAACTTATGCTTCCTTAAATTTTTCCTATTCCGGAAATCTTATGTCGGATCTTTTTTCGGCCGTACTAAAAAATCCCGTTTACATACTATCGTCTTTGACATTGGCTTTAATTTCGGCTTTTCTTTCTTCTAAAACAAAACCGTTTAAAACTACTCCGGGACACTTTTTATTATCTATGATTTTTTGTTTTTCTCTTTTTTCCGGAGCCGCTGCTTTAGCTTATCCTCAATCTCAAGATATTTTTTCCAGGCTTTTTATAAATATCACCTATTCGTTCTATGCCGGCTTTCAAAAACCGAATCTTTGGCTTATATCCTTATCGGCATTGATTTTTTATCTTAAAGTTAAAAATGCCAAATCTCTAACCCTGAGATTTTTATCCGCTTCGTTTCTCGCCGCCGGAGTTATTTTGTTTTTTACTTTTTCACAGTGGGCTTGCGACGCCGCAAATAACCCTCCGATATCGGAAAAAAATTTAATTTATGCTTCCGTAGGATTGTCCGCCGCGGCGGTTTTGCTTGCGGCCGCCGGCAAAAGCTTTTTGATAATTTTTACTCCTTTCATTTTCTATCTCTCCGCTTTGCCTCCTATTTTCATACACAATTTTAACGGCTTGAGCGAAAGATTTTATTCGGAAATACTCAAAGCCGACGAAGAAAGATATTCCCGAGAAATGGAGATATATAATTTGAGAAATTCCGTTTCGGAATACGAGGAAACCGGAGAATACGATTCGGAAGGCAGACCTATTGTAAAACAAAAACCTAAAGAGCAAATATCGGCGCCTATGAAAAAAAGCGACGGCGAATTAAGAAAAGAAAGTTCAGACAAAGCCGCTCAAGCTCTTATCAAAAGAGCAAAAAATCAAGCCATAAAAACCGGCGCTCTTCTATTTTTTGGCTTTATTTTATTCTTATATTTGAATGCTATGTATTGGGAAGAAACGATATTTTACGAAAAAAATTATTTACAGGTATAAAAATGAAAAAAAATCTGACTCTTTCGGTTTTATCTTTTTTACTTCTTGCGGCGGTATTCATATCGTATTTAAATAAAACCGGAATAGAAGGTTTCGAACTCAAATTCTACGATATGGCCACCTCGTTAAGAGACAAAAGCGACGCAAGAAATATAATTCTTATAGCCATAGACGAAGAAAGCGTGGCTAAAATGGGCCGATGGCCTTGGAGCAGGGATAAGATAGCCGCTTTATTGTCTTACTTGAATTCGCCGTCATCCAAACCGGCAGTCATAGGTCTTAATATATTGTTTTCGGAACCGGAAAACGACAAAACGGCAAAACTTATAGAAGAAATAAGAAACATTTATGTCAAAGCTTTATCGGATAAAGAGATTAAAGAATTAAAAAAGGAAAGTTCTTTGATGTCTTTTTTACAAAAGGCCGAACTCGACAACGACAATGATTCCAAGCTGGCTTTATCGTTATCCTCTTCGGTCCCCGCGGTGCTTCCCATGTTTTTCAATATAGAAGAAATAAACGGCAAAGTAAAAGAAGAACCGGCTTCCTTTAAAAAAATGGCCGCTACCGTAAGCGGCAATTCTGCGCCGGACAGAGACCCCATAGAGGCATCTTCTTTTATTTTACCAATAGAAACTTTAATATCTTCAGGCTCGGCCGTAGGGCATGCGAACGTATTTAACGATCAAGACGGAGCCGTTAGAAAGCATTATCCGTTCATTTTTTACAATAATTCCGCTTATCCTTCTTTTCCTCTTGCCGTCGCTTTGACATATTCTTCCTCGACGGCGCAAGATATAATTCTTAGAACCGGCGAAAACTTCTCTTTAGGTAAAAAACAAATACCTCTGGATTATGACGGTTCTTTTTATGTCGCTTACGCCAATCCTAAGAAATTTAGAACCGTTTCGTTTTACGACGCCATAAACGACAAAGTAGCTCCCGAAACTTTTAAGGACAAAATCGTTCTAATAGGCCTCACCGCGCAAGGTCTGGGAAGTTTTTATGTTACTCCGACGGCAAAAAATATGTCCAATTTGGAATATGCCGCCAATTCTTTGGAAAACATATTAAACGGAAATTATATTCAAATACCGCAATGGGCTCCGATGGCCGAAGTCTCTTCTATTCTGATAATCGGACTTTTCTCCATATTTATTCTTCCGAGGCTGAAAGCGGGAACGGCGGCTTTAATATCGGCTTCGATTTTTTCGGCTCTGCTTTTATTTTCGGGATATATGTTGTCTGCAAAAGGCGAATGGATAAGAATGACATATCCGTCTTTCCTTCTGGCGGCGTCTTATATGCTGGTAATAACCAGAAAATTTTTCTTTACGGAAAAGAAAAAAGAGCTTATAGAAGAATCGGCCATAGAAACAAACAAACTTCTCGGGCTTTCTTTTCAAGGACAAGGGATGCTCGACTTAGCTTTTGAAAAATTTCAACTCTGTCCGGTAAACGACCAAATGAAAGGCCTTTTATATAACCTGGGGTTGGATTTCGAAAGAAAAAGACAGTTTAATAAGGCTCAAGCGGTTTATGAGTATATATCGGAAAAAGATCCCAAATATAAAGATCTCTCTCAAAAAATAGAAAGCATGAAAAAAGCTTCTCAGGGAGGATTGATATCGACGCCGGGAAAAGCAAAAGAGGGAACCATACTGGTAGAAGGAGCTTCGGCCGTTCCGACGCTTGGAAGATACGAAATAACAAAAGAATTAGGCAAAGGAGCGATGGGAATAGTTTATTTGGGAAAAGATCCTAAAATTAATAGAACGGTAGCCATAAAAACCATGAGATTCGAAGAAGGCATGGACGAGAAAGAGATGAAAACCTTAAAGGAAAGATTTTTTAGAGAAGCTCAAGCGGCCGGAAATTTATCTCATCCCAATATAGTCAAAATTTTTGACGCCGGAGAAGACCAGGACATAGCATATATGGCAATGGAACTTCTAAAAGGCGAAGATCTTAAAAAATACGCTTCGCCTCAATCTCTTTTGCCCAAGGAAAAAGTTTTGGAATATATGAAATTGGCCGCGGACGCTTTGGATTACGCCCATAAAAACGGAGTAATACACAGAGACATAAAACCGGCCAATATAATGCTTTTGGAAGACGGGACTCTTAGAGTCACGGATTTCGGAATAGCAAGAATACAGGAATCTTCAAAAACCGCTACGGGAACAGTAATGGGAACTCCCTATTATATGAGTCCAGAACAAATAGCCGGTAAAAAAGTCGACGGTAGAGCCGATATATTTTCGTTAGGCGTAACGATGTACGAACTTCTCACCGGAGAAAGACCATGGAAAGGCGGGGAATCGGTGGCTACCTTATTTTATCAGATAACAAATGAAAATTTTGAAAAGCCTTCGGTTTTGAAAAAAGAAATAAGCGAAGAAGTAGACAAAGTAATAGAAAAAGCTCTAAAAAAGAATCCGCAGGAAAGATATCAAACAGCCGGAGAAATGGCAAGAGACATAGAAAAAATTCTCAAAGGCGAAAAAATAGCGGAAAACACAAATAATTCGGCGGAAAAAAAAGATAGTCATGCCGCCGTAGAAATAAAGCAAGAACCTAAAAATATTTCCGAAAATCTTTTGACTAAGCCTCAGACAAAAGAAGCTCAAAATAAAGATAAGGCGCAAAATCCGGCGCCGGGAAATATTAAAAGCGAAAAACAAATACCGATTTCCGAAACGCTGGGACAGAAAAAACAATCCGCCGAAAACGCCGGCGCGGACATAGAGAAAACTCTTCCTTTGATTTATCCGGAAGACGAAAGGGGGAATAAGTGAGTTTTAAAATATCTTTTTGCGGCAAAAGCGAAATAGGCAAAGTAAGAAAAAACAACGAAGACAGCATATTCATAGATAACGACCTTTCTTTGGCAGTGGTCGCGGACGGAATGGGCGGACACAAATCTGGAGAAATAGCAAGTTCCATGGCGGTAAAAATAATAGCGGAAAAATACGCCCAGCTTACCGAAGCTCAAATGAAACCTTCTCCCTACTATGAAAAATACTCGGTTCAGACAAACAGATTAATTTTTTCCGTAAACATAGCCAATGCGATGATTTACGAAACAAGCAAAGCCAAGGAAGAAAACAAAGGAATGGGGACGACGGTAACCGCCTGCGCTTGTTGCGACGGAATTCTTTCTTTGGTTCATATAGGAGATTCCAGAGCGTACCTGATAAGAGAAAACTCAATCTTTCAACTTTCAAGCGACCATTCTCTCGTTATGGAGCAGGTCAGGAAAGGGATAATAACCAAAGAACAGGCGGAAACTTCGCCGCTTCAAAACGTTCTTCTAAAAGCTCTCGGAACGCAAAGTCTTATAGAACCCGAAATCTCCGAAACCGAAATAAAAGAAGGAGATAAAATACTTCTATGTTCCGACGGACTTTTTAAATGCGTAAAAGAAGAGGACATATTATCCGCGGTAAAAGCAAAAAATAACTGCGAGGAAGCCGTAAAAATCCTTATAAAAGAATCATATGAAGCCGGGGCTCCGGACAATGTTACCATAGCTTTGGGAACCGCCGAAAAAATAGAGTTTAAAGAAAAGCTTAAAATGCTTTTGAGGAAAATAGGAATATGATAAAGTTAATGATAAAATACGAGTCTTCTTTTATAAAAGAATTTCAAACCGAAAAAGATTCCGTCGTAATAGGAAGAAAATCGGAAAACGATTTGGTTTTGGATAATCCCACGGTTTCCGGCAAACATTGTAAAATCTACAAAGCGGGGGATTCTTATTTTATAGAAGATTTAAACTCCACAAACGGGACTTTTCTGAACTCAAAAAAAATACTTAAATCCGGAATAAAAGACGGAGATACGGTTACTATAGTAAAATATTCTCTAATTTTTTCCTCTTCCAAAAACACGGCCGAATCGAATAATTCTCCTAAAGAGGAAGAAATTAAAATTTTAGAAAAAACACAGTCAAAATACATAGATCCAAAAACCGTAAAAGCGTCTTTGGAAGCCATAGAAAATCCGGCCGACTCCGTACTGGAATACGAGATAAAAGCGGTATCAACATATATAGGCAAACAAGGAAAAGCCAACATACCCGCAAAATCGGCAAATATATTTTCTTCACTTCCGGAGCTTGCCGCGGTAATAACTTTCAGATCCGAAGGCTATTACTTAAATCCTTTAAAAGAAGGCATAGTGAAGTATAACGGCGACGAACTCAAAGATAAAGTTCTTCTTAAAAATGAGGACATAATAGTAGTCGGAGCCACCAGATTTAAATTTTGCCTAAAAAAAATCTAAAAAAACAAAATTAGCACTCATAAAACAAGATTGCTATTGACAAAGATTAAAGAATTTTGTAAATTAGCAATTAGATAAAAGATTTGCTAATAATCTAAGCTTAGGAGGAAAAATGGCAGAAGCTAAAACAAAAATAAACATACACCCTCTCGGCGACAGAGTAATAGTTAAACCTCTGGAGCCCAAAGAAGTAAAAAAAGGCGGAATCATAATACCGGAAACCGCAAAAGAAAAGCCCCAGGAAGGCGAAATAGTCGCCGCCGGAAAAGGCAGAACGGAAGACGGAAAACTTATTCCTATGGAAGTAAAAGTGGGAGATAAAGTTCTTTACGGAAAATATTCCGGCACCGAAATAAAAATAAACGACGAAGAATATCTGATAATGAAAGAAGAAGATATTCTCGGCATAGTAGCTTAAGGAGGAACAAATGGCAAAACAAATAATGTATTCCGAAGAAGGAAGACTGAAACTTAAAGCCGGCGTAGATAAACTTGCCAATGCGGTAAAGGTTACGCTCGGTCCCAAAGGAAAAGCGGTAATTTTGAGCAAAAAATTCGGCTCTCCGACCATAATAGACGACGGCGTTACGATAGCCAAGGAAATAGAGCTTGAGGATCATTTTGAAGACATGGGAGCGCAGCTTGTAAGAGAAGCTTCGTCCAAGACTAACGACGTAGCCGGAGACGGCACCACCACCGCCACCGTTTTAACTCAAGCCATTTTTAACGAAGGATTAAAAAATATAACGGCCGGCGCAAATCCCACACATTTAAAAAGAGGGATAGATAAAGCCGTAGCCGCGGTGGTAGAAGAACTCAAAAAGATGGCCAAACCCGTTAAAACAAAAGAGGAAAAAGCTCAAATAGCCACCATATCCGCAAACGATAAGGTAATAGGCGATTTGATAGCTCAGGCAATGGAAAAAGTAGGCCACGAAGGCGTCATAACCGTAGAAGAAGGAAAATCTTCCGAAACCGAACTCGACGTAGTGGAAGGAATGCAGTTTGACAGAGGATATCTCTCTCCTTATTTCATTACCGATCCGGAAAGGATGGAATGCACTCTCGAAGACGCTCTCATATTGATAACGGATAAGAAAATATCCGCCATGAACGATCTGCTCCCGGTTCTCGAAAAGATAGTTCAAACCGGCAAACCTTTCCTGATAATAGCCGAAGACATAGAAGGAGAAGCGCTTGCCACTCTCGTAGTCAATAAACTCAGAGGAACTCTTAAAGGCTGCGCCGTAAAAGCTCCGGGATTCGGCGACAGAAGAAAAGAGATGCTCGAAGATATCGCCATACTTACAGGCGGAGAAGTAATAAGCGAAGAAAGAGGAATGAAACTTGAAAAAGCCGGTCTGGAACAGCTCGGAAAAGCCAAGAGAATAGTGGTCGACAAAGAAAATACGACCATAGTAGACGGCGAGGGCAATAAAAAGGAAATTAAAGACAGAACCAATCAAATAAGAAAACAAATAGAGGAAACCACCTCGGATTACGATAAAGAAAAATTGGAAGAAAGACTCGCCAAACTTTCGGGCGGAGTAGCGGTAATAAGAGTCGGAGCCGCCACCGAAACCGAAATGAAAGCCAAAAAATCCAAAGTAGAAGACGCCAAAAACGCCACTAAAGCCGGCGTCCAAGAAGGTATTCTTCCCGGCGGCGGAGTAGCTTTAATCAGAGCTTCAAAAGTTCTCGACAAACTTCAAGCCGCTGACGAAGACGAGAAAGTAGGCGTAAATATAATTAAAAAAGCGGTTTATGCTCCGCTTAAAACCATAGCCGAAAACGCCGGAGTAGACAGCTCCATAGTCATAGAAAAAATAAAGAACTCTCCTGCCGAAATAGGCTTTGACGCCGAAAAGTTGGAATATGTCGACGTTATGAAAGCCGGAATAGTGGATCCATGCAAAGTGACAAGAACCGCGCTTGAGAATGCCGCCTCCATAGCGAGCACTCTCATCAACACAGAGGCAATGGTAGCCGATCTTCCCGAAAAGAAAGAAAAAGCTCCCGCCATGCCTCCTGGCGCCGACATGTATTAATAAATTGTTTTAAAGAAAAACCCCGGGAGAACCCCGGGGTTTTTTATTGTTCGTTTTTTTCAAAAACCAAATCCGCGTCTTCGGGTTTTTTATCCTCTTTAATCATTGTCCCCAATCTCATAAATCCCAAAGCCGCCGTAATACCGGCGGCAAGCATAAAAGCCCACGAAGAAGGCGCCCATAT
>JAAYVI010000027.1 GCA_012517235.1 Elusimicrobiota bacterium | reverse complement strand
TTCGGATTATTATCTTATCGGCGCGGCGCTCCATGCTCCAATGCGGTTTATAAACCATGATTAGATCGGGCTGCCGCACCGTTTGTAAGTTCATTCATCTTACAAATTTTATCTTAGTTTAACATACAGTTTAACATACAATGATTAGAAGATTGTATGATTACAGAAAGCTATAAACAATTTTAAGAATATCAAGGGAACGGATTAATCGAAAATTTTCTTAAAAAAGCTCGAATTTTCTTTTTCTTTCTGCTGTTTTAAACTTTCCGAAAACTTCCTAAGAAGTTCTTTTTGTTCGGATGTCAAATGCGAAGGAGTCTCCACTTTTACTCTAACAAGCAAATCCCCTCTTTTTCTCGAATTGGCATAAGGCATGCCTTTTTCCGAAACCCTAAGTATTTTGCCAAACTGCACCCCTTCGGGAACTTTTATTTTTATTCTGCCTCCGTCTATTACGGGAACTTCGGCTTCGCATCCCAAAGCGGCGTCGGCCATATCCAAAGGCAATTCATAAATCAAATCCTGCCTGTCTCTTTCGAAATGAGGATGATGTCTTACCGATATTTCTATATAAAGATCGCCCGGAGAGCTGCCTTTTTCTCCCGCATCTCCCGCTCCGGAAACTCTTAAAACAGAACCGTCTTCCACGCCGGCCGGAATTTTAACGTTCAAAGAAGATTTCTCTTTAACTATTCCCAATCCTCCGCAATCCTTACAAGGAGAAGATATTATTTCTCCCGAACCGCCGCATTTGGGGCAAGTTTGAGTAAAAGAAAAAAATCCCTGGGAATACTGAACCCTGCCTCTGCCTCCGCATGAAGGGCATTTTTTAACGGAACTTTTACTTTGAGCTCCGGAACCGCCGCAAGTTTTACAGGAAGACCTTTTATCGTATTTAATTTCTATTTTGGCTCCGTTAAAAGCTTCTTCCAAAGAAATTTCCGCCTTATATTTCAAATCGGCTCCGCGCCTTCTTGAAGAAGAACGTCTGCCTCCCATTTGATCTCCGAAAAAATTCTCAAAAACATCGCCGAATATGTCGGAAAAATCGCCTTGCTGCGAAAATCCGCCGAATCCTCCGGAAAAGCCTCCCGGTCCGCCCGCTGCGCCCTTAAGAGCGTCCTCTCCGTAAGCGTCGTATATTTTTCTTTTTTCCGGATTTGAAAGTATTTCATACGCTTCGTTTATTTCCTTAAATTTATTTTCCGCCTCTTTGTTACCGGGATTTCTGTCGGGATGATATTTCAAAGCCAATTTCCTAAAAGCGCTTTTTATCTCTTCGTCCGAAGCGTTTTTCGGTACTCCCAAAGTTCTATAATAATCGGCCATATTTTTATCCGTTTGTTAAATTTTTAGCTTTAAGGCCGGAGTTTTTTATGCTCCGGCCTTTATTTTTATATTTTTTTCGCTTACTTTTTACCTTCGTCTACGACTTCCGCGTCTACGACATCTTCTTTCTTTTCTTCCTTTTTAGCGGATCCCGCTGCTTGCGCGGAAGCTTTTTCTTGAGCGGCTTTATAAACGGCTTCTCCTAATTTCTGAGAAGCTTTTATAAGTTCTTCTTTAAGTTTTTTTATCTTTTCGGTATCGTCGCCTTTTAAAGCTTCTTTTAAGTCGTTTAAAGCTCTTTCTACGGCCAATCTCTCGTCCTGGCTTACTTTATCGCCGTGCTCTTTTAAAGCTTTTTCGCTAGCGTAGACAAAAGAATCCGCCTCATTTTTAACTTCTATTTTTTCCTTATATTTTTTATCTTCTTCGGCGAATTTTTCGGCTTCTTTTACGAACTTGTCTATTTCCTCTTTGCTAAGCTTATTCGGAGCGCTTATGGTTATATGCTGAGCTTTGCCGGTACCCAGGTCCTTTGCCGAAACCTGAAGTATGCCGTTGGCGTCTATGTCGAAAGTAACTTCTATTTGAGGCACTCCTCTGGGAGCGGGAGGAATTCCGTCCAGATCAAATTTTCCCAGAGAAACATTGTCTTTGGCCATAGACCTTTCGCCCTGCAATACGTGTATGGTAACCGCCGGCTGATTATCGGCCGCAGTGGAAAAAACTTGAGTTTTTTTCACCGGTATGGTAGTGTTTTTTTCTATAAGCCTTGTCATTACGCCGCCTAAGGTTTCTATGCCCAAAGAAAGAGGAGTAACGTCTAAGAGAAGAACGTCTTTGACGTCTCCCGTAAGAACAGCAGCCTGTATGGCCGCTCCGGAAGCCACGCATTCCATAGGGTCTATGCCGCGCTCTATTTTTTTGCCTACATAATCTTCGACAAATTTCTGAACTATAGGCATTCTCGTAGGTCCGCCGACCAGTATTATTTTGCTTATGTCGGACGTTTTAAGTTTGGCGTCTTCCAAAGCGGTATCTATTGATTTTTGACATCTCTTAACTATGGAATCGACCAATGCTTCAAGTTTGGACCTCGACAGTTTCATCGTAAGGTGTTTGGGGCCGGAAGAATCGGCCGAAATAAAAGGAAGATTTATTTCGGTCTCAAGAACGGTAGAAAGTTCTATCTTTGCTTTTTCGGCCGCTTCTTTTATTCTCTGCAT